>NZ_JAMPOT010000023.1:0-203203 GCF_028480685.1 Providencia sp. PROV174
AGACGAAGCCAACACCCCTACAACGCGAAGTATGACGAGAAATTACACCTCTTCCATCTTACCTAGCAGAGTCCGTAAACGCTCTTGCCAAGCTTGCTGCTCTTGTTTTAATTGTTCATTTTCACGCACCAGTGAATCCGTACCTGATTTTGCTATTTCTAGCTCTTGGCTTAGCGCACCATTTTTATCTTTTAATTCGTCGATTTCCATTTGTAACAGTGCGATTGTATCAATCGCTTGTTGGACTTTGGATTCGAGTTTCTCAAATACTTCAAATGACATAATTCTGGTCTCCCTTATCAGCTTTTACACGATTGTAAGTAGCATGATCCTCTGTGTCCAGTTCCTTCCATCTGAATCGTAGTTACCTTCATAAAAAAATACTGGTCAGATCACATCACAAAGGTCGAATTCATCACTATTTTTGATTGTTTTGTTTCGCTTTAGTGATGTAACACACATTTTTCAATTTCGATATTTCTCGTTTATGTTCTTTAACGATAAATTCACAGTTAATGGTTTTCGATTAGAAAATCTTAACTTAAAAAAACATTACAATATTTTTCATTTTCGTAGGATAGAAACATATGAGCCAAATGACGACTACATCACTCACAGGTCAGTGCATCTCAGAGTTTTTAGGGACTGCGCTACTGGTATTTTTTGGTCTAGGCTGCGTTGCTGCCGTTAGAATAGCGGGTGCACAGCTAGGCTTATGGGAAATTAGTATTATCTGGGGCTTCGGCGTTGCTTTAGCCGTTTACCTAACAGCAGGCACCTCAGGTGCCCACTTAAACCCAGCGGTTACTCTCGCACTATGGCTATTTGCGTGTTTTGATAAACGCAAAGTTGTCCCTTATATCATCGCACAGATGTTAGGTGGTTTCTTTGCCGCCGCATTAGTTTACTCAATGTATTCCCCTGTATTTTTCGATTACGAGCAAGTTCACCATATCATTAGAGGCTCACAAGAAAGCTTATTTACTGCGGGCGTTTTCTCAACCTACCCTGCGCCACAAATTAGTGTTCCTCATGCATTCTTTATTGAGGTCATTATTGCAGCCATTCTAGTTTGCTTAATCCTCGCGCTAACCGATGATGGCAACGGTGTTCCTCGCGGCCCACTCGCTCCATTATTAATTGGTATTTTGATTGCCGTCATCGGCGGGTCATTTGGCGCACTCACCGGATTTGCGCTCAACCCAGCTCGTGACTTCGGACCAAAGGTTGTCGCTTATCTCGCAGGTTGGGGTGATATTGCTCTCACCGGTGGTCGCGATATTCCGTATTTTCTTGTCCCATTGACAGCACCTATTGTTGGTGGTCTGCTAGGCGCATTCGCCTATCGCAAACTGATTGGTCGCCACTTGCCTTGCATGGTATGTGAAGAAGAGACCAAAACAGAAAAATTATCCGTTAAAAACACCAAATCCTCGGAACAGGCTTAAATTATGACAACTGAAACCACTATTGCGAAAAAATATATTGTTGCACTCGACCAAGGCACAACCAGCTCACGCGCTGTTGTGCTCGACCATGATGCAAATATTGTCAGTATTTCACAACGTGAATTCACCCAAATTTACCCTAAACCAGGCTGGGTAGAACACGACCCAATGGAAATATGGGCATCACAAAGCTCAACTCTTGTGGAAGTACTCGCTAAAGCGGATATTCGTACGGATGAGGTCGCTGGGATTGGGATCACGAACCAACGAGAAACGACCATTGTATGGGAAAAAGCCACCGGGAAACCCGTTTATAATGCGATTGTATGGCAATGTCGCCGCACCGCTGATTTTTGTACGCATTTAAAACAAAATGACCGTGATTTAGAAGAGTATATTCGCCAAAATACCGGTCTAGTTGTCGACCCCTATTTCTCCGGTACCAAAGTAAAATGGATTTTAGACCATGTTGAAGGCGCTCGTGAACGTGCCGAGAAAGGTGAATTACTATTTGGGACTGTCGATACTTGGCTCGTTTGGAAAATGACGCAAGGGCGTGTTCATGTCACCGACTACACCAATGCTTCTCGAACCATGTTGTTCAATATCCGTAACCTTGAATGGGATGATAAAATCCTCAAAGCACTGAATATTCCACGTGCGATGCTCCCAGAGGTGCGCCCTTCTTCCGAAGTCTACGGGCAAACCAATATTGGGGGAAAAGGCGGAACACGTATTCCAATCTCCGGGATGGCAGGTGACCAACAAGCCGCACTTTATGGTCAGCTGTGTGTCAAACCAGGAATGGCAAAAAATACCTATGGCACTGGTTGTTTCCTACTTCTGAACACCGGCGAAACTGCTGTACGCTCAAATCACGGCCTACTGACAACTATCGCATGCGGCCCAAAAGGCGAAGTCAATTATGCCCTTGAAGGTGCCGTATTTGTTGGAGGAGCCTCAATTCAATGGTTGCGTGATGAATTGAAATTGATTGATGAATCAACTGACTCTGAGTATTTTGCTACTAAAGTGAAAGACAGTAACGGCGTGTATGTTGTTCCTGCCTTTACAGGTTTAGGTGCTCCTTATTGGGACCCGTATGCGCGCGGAGCAATCTTTGGCTTAACCCGTGGCGCAAACCGCAACCATATTATCCGCGCAACATTAGAATCTATCGCTTATCAAACCCGTGATGTGCTTGATGCCATGCAAGCAGACTCAGGCGAACGCTTAAAAGCACTGCGCGTTGATGGGGGCGCTGTCGCTAATAATTTCTTAATGCAATTCCAGTCAGATATTTTAGGCACCCCTGTTGAGCGCCCTGAAGTACGAGAAAGTACCGCATTGGGTGCAGCCTACCTTGCTGGTTTAGCCGTTGGTTTTTGGAGTAACCTTGATGAGTTACAAAGTAAAGCGACGATTGAGCGCGTATTCAAACCGGGTATTGAGACTACAGAACGTAATTTCAAATACGAAGGGTGGAAAAAAGCCGTAGCACGTGCTCAAGAATGGGAAGATCGCGGTTAGTTTTTCATTAAAAACAAATCGTTCAAAGGCAGCACTTCAGTGCTGCCTTTCTTTTTCATAAAACTAATTAGCTAATAAATATAAAATCAATAATCAGATTAATAATAAATTAGAAGAACAATAAGTATTTATTTAAAGTTATCTAGCAAGAGGAAAATTAACTATTGATAGTTTAAGAAATAAAGAAAGGACACGGTTATGGAAAACCGACACGAAGAACAAAGCAGACCTATTTCATTCATTAAAAACCAATATGATAGCAATATTAAACAACAACCATTAAAAATTGGCTTATACGCAAATAAAGGTAGGGTCGTAGTTATTGATAATAACTCACCATTATTAAAAAACTTAAGCCTTAACCCTACATCTTCAAAAGAAGGCAAAGCCGCTCATGAGCTATTTAGCTGGCTTATAAATAAGCCGCGAATTATAGGAGAAACTCAAAAAAACTACATTGTTAGCACGTTACCAGAGTCTCAATTTTCTGGTTTCACGTTCCATCCCAAGCAAGGCATATTTGTAGAAAGCTTTAATTCACCACATGAATGGATCGACGGAGAAGTCAGGGCACAGGCCCAACTCGCCGATTTATTGCTGCCAAGTGGGGAATGGCACCGCCATTACAGCATCGTAGCCTTGCCCGAAAGTGCTAATGACAAACAAGTTGAGCTCATTCGCCATTGGTTGGAGCTCACAGGTGGTAGTTTATTGATAGTAAAAGACAAACAAAAAAAAACATCAGCTTCTACTCAACAGTTAATCAATGAACTTCGTCCAGTAGAGCACATTGAGCTAGCCAGCAATACCTTAGAAAATCACAACTTCCAACAAGTTATTATCTTACCACCCCATACAATAAGCTCATTGAAGCTAACTGATGAATTACGAAAAAATAGTCAATATTTCTCAGTAACCATAAGAGATACCAATAATAACAAAATATTAAATTTACATGATATCCCAATTGCAGAAACATCATCTTGGCAAAAGATTGCCCATTCAATCGAAACCGATGTCAATAGAATGATGGCAGAGCACCGACTGCCTGCGGTTAAAATCAGCTATGAAAAGAATACATTAAAACTTGTTGGGGAAAATATCATTTTTCGCCAGTTTCAATTGAAACAAGTAAAACAAGTCATCTCTCGATATCGTAAGCAAAAAACCATCGCTCAAACTCTCCCTATTTTTGTGGCAGAAAACCCAGATGAAATACCCAATCAATTAACTGTAGGGGCCATAACAGGAAAACTACCCAATATCCCTCATATTAAGGGTTACAAAATCCTTGAACAGCCCCAATTTGGGCAACTAACACTAAACAGCACCACCAATGAATGGCAATATATTGCCAATAACACAAAATTTAAAACCCGCTCAGACCAGTTTGACTTTATCGCCATGCTGTCTAATGGGCAAAAATCCCAGCCTATTTCCATTCAGTTACAAACCGAAAATACACCACAACTCCGTATTCCTGGCAAACGGACATTTTCCGTTCCAGACCCGATTTATCATGAACCTCAACTGCGTTATCACCCAACACCAAGCGATATGCAAATCCATAATATTCAACTTGCACAAACTCATCTGCAGAATATGACAGATAAGCATATAAGCTTAACGGCTAATCGCTGGGCATTATTGAATATGGAGATAACCAGTGAAACCGCGGAAAAATCCCCCGATATTGAGGCGATTATCAGTAGTAAAGAAAGAAAAATATTAGGTCGAATAAAACTTACAGGACCAGACCATTTACCCAAAACATTGACAGCACTTCCCCGCCGGCCCAATGTCTCCGCACAAAACTGGCATCAACAACGCTTTACTGCCCCGCTAAAAGGTGAATGGATACAACCGGATATCAACATCATTATCACTGTTAATGGCAAACCCATTATCACCGAAGAAACCAACCAATATGGGGCGTTCTCCCCAAACATCACGCTTGATAGCCACTTAATTGTTCGTGTAGATAGCCACAGCTTATACCAACAAGGGCATGGCGTTTATTCAGACTCCCCATTAGGCTGGGGAAGAGAAGCTGTGTCAGTCTTGCCTATTCGGCAGCTCACATTGTATAGCTCTCCCGCCACAGTCAGTCACCCAAGCTTAACGCCATACGGTGAGGTAAATAAAAATCCTATGCCGTTTATTCACCCCTATTATGATAACCCTGAAAAAATCAGCTATCACCCAGGAGCCCAAATCTATTGGGCTTATAATAATAGCCAACAATACCAAACCGCTAACAATGCTGATTCTGATTACCAATATACTGCCATTGAAACCCTGCCTTCGAGTGTGTTCAATTCGCTATTAGGACTTGCATCACCCAATCACGGAGGGGGAGCTCACGAACCTAACGTGATGTTTCACGAAATTTTTGGTCATGGCCTTGGGTTGCCACATACGGACTCGCAAGCTCATAATAATCAGCCAACATACCCTTACCGCCCCTATGACCACGGTAAAAATCCAGCTTATAACCAATCTAGACAATATTATGTCACTTATCACGATCCCCACGACCCGCTACAACAGGCTATTCCGACTATGTTTTCGAGCTATGCTCCTTTTAGGAGCGATGCCTACGATGCATTTTTACCGCACGCAGATACCTACAACCAAAAAATCCACCAATTTTTAAGTAAAAGAGTACGTTGGCAGCCGAATAAAATAAAAGGTGTCGATAGTGAGGATGATGGATTTGCGGGGGAAGGGTTTTATCAACGATGGAATAAAGATTCTAAACAGTGGGTTACGCTAAAAAAAGAGAATTATTCAAAATATTATCACCGTACTCAAATTGAACAATTTCCTCATCAACGTGATGTCCCTATCTATTGGATACACATTCACTCAGCCAACATGGCGGACAATACACTTCACCCTTATAGTACGATTACCGTTGACCGTACCGTGGGTAATTTACCCGCTGATTATCACAACCTAAAAACAGGCGTAGGTCGTCCGTTTTATATTTACCATAATAATGCTTTAACGGTGACTTATGCCACGCCGAATGGGTTATTGACCGAAGTATTACAAATTCCACACGCAACGAGCTTCAATATTGCAGATAAAGGCGAATTAGTTCAATTCACCATACATAAATTGAACTACAAAAAAGAGCTCGGGCAACTTATTTACCACTATAAAAACCCGACCTCACTAGCGAATCGCATATTTGCAAAATATGATGGCCAAACATTACCTGACCACTTGCTCCTTGATAATTATTGGCAAGGCGCACCTGTTTTTTGGGCAGCAACAGAAGAAGGCTTAATTGATTTTTCGACGGGTAAAGTTGATGCCAACAAAATCACCTCAAAAAGTGCACTCTCGGCTAAATGGGTTGAAAATGGGCGTCTGCACCAACAATATTTTTCATTATCGGATCCCTTTGGGCAAGATGGGCAAGTTGATACGTCAATGAACTTTATTGCTCTTAATCATCTTGATACCTACAAAACTGGCTATTTATCGGCAAACATGAGCCACCATCAAATAATAGAAACACCACTAATCGCAGATATGAATATTGAGCAGCAGATTGATATTAGTGATTTAAACTTATCTAATGGACATTATACCTATTGGGTAACACTCATAAGCAGTGATGAGCAAAGACGGGTTCAAGAAAGAGTGCCTGTAGAGGAGTGGTTTTTTGCAATACAGCAAAATCAATTAACCCTAAAAGGCACGATAGACAGCACCCCAGGATTAAAACTAGATGGAATACTCATTCATATTGACCAGCACTTGCAAGACCATGTTGCACCGAAGTTGATTTGGCTTCAACAAAACCATCAAAATCTAGTGGGACAATTAGCAGAAAATACGGAACTTCTAGATGACAACCAACCGGTGGTATTTAATTCAGGAGTCATTTTGCCGGAGCTAATATCATCAATACCAGAAAAGGAACCTAGCTCCTTTTATTCATCAACGCTATCAATTCCGCAACACAAGCAAGCTGATATACTGCTAAGTGCGTAATCCGAAAATCAGGCTGTGTTATGCAGCCTGACCTTCTCACGATTAAACCATACGCTCTGAATGACTCATGCGTTTTGCTAAAGGCAACCAACACAATAATATGAGTGTCGACATTAAAAACATCAGTAGCCCAAGACTAAACTGCCCGTTTTGCGGTAATAATGCAGAAACCCAGGTAGCAACACCTGAACCTATATTTTGCAAGCCACCCACGAGTGCCCCCGCTGCCCCTGCTAAATAAGGGAAGGGCTCCATCGCACCTGTCGTTGCTAAGGGAAATAACATCCCCGCACCAAAGAAAAATACCGCTGCAGGTACTAACAGTGTCCAAGTATTCATAATCCCAAACCAACCTGGAATCCACATCATAAAGCCTGCCAATAGACAAATAAGAACGGAGTGCCACATCAAATTATAAAACGTTTTTCCTTCTCGCCCCGCATACCAAGCACCAAAGAAAGCAGCAGGAATAGGCAATATAAATAAAATACTCACAGTAATGCTATTGAGCCCTAAAACACCGCCCATTAATACACCACTACTAGCTTCAAATACGGCTATTCCAGCTAACGCGCCCACTAACATGGATAAATAAGATAGAAATGAACCGCTTGATAATAATTCCCGATATGACGCAATCATTTTATGTTTTTCAGGTGAAACAGGACGCGTTTCGGGTAACCAACGATACATGCTTAATAATACAGAAGCACCTAAGATAAACAGGAAAATATAACAAGCATGCCACCCCCAGAAATGCGCCAATATTCCACCGAACATTGGGGCTAATAATGGACTCACTAATATACCCATATTTAATAAGCTATTTGCATAACGTAACGCGGTGCCTTTATACAGATCACGAGGCATAGTTCTTGCCATCACACCTGCAACACCCGTTCCGAGGCCCTGCAACCCACTCGCTATAGTGAGTATATTTAATGTTGGCGCAAAAATCGCCACAATCGTTGAAAATAAGAAAATCGTTAAACCCGTTAAAATAACAGGTCGGCGACCAATTCGGTCAGATAACGGCCCATAAACTAACTGTGAAAAACCATAAGAAAATAAATAAGCCGCCATCACTTGTTGAACAGCACCAGAAGGCTCATTAAAATAAGTGGCAATTTCAGCAATGACAGGAACATAAATAGTTTGTGTCATTTGGCCGACCGCTGCCAATGCAATTAGCATTAATAGCAAATTAAAGTGTTCCAGCTTTCTCATTTTTCTCTCAGATACATCCAATAATTCAAATACACCCTATTTCAGACACAAAACAACGCTGCATTATCTCAATGTAATAACGCAAAATTATTTAGGTGCTTAATTATCAATATAAAATACCGCTCCACGCTTTGATATCATTTTAAATAAGCTTTTGTGTCATTTAAAATAAATGGCAAATAATGCGTTTTGCTTGAGTGTGACTAAGATAACAAAAGCCGCCACCTTTTCGTAGTAGTGCGACATTTTATGTTTTTCACTAATGGCAGTAATATTCGCCAGCATTGTCAACATAACTGTACATTAAGATTCAAAAAATATTCATTTAAAGAACAAACCACTGGAACACGTTATCGATAAGCATAAATAGTGAACTGTTTTAGTATTAAATCCTAGTGAGCCGTGCTTTGAGTTATTCGAATTATATATTTGTCATTTTTAGCCGGTAGATATTTGAAATATAAAGAGGTGGAATGTATGGCTAATTGGGTAACAGGAACAGTGACTGAAGCCAAATTTTGGACCGACTCATTATTCAGCCTTGTTATCAAGGCCCCGATTAAACCCTTTACAGCAGGGCAATACGCAAAACTTGGACTAGAAATCGAGGGAGAACGTGTCCAACGAGCTTACTCTTATGTCAATGCGCCAAGCGATGACCGACTCGAATTCTATTTTGTCATTGTACCAGGGGGCAAACTTAGCCCAAAACTCGCTAAACTAAAACCTAATGATACGTTACAAATTACGGATGAAGCGACGGGGTTCTTTGTTTTAAATGAAATCCCACCATGTAAAAACCTGTGGATGCTTTCAACAGGAACTGCTATTGGGCCTTTTTTGTCTATCCTACAAGAAGGCAAAGACTTGGATCGTTTCGAAAAAATTGTTTTACTCCACGCCGTCCGTTATGAGAAAGATTTAAGTTATTTACCCTTAATGAAAAAGTTGGAACAACAATATCAAGGGAAGTTAAAAATAGTTACCGTTGTCAGCCGTGAGCACTGCACAACCTCATTGCATGGCCGTGTTCCTGCGTTAATTGAAAGCCACGCTCTCGAAGATGCGGTTGGCCTGACACTTTCACCCGAGACCTGCCATGTCATGTTATGCGGAAACCCCGAAATGGTGAGGGACACTCGTGATACATTAAAAAATAGTCATCAAATGGTTAAACACTTGCGCCGCAAACCCGGCCATATCTCTAGTGAGCAATATTGGTAATGCAAAACACTACCCTGAAATATTTCAGGGTAGCATTCATGCTATGTGGTATTGGCATTATAGATAATCTACCGTTTCTGTTTCTTCACCATAGCGGTTAACCCCCTCCATTCCCAGAAAAGCACCGCAATCTATCACCATAATCATCGTAATAAATAAGGGTAAGAAACGCCCTATTCCCCATTGCCACACAGATTCAAATTGACTGACATCGATTGAAAAGAGAGCAAATGCCAGCAAAATTAACGCAAACCATCCCCCCGATTTCCCTCGATCATGTAAACGCTTCACAAAGATAGCGGCCAAAGGGTAAAGTAGTAAAATAAATAACGATATAGCAAGCGTTTCAGAGAATAGCAGTACATTTTGTAACAGGGCAACTGCTGTCATTAAAATAAAAATGACCGCAATACCTACCCAAAATGGCCGGCGACCGATACGGCCTTTGAAGGAAAAAGCCCATTGTTGTAATGTCATTACCTATTATCCTGATACAATGTGGAAAACTAAAAATGAGTGGTTCAAAAATGACCCAAATTTTATTTCGTTCTGTATACGCCATCATAACCATTTTTGTACTTAGTGCGCCACAACTGGCTTTCGCTCAAAAAGTACCCACTTTGCCTGATACCGATTTCAAAGTCGCCTATTTAGCTCCAGATGCCCCTTCTTTTGAACTCACCATTCCAAAATTACGCAATCAATTCAATCAGGCTAATAAAGACTTATATCTCCATGAATATAAAGTTATTGCTAGCCAAGATATCTCCGCTCCCTATATTCGCGCAGCGTCTCGTATTAACCAACAGATATACTCCTCGGCAGTGTTAGAGCGTGGTAGTGAAAAAATTAAAAGTTTACAAATTACATTACTGCCATCAGATGACCCACAAGAAACCCAAAAGAATCGGCAGTTAATGGAAAACTATACTATTGCAATGATCCATATATTTGCCCCAGAAGTTTCACTGGACAACGCCCCTGCACTTACAGAAGCCTTAAATAAATTTATTGCCAATAATAATGCGACTCATGCTGAAGAAGCGCGATTAGGCGCTTTAAGATATATTTTAGTAAAAAGTGACAATAATGTGCTTACTTTTGCTGTTGAACCGATTAAGCTAGAACAACAAACACCCTAAACTGACTGTGATCACGCTCTAAGAACAAGCATGATGAAAAGCAAAGCTATTATTATCTATTGTTCTTATAATGCGGAAGGTGAATGGCGACAACATTGTCACGTTGCGCGTGTAACATAAGCGTGTGATGAATAACTTATTGATTAATCATTAAAACTCTCTGGTTGGAGGAAATAACATGCGACATCCATTGGTAATGGGTAACTGGAAACTGAACGGCAGCACACAGATGGTCAATGACCTCGTCGCTGGCTTGCGTAATGAACTAAGCAGCGTTGATGGCTGTGATGTAGCTATTGCACCACCTGCAATTTACTTAACCCAAGCTAAACACGCGTTAGCAGGTAGCCGTATTGCGTTAGGTGCACAAAACGTTGACGTTAACTTATCAGGTGCATTTACAGGTGAAACCTCTGCTGAAATGTTAAAAGATGTTGGCGCCAAATACATCATTATCGGCCATTCAGAGCGTCGTACTTATCACAACGAAAGTGATGAATTTGTCGCTAAGAAATTTGCTGTATTAAAAGAACAAGGTCTGATCCCAGTACTGTGTATTGGTGAAACTGAAGCTGAAAATGAAGCAGGCAAAACCGAAGAAGTATGCGCTCGTCAAATTGATGCCGTATTGAACTCTTTAGGTGCAGAAGCTTTCCAAGGTGCCGTTATCGCCTATGAGCCAATCTGGGCAATCGGTACAGGTAAGTCTGCAACACCAGCTCAAGCACAAGCAATCCATAAATTTATTCGTACTCATATTGCGAAGAAAGACGCTGCTATTGCCGAGCAAGTTATCATCCAGTACGGCGGTTCTGTTAATGCGAGCAACGCGGCTGAGCTATTCACCCAACCAGATATCGATGGTGCCTTAGTGGGTGGGGCTTCTCTGAAAGCTGACGCTTTTGCTGTTATTGTTAAAGCAGCCGCTGAAGCGAAAAAAAACAAATAAGGTTATTATAATACCTTGAGATTAACCGCCAAATATTGGCGGTTTTTTTGTATTAATTAATGTATCTAATTCATAATGAAATCTATATCTGCAATTTCATTCCTATGATCCAAAATCATATAAATAATTATAATTTAATTTTTAATAAAAAATAATTAGATTTAAAATTAATTAACAAACAAATGATTAAAAATCCAAAAAAACATTATTAATAAAAATATAAATTTATTTTCAAGGAAATAAAAATAACCATAATAACAGTGAGATATGAGTCACTAACACTTTGCCTTATATATACCATCTATCACCCATTAAATAATAACGGTAGACAACCCATAAAAGTTAATACACATTTATCTCGCTAATCGCTCAACTAGATAATTAACATTAATAACTTTTACTCTGAAGGATAAATATGAAATATATAGTTGGTTTAATCTATAGTATCATAATTATATTCCCTGCAATTTGTTTCTCTGAATTAAACAATGACTCTTGGCGAGTTAATACTAATATTTATTTGGAAATAGAAGAATACCAAGGTCAACGTGATTCATTTAAAAATAAAGTCTACGATAAAATCAGCACAGTTGGGCAATTAAAGCTATACAACCCTAAATCTGACTGGCGCTTCACCCTAGATCATCGTGAATCCTTAAGGAATCATGGTCGCAATTTCACGACTTCACGGGACTCTTATATTCGAAACCGCACACAAATTGATGCTATCAAAAAAATTCTCAACACCTCAAAATCAGACTTAGAACTTGGTTTTCGTTACAGAAAAGAGTCAAACGATGTCGAGCCCAACACCAAAGCACGCTCTTCGAATCGTTTATATGGCTTAACCCCAGCCGGTGAGTACCGCTTCAACGATGATTGGTCTTTTAATTTTTGGCTTTCTTATTTTTATTACAGTAATTATTTCAATGACAGTAGCCATGAAGCAGAAACTGAATATGGTGTGACTTACAAATATTCAAATGCATTAAAAGCAAAACTCACTGTTTATATTGACAACCAATGGGATAAAAATTTCAGTACCCGCTTTTTACAATCGCAAGTTCGTGCTTACTTACCCATTACCATTAAGCCTAACTGGAAAATTACACCATATGTGCGTTATTTCTTACAAGAAAACACCTATGACAAAAATAATTATTTAACACAGGAAATTAAAAATGGCTTCCGTATTGGCTCCCGCTTGGAATATAAAGCTACACCATCCCTGACTTTATGGAGTGAACTTGCCTATGAACCTTCAACATGGAAATCACCTAAAAAGAATGAAATCACGTCAGGGTATGATAATAAACAAACGCTATACCTCGGTAAAATTGGCGTAAAATACCAATGGTAACCTTTAATTTGCCATCAACTTATTTTTCATAAAAAAACAAGCCATATGGAATATCATGTGGCTTATATATTTTAAATCACAAAACCATTTAAATATAAGAATAAAACATTTCGAAAAGCAAATAATCAGTTGAAATATTCACTTTTAACGTTAAATTTTCGATTTAAATACCATTTAATTATAATTTATACTTACGTCACATAACAAAATAATATCAAACTGAAATTATTCTAGGTTAAAATCAATTATTCTCGAAAATTTACTATTTAATATCAATTAGATAAATAAAAACCATCTCAACATTTATTTGTGCTCTATTCCTCTTACTCTAAAAGAGAGAATACTATCAACTGTGAGCACTCTCACATCATAAATATATCCAGCCACTTATTATTTTTCGAAAAATAACCTAGAGAAAATGAAAATGAATAAATTCACTTTACTTAGTGCTTGTATTTTCAGTGCGTTTTCAATGGCTAACCCAATAACACAAGCCCAATTGAATGAATTATGGCAAGACAAACAAAAGTCTGCTCAAGAAATAGTGGATAATATGTCCGAGGCTGAGAAAATTGGTCAGCTATTCATGCTGGATTTTAGATATTGGAATAAAGACAGTAATGGGGAACCCGCACCATTTTTGGCTATGAATGATGAGGTTTCTAAGGTTATCAATCAATACCATCTCGGATCAGTGATCCTATTTAGAGAAAATCTGATTGATACACCACAAACTGTGGAGTTAATTAATAAACTTCAATCTTCCCGCAGTAACCTTCCATTATTTATTGGCACCGACCAAGAAGGCGGCTATGTCACCCGCTTACGCGTAGGCACCGAAATGCCTGGTAATATGGCTCTAGGCGCAACACGTAACCCAGCCCTTGCAGAGCTAACAGGGATGATCCACGGATATGAGCTATCCAGTCTTGGTTTTAATATCAATTTTGGTCCAGTTGTTGATGTTAATAACAATCAAAATAACCCAGTGATTGGGGTACGTTCATACTCAGATGATAAAAATTTAGTTGGAACTCTGGCCACCAGCTATATTCAAGGTATTCATAAATATAATTTATTGACGTCACTTAAACATTTCCCTGGTCACGGAAATGTTTCTGCTGACTCTCATGTTGATTTACCCGTTGTTAATTCTGACGCAAAAACATGGCGAGATACTGAACTCGTCCCATTCAAATACGCGTTATCTCATGGTGCTGATGCCGTCATGACCGCACATATTATTGTACCAGCACTGGATGACCATAAGATCACCACACTTGCCGGTAAACAAGTTGGCACCCCAGCGACGCTTTCCAAACCTATTTTGCATGATATTTTACGTGATGAGCTCAACTATGACGGCTTGATAGTGACAGATGCCATGGATATGGGGGCTATTGCAGACAATTTCGATATTAATTGGGCGGTAGAAACCTCGCTACTTGCTGGCTCAGATATTATTCTTATGCCAATCA
This sequence comes from Providencia sp. PROV174, assembly GCF_028480685.1. NCBI lineage: Bacteria > Pseudomonadati > Pseudomonadota > Gammaproteobacteria > Enterobacterales > Morganellaceae > Providencia > Providencia sp. PROV174. The sequence goes on from NZ_JAMPOT010000023.1 coordinate 14,367, forward strand.
AAATGTGGGACTCCCAAGCGGTTTCTCGTTTAGATAACATGTACCGCTATTTAGAAACACAAGCAGAAAAAAATCCAGAACTGAAGAAACGTATTGATGAATCCGCAAAACGTGTGGTGCTGAAAAAGCTTCAGCAAGAAATTACGGCACAACCTGTAGACTTAGTGAAAGCGGAACAAGTCGTCGCATCAAAAGGTCATAAAGATATTGAAAATATGGTTTCTGAGCAGGCTATCACATTAATTAAGAATGAGAATGTACTGCCTTATCAATTAAAACCACTCAATCGAATTTTCACTATTTCTGATGAAAAGCCACGTAATTCCTTAATTCAAAAACAGTTAAATGATATCGCACAAGAAACGGGAGTTGCGATTATTACAGGCGAAAGTGTTGTTAAATTAAATGAAAACACACTAACTCAAGATGAAGCAAAAAAACTGGTGCAAAACCAAGATTTGGTATTACTGACGACCTATAATTTAAAGGATACGCCAACGAATGCTCAGCTTATCATTGATGCTGCAAACCAACTTAAAACCCCGATTGTTGTTATCTCTTCACGTAATCCCTATGACATTGCATACCTAAACAATGTAAGCGCAAATATTGCCATCTATGGTATCACTGGATTTGATATCACCAATAATAACCGCAATTCATTAGAAACCAATATTCGTAGCGGGTTACGGACATTATTTGCTAATACTCATGGCCAGCCGTTAAACCCACCTCAAGGGGTGCTACCCGTTAATATCAAAACCCCACAAGGTAACAAAGTCCTGTTCCCTTATGGTCATGGCGAAACTTACTCCACAGTCAATTAATTACACAGCCTATTAATTATTTAGCAATGATTCCGCCTTTATACCTCCACGGTATAAAGGCCAGATACTAACGCCTTGAATAAAGGCATAAAAAAATAAAATACACATAAAAATTAAAGGGTTAAAATGAAAACTTCACTGAATGGTTTACTTTTTGTTACGCTCACAGGATTGGCAACATCCGTTTTCGCAGCCGATCAGGTCAACAATGATTACTGGCGCGTTTCTTCCAACGTCTATATGGAACTCGAAAAATTTGAAGGGCATCATAATACCAGCGGTCGTAAGGTCTACGACAAAACCACGATGGTTGGGCAGCTATTTTTAGTGAATCCTGAATCAAAATGGAGCTTTTTTCTGGAACATAAGGAATCATTAAGAAGCTACAACCATAATTTTTCAACATCCAAAGACTCTTTTATTCGTAATCGTACACAAATTGGCGCTACTCGGAAAATGTATGCCAGCGAGATTGGCCAGTTCAATTTAAATGTCACCTATCGCAAAGAATCCAATGACTCCGCACCAGGTACACAAGCGCGCCCATCGAATACGATGTTTTGGTTAATGCCTAGCGGGACATACAATTTCAATGATAAGTGGGCGTTTAACTTTTGGGATGCGGTTTATCACTACGACAATTTCCACGCCCCCAACAGTTATGAGTGGGAATCCGAGCACGGGCTTGTTTACAAGGTCAATGATTCCGCAACCGCCAAAGTCTATCTATACACCGATTGGACATGGGATAAAGACTTTAATAAGACATGGGAACAAAACCAAATTCGCGGTTATTTTCCTATCACGTTAAACCAGGATTGGAGCGTAATGCCTTATTTTCGCTATTATTTAAATGAACATAACTACGATAGCAACAAACGTACAACTCAGAAGGTTAAAGACGGCTACCGTGTCGGGACACAGGTTTTTTATAACTTAACACCAAAACTAACGCTATGGGGCGGCTTCGCGGTTGAACCTAGTACTTGGGAAAATCCCAAAAATGCAGGTATCACCTCTGGTGGCAATAACCGTCAAACATTTTATCTTGGCCAGTTAGGTGTCAAATACCAGTGGCAATAAATTAACCTCATTCCTAGTCTGCCCCTCACAGGCTAGGAATAATACCCCATTTTAATCCTGTTTTTATTATCCCCGCCCTTAACTATCATTACTCAAAATATTTATTACACCTAAGATAATACTCTAAATAGTTCAAATTGTAGGTAGGCGGCAAACAAACGAGGCCCTAGGAGCATACACCAGTATGTGACTAGGGCGAGTGCGTGCAGCCAACACCCCTACAAATTGAAATATGACGAGTATTTAGGAGCATACACCAGTATATGACTAGGGTGAGAGCATGCAGCCAACACCCCTACAAATTGAAATATGACGAGTATTAGCGTTGAATGATTTCGTCGAACACCCCTCCATTCGCAAAATGGGTTGCTTGCGCGGCTTGCCAGCCCCCAAAGCTGCCATCAACCGTCAGCAGTTTTAGTTCAGGAAACTGTTGTTGATATTTTTTGGCCACTTCACTATTTCGTGGTCGATAATAGTTTTTAGCTGCAATTTCCTGCCCTTGCGCAGAATAGAGATGCTCTAGGTAAGCTTCTGCAACCGCCCTGCGGTCACGTTTATCGACGGTTTTATCGACAACAGCGACGGTTGGCTCAGCGAGAATCGAAATACTTGGCGTCACAATTTCAAACTGCCCGCTTTCCCCTAACTCATTGATGGCTAATAACGCTTCATTTTCCCAAGCAATTAATACATCGCCGATACCACGTTCAACAAAACTATTGGTTGCGCCACGAGCCCCTGAATCGAGGACTTCCACATTTTGATACAGCTGTTTAACAAACTGCTTCGCTTTTTCAGAGTCTTGCTGGTTTTTATCTAATGCATACCCCCACGCTGCGAGGTAATTCCAACGAGCTCCACCAGAAGTTTTCGGGTTGGGTGTCACCACAGAGACATCTTTACGGACTAAATCGTCCCAATCGTTGATGTTTTTCGGGTTATCTTTACGAACTAGAAAGACGATAGTCGATGTATAAGGAGCTGAGTTATCGGGAAGTTTTTCTATCCAGTTTTTATCTATACGGCCACTTTGTGCAATAGCATCAACATCGTAGGCTAAAGCTAACGTCACAACATCGGCTTCTAACCCATTCACCACTGATATGGCTTGCTTACCTGAGCCACCATGAGATTGGCGAACAGTGACGGTATCCCCCGTTTTCTTTTGCCAATAATCACTAAATTCCTGATTATATTGCTGATAAAACTCACGAGTTGGATCATAAGACACATTCAACAATTGAATGTTTTTCGCCCATGTCCCTGTCGCTAACAGCAATAGCAATGCTGTCGTGAATTGTGATTTTTTTACCTGCCATGAACGTGTCATTTGCCTTCCCTCATTAAATTTGCGATAAGGAGAGGCTGACAGATAGCATCAATTACGGGAAATAATTAAAAAGAAAAACTTATAAGAATGAGGAATATATGAACAGAGTATTATCTGGAATACAGGATCAAACCTGCATAGTGGGAAATCACTATGCAGGAAAGATTTGCAATTATAGAGGGATTAGTACAGCTTCTTCGCTGTATCAAACCAATCCTTCTTAAAGACGCGCTTCATATTCATAACCGCATCAATAATATCATGATGGACTAATTTTTCATTTTGAATACCCACACAGCGCCCGCCGTAGCCTTCCAACAGAAGTTGAATGGAATAAGCCCCCATGCGTGATGCTAAAATGCGGTCATAAGCAACCGGAGAACCACCGCGTTGGATATGACCTAGAACCGTTGCACGGGTTTCGTGGTGTGTTTCCTGCTCAATATATTTCGCTAATTCACCCACATCACAAACGTGTTCGGTAATAGCGACAATCGCATGACGTTTGCCTTTTTCAATACCACGTTTGATTTCTGATAATAGTTCTTCGCGGTCAAAAGCCATTTCCTGCTCAGGTAACACTAAGAACTCACAGCCCCCAGCAATCGCAGCAGATAGCGTTAAATCGCCACAGTAGCGACCCATTACTTCAACAATAGAAATACGTTTATGGGACGTCGAGGTATCGCGAAGGCGGTCAATAGCCTCAACAACCGTTTCAAGTGCAGTGAAATAACCGATGGTATAGTCTGTGCCAGCAACGTCATTATCAATCGTTCCCGGTAATCCAATACATGGGAACCCAGCTTCCGTCAGTGCTTTAGCCCCCAAATAAGAACCATCACCACCAATAACAACTAATGCGTCAATATGATTTTTCTTCAGATTATCGAATGCGACTGCACGCACTTTTTCATCACGGAATTGTGGAAAACGAGCTGAGCCTAAGAAGGTACCACCACGGTTAATCATATCTGACACGCTATACCGGTCTAATTGCTTCATGCGGTTTTCATATAGGCCAAGGTACCCGTCAAAAATACCCATGACTTCTAAACCTTCACCCAATGCCGCGCGAACCACACCGCGGATCGCTGCATTCATGCCTGGCGCGTCACCACCACTCGTTAAAACCCCAATTCTTTTAATCTGCTTGACCATGATGACCTCTGATTAATGAACATAAAATTGCAAATCGATAAAACCGTTACGCTGCTAATCTTTTTAACGCTAATTACGCTGGCTTACCAGTGCTGAATTGATTCACCTAGCAGCATAATACGGCAAAGAGTGAATTATGCATCTGCTTTCCATCAAGCTTTTATGTTTTATTGTGATCCAGTTTACATAATTCTAGCCGAACACCCCAATAGGTAAATCTTTCAATGCAAAAAAAGCCCTAGAGTACCAACTAAAGCGAATTACCCTAGTTGAATCTTAGTTTGAAATAAAAATTAAGTATTGATGATAACACTTAAATTCCTTCGATGCTGTACCTATAAAACAAAAGAAAAGCACCATTTGGTGCTCTTTTAATTAACGAACAAAAACGAAAATAAAATTGGCCTATGTATAGTAATAACGCGTTAAATGGAAAAAAATAGGCGCAGCAAAACACAATGAGTCAATGCGATCCAGCATGCCCCCATGTCCTTCAATAATCGCCCCAAAATCTTTAATGCCACTATCACGCTTAATGGCTGACATACATAACCCTCCCACAAACCCCATAATAGTAATCGCTAATGACATCAGCCCCGCAACCCACCAGCTAAATGGAGTTACCCAGTAAAGGCAAACACCAATAAGTACTGAAGATAATACGCCGCCAATAAAGCCTTCAATGGTCTTGTTTGGGCTCAGCTTAGGCACAATAGGCCGTTTACCCATTAACTTACCAAAAACATACTGCAAAACGTCTGAAATTTGCGTCACAATAATCAAGAAAAGTAATAATTTTACGTTTTCGCCTTCATAACCTTGAATATTCAGCATCAACAACGCGGGTACATGACTCAAACAGAAAACAGCCACCAACATTCCCCACTGAATTTTTGCTGTTCGCTCAAGAAAATGAAAGGTATCTCCCGCTAAAGCAATGCGAGTTGGCAAGAAAAGGAAGACAAAAACAGGCACAAAAATTGAAAATAACCCATACCATTCAATACCAACTAAGACATATTGCAATGGAATAAAAACAAAAAAGCACCAAAATAATGCTTCATGGTCACTGCGCCGTGTTGGCGTTAAGGTAATAAACTCTCTGAGTGCAAAAAACGATATCAGCGCAAATAAGATCACCACACCTATATTGCCAAGCACAACAGCCAGTACACAAATAATGCACATGACCCACCATGCGCGAATACGTGCATTCAAATTATCAATTGTTGGATTGCTTTTTTCACCTGAATAACGGTATGCAAGAATACCACCAACAACACTGGAAAATACCAGTATCCCAAAGACACCTGACAACAATAATACTAATTCCCTGTCCCCAATATTCATGGCATTAGCTCCTCAAGCGCTACTTTTGCTCGCTGCAAAAAAGCGATTTTATTTTCATTTTCCATAAGAGGCTCCAGAGGCTTACCAACGATAGCTGAACAAATCACCGGCACAACAAGCTTTGACCCCTTCGGTAACACACGATTTAAATTTTCCAAATAAACGGGAACCACTTCAACATCAGGGTATTTTTTCGCGAGATGGTAAAGCCCACTTTTAAATTGGCTTAAAGTTTCCCCATCACCACGCGTGCCTTCAGGAAAAAATATTAATGAATGCTTTGCCTCTAATACTGACTCTAAAGGAGCTAATGTATTGTTTTGAGCTGGCTTATCACCTTTTCTATCGACCAATACCGCCCGAAAAACCTTATTAACTAAATAACGTCGAAAGGGTGTTTTGACCCAATAATCTTTAGCAGCAACCGGGTGAACAAAATGACGCATTAACGGCGGTAACCCAGACCAAATAACCAAACCATCAAGATGGCTTGAATGATTGGCATAATAAATACGTGAAGCCATTGAAGGTTGGCACCCTACCCAACGAGTGCGAACACCCGTTAATAAACGGCAGGTTCCCGATAACAGCATGCCCATTCCCTTAGCTAAAAGAGAAATTCTCTGCACTTTTTCCATCTTTTTTCCTTGCTAACGTTTTATCAAACGAAAATTTGCAAAATTACGAAAAGACCTGAATATCGTTTAATTAACAAGATAGAGAGTCGGTTACAGGAGCACAACGGGATAAGTTCTGATTTGCAATATAAGAAAAGTAATATTGAGATAAATAGCAGGAAATACGTGATTGGTGTAGCAATATATCATCATATTACTACACCAAAATAACACTCAACTAACGTCAATAATTAAATATTATTTTTTGTCAGCGGCAATACGGTCACGGATGTTTTGCGCACGTTCGCTTGATGGTGGGTGAGAGTCAAACATGCTTGTCTCGCCGCTACCCATTTTCGCTAATTTTTCAAAACCAGTGACTAAACCGTCAGTTTTAACACCACGTTTTTTTAGTAAGTCATAAGAGAAGTTATCCGCTTCGCTTTCTTGGTGTTGAGAGAACTGTGAGTTAATCAGTTTTTCACCCAGAGCTGCAACTTGTGATGCACTCAGTTGTTCTACAACGCCACCCGCTGATGCTGCGGCAGTACGCGCAGCAACTGCCGCATAAGCAACTTGCATTGCTTTACGTGTATGACCTAATGCAACGTGGCCCATTTCATGACCCAGAACGCCTTCAACTTCGTTATCGTTCATCACATCCATCAGGCCGCTATATACACGCACACAACCATTTGCCATTGCCCATGCGTTGACATCGCTAGTCAGATAAACTTTATAGTTTACTGGAGTACCATCAACTTCGTTACCCAGTGCTTTTGCAATTTTGTCTAAGCGTTTCGCATACTTGCTAGACGCTGGAGCAATTTTGTTTTGCGCATCCATTTCTTTACAAGATTGGTCACTTAATTGTTTAACATCAGAGTCAGTCAGTGTCGCAGCTTGGAATAATTGCATGCCTGAGTTAGTCAACATCCCTTGGTCTAAATTTTTACAACCCGTTAAAATGACAGCAGAAACAGCAACTGCCACAAGCGCTTTCATCTTCATAGAACATTTTTCCTTTAGTATATATAGGTATTATTTTTTAATGACGCTAAAGACTATAAATTCTGCGAAAAATAACAATAGGAATAAAGCCATAATTATCCAATATATGAATTTGATAACGTTTTTATTAAAATTGCAAAATAGACAGAATATTATTCCAATAATAGGTACACATACAGATTGCATGCAAATGGCCATTAGGGCAATGGCCAAAAAATCACTCTAACTACTTAATAAATAACTCAATAACACAAAAATCATTTTCTGTATTCTTTTCAACAATAAATTGCAGAGCTTCTCGATTTTCTTTAATTAATAGAGTGTCAAATGGCTTTAAATAAAAGGAATCTGAATTAATTTTCATACTCAAACGAGGTGTAATATTAAAAATTAAGATCTCACTAGCCCCACTCACCCAAGAATTAATGAACGCAGTATTCACCCATTGTAAGCGAGCCTGATATTTTTCAGGGTTATAGATGACATTAAAATCACGAATTGCACCCTGAACGAGTTCCGCATAAACCTCGCTTTCCCCATTAAAAGCAAAAAATTCTTTTTGCTGTAATGCCACCGCAGGTTTCTTATCTACATGCAAAATAAGTCCTTCCCCTTCCAATACACCAATAATACGTTGCCGATTTTGGAAAAAGGAAAACGAGCCCGCCGTTTTAACATCTGCTACTGACACTCGCCAATCAAAATCATCTAAACCTTCACCATGGCTGCGCGCCAATTCAAGTGTCGACCCCTGGCCATTTTTCCAAGGCATATTGCGATAATCTTGCGTCGTTAATATCTGAGTCATAAGGTGAACCCTACTTTGGTGGATACATTATTTTTATAGTTAGCTTATCTAATGGCTAACCTAATCATAGATAAGCTATTTTTAGATACTCTTAAACTGTAACTTTAATCCGAGAGAATTAACGATTTTTATAATCGTCATAAATGTTGGATTTCCCTGTCCTGATAGTGCCTTATATAAACCTTCACGACTCATTCCAACTTCTTTAGCTAATTGACTCATATTTCTTGCCTTTGCAATATCACCAAGTGCAGCGAGAACTAGACTAGGGTCACCTTCTTCTAGAATTTCGTTTAGATACATTTGTATTTCTTCTTCACTGTTTAAATACTCAGCGATATCAAATTCTTTTAATTTAGTATTCATAGTTCCCCCTCAACTTCACCAAAAAGGAGTTTAGCTTTATGGATATCTTTCTGCTGCGTTGCCTTTGTTCCACCACAAAGTAAAATTATAATAACATTGCTTTTCTGCTTTAGATAAACACGATACCCTTGTCCTTCATGTACCCTCAGTTCCGAAAAGCCATCACCAATGGGTTGCACATCACCATAATTCCCATTCTTTAACCGCCTAATTCTCATTAGAATTTTAGTTTTAGCTCGAATATCTCTAAGGTTTTTAATCCAACTATCAAAACATTCCGTTGTTAGAACCGTGATCATAAGACTGCTCCTTGTCTTTATGTTTTTATCTTAGCAATCTTCGTTTAGTTGTCAACTATAGTTAACAAACATGAATAAAAGACTAGTTTAGAAATAAAAAAAAAGCCCCTAAAAGGGGCTATAAAAGACAGGGATGGTGTCTATGGCAAGGAAAAACTTCACTTATTGCTACTTCACTACTTACTATGGAACTCAGGATATAAAATTAACTAACTTGCATTACTACAGGTACTAACAACTAAACTTATTGAAACTGCATCGCTTGAAATTCCGCCATTTTATGCTGATTCATTTCTTGTTGGTGAATGTGTTCAAGCTCTGTTTTCTGTTCTGGCGTTAACAACTGGTACAATTCATGGTGAATTCGAGCCATTTCAACACGTTGTTCCAGTTCTTTCTGCATTCGTTTTTCAAGTTCTTCACGAACCGCTTTGTCATCAAAGTTATCCGCTATAATTAATTTGTGCAGTGCTTCACGTTCTTTAACTAAAGCAGAGTTATCAACATGATAATGACGCTGTGTTGCCATTAAATCACGTAATTGCTGACGCTGTTTTTCATTTAACGTGATACCATTAAACATAAAGGTACTGGCACGTTCTTCACTGCTAAATAACTCATGATGTTGAAAGGGCACAACCGCATTGCCTGTTGGCGTAGTTGGCTCGGACTGCATCTGTAACATCAAAGGTGTTGAACTTTCATTTGCAGCACTTTGTGGCTCTTCTGCAAAAGCAACCGCTGGTCCGAACACAAACGCAGAAGCTAAAACTAACATTGCGGTTTTATGTACTGTATTATGTACTTTGCTATGCGTTGTTCTCAGCATTTGACACCTTGTCTCCGAACTGTGCTCGTGATTCAATGTGAATAAATATACACCTGTGGCTGCAAACTAGCGTCAGAGCATGTAAAAGAACGTAAAGTCATGGAATCGTACAGATTGTTATCGTATTTTGGCAGTTGGAGGACTTAAAAAATGCATAAAATCCTATTAGTTGATGACGACCGTGAACTCACGTCGCTGTTAAAAGAACTGCTGGAAATGGAAGGTTTCAATGTTGTCATCGCCTATGATGGTGAACAGGCATTACAGCAAATTGACTCATCCATTGACCTGTTACTACTTGATGTCATGATGCCGAAAAAAAATGGTATTGAGACATTGAAAGAACTGCGCCAAATCCATCAGACCCCCGTTATCATGTTAACGGCTCGCGGTAGTGAGTTAGATAAGGTTCTGGGCCTAGAACTAGGTGCAGACGACTATCTACCTAAACCGTTCAATGACCGTGAACTGGTAGCACGTATTCGTGCTTTATTACGCCGTTCTAACTGGAGCGAGCAAACTCAAGGCGACAATAGCAATACCCCTGTTTTACAAGTTGATAAACTGCAACTTAACCCAGGTCGCCAAGAAGCCAGCTTTGATGATGAAATTTTGGACTTAACAGGAACAGAATTTACGTTGTTATATCTACTCGCACAGCACCTAGGCCAAGTGGTTTCTCGTGAACACCTTAGCCAAGAAGTACTTGGGAAGCGCTTAACGCCGTTTGACCGTGCTATTGATATGCATATTTCAAACTTACGCCGCAAACTTCCAGAACGCACTGATGGCCAGCCGTGGTTTAAAACTCTACGTGGTCGCGGATACTTAATGGTTTCTGCCACATGATCAACAGCTTAACCGCAAGGATCTTTGCGATCTTCTGGTTTACCCTCGCACTAGTATTAATGCTAGTGCTGATGGTGCCCAAGCTCGACTCTCGGCAAATCACCGTCCTGATGGAAAGTGAACAACGCCAAGGGGAGATGCTTGAGCAGCATATTGAAGCCGAACTCGCACAAGCTCCGATGAATGACCTACTTTGGTGGCGGCGTATTTCTAACGCCATCAAAAAATGGGCACCTCCCGGCCAACGGTTGATTATCGTCACCAGTGAAGGCCGCGTGATTGGTGCAATGCCAAGTGAAATGCAGGTAATACGTAACTTTATTGGGCAGTCCGATAACGCGGATCACCCGAAAAAGAAAAAATATGGACGAGCCGAAATCCTTGGTCCTTTCTCCATTCGTGATGGGGAGGACCACTACCAACTGTATTTAGTTCGCCCAGCAAGCAGCCCACAATCTGACTTTATTAATTTATTGTTTGATAGGCCTTTCTTATTACTGATTGCCACCATGCTGATCAGCGCTCCACTACTATTATGGTTATCTTGGAGTCTCGCCCGCCCTGCCCGTAAATTAAAAATGGCGGCAGACGATGTGGCGAAAGGGAATTTACGGCCACACCCAGAGCTAGAAGCCGGTCCGCAAGAGTTCTTATCTGCGGGAAATAGCTTTAACCAAATGATCAGTGCCCTTGATGGTATGGTTAGCGCACAGCAACGCTTAATCTCTGATATTTCTCATGAATTACGCACTCCATTGACTCGTTTGCAACTGGCAACCGCCTTATTACGCCGTCGCCATGGGGAAAGTAAAGAGCTAGAACGCATCGAAACCGAGACCCATCGCCTAGATAGCATGATTAACGATTTACTGGTGTTATCCCGCAGCCAGCATAAAAACGAAATCTTGCGTGAAAATATCAAAGCCGATGAACTTTGGGGCGATATCTTAGATGATGCTAGCTTTGAAGCTGAGCAAATGAACAAAACGCTCGAAGTCACTTCTCACCCTGGGCCTTGGCCGTTATATTGCAACCCTTCTGCCGTCGGTAGTGCATTTGAAAATATTGTGCGTAACGCATTACGTTATTCGCATACACACATTGCCGTTGATTTCAAAGAAGAAAATAACGGTATTCTCATCACCGTCGATGATGATGGCCCGGGTGTTAGCCCTGCTGACCGCGAGCACATTTTCCGTCCATTCTACCGCACTGATGAAGCTCGAGACCGAGAAACAGGCGGTACTGGTTTAGGTCTTGCAATTGTTGAAACCGCCATAACACAACATAAAGGTTGGGTGAAAGCGGATGATAGCCCATTAGGTGGTTTAAGGTTACAAATCTGGCTACCTGAACACGGCCGATAAATTAACTTTATTCATTACCAATAACCCCTTTCTTTTAATTAAAGAAGGGGGTTATTTTTTTCAATCAAGATATATCTATCGCGATTAAATAGAGAATAATCCTATATTGGCTCTAATAACAACAATTCCTAAATACCCGACCAATATAAAATTCTATTTTAATGCTACTTACCCTCCAAAAAAAGAACAATAAAGAAGGATACTTAAAATTAACCATGTAGTAATCCAACAAAAAGCATATCGTTTTATATCTTAATATGTTACTAACTTCTACACCGACTATATTAATCTGATATTCTGTTTTACTTAGTTAAAGTGTGATAATTGATATTAATAGAAAGCACAGAAGCCCAACTCAATGCAAATTAAGATACTTATAATGTGGGCTGATAATAATCATATTTTAACTTTATTTAATTTACAGGTTTTCCCTTATTAACCTGTTCAATATTAGGCGAACTCAACTTCAAATGGATTTATCAATGAAAAAATTCAAGCTCACTAAGCTAGCCATACTTGCTGTGTTCGGCGCCATAAGTGCACAAAGCGTTGCGGGGGGATTAGTTCTACCCGATAACAACTTACGCAGTGATCTTGCTTGGCTTTCTGAACGTAACGTCATCCAAATTAGCTTATCAACTTGGCCACTATCCCAAGAAGAAATCACGCGTTCTTTAAATAATGCAAATATTACTAATAGCGAACAAGAAGCCATTATTCAGCGCATTAAAAAGAACCTTGACCGTAAGAAAAACAGCGTTCAACTAGAAACTCACCTTGCATCTAGCCACAACTCTATGCCACAGGGCTTTGCCCAAAGTGAATATAGTGATATTCGCTATACCGTTTCAGGTAACTACAGCACTGACGACGTAGACTTAAACCTGACCGCAAATGGCGAACGTGCTTTACGCGTTGAAAATGGTTCTGACTACAACCTCAATGGCTCATATGGTGGTGTCAAAATTTGGAACCAGTGGGTATCCTTTGGTGAAATCCCACAATGGTGGGGACCGGGCCACGATGGTAGCTTAATTCGTACCGATGCGGCTCGCCCTGTTACTGGCTTCTTAATTCAACGTGCTGACCAAAGCCCATTTGAAACTCCATGGCTTTCTTGGATTGGTTCATGGCAATACCAACTCACCGCAGGGCAAATCAAACAATACTCTTCCCAGCCAAACACTAAACTGATTGGTTTACGCATGACCATGAACCCAACTGACTTCTTCGAACTCGGTGGTTCCCGCGTGGTCATGTGGGGAGGCGATGGCCGCCCTAATAACTGGAACTCTTTCTGGAATGCAATGGGTGGTAGGGATAATACTGGCGACTATAACGATGACCCAGGCAACCAACTCGCAGGTTTAGACTTTAAACTGAAACTTTACCCATTAATCGACCTACCCGTTAGTTTCTATGGTCAAATGGTCGGTGAAGATGAAGCAGGGCTATTCCCATCGAAAAATGCCTTTATGGGCGGTATCGAAGGCTACCACACGCTATGGGGGCAACCTTTAAATTGGTACATTGAAGGCGCGAATACCCATACTGAGTGGGACAAAGACGGCGTAATGTATCGCCACTTTATCTACAAAAATGGTTATTACCAACAAGGTGCATCACTAGGCCACGCGATGGGCGGTGACGGGCGTATGCTCACCACCAAAGTGGAATACACTCTCGATGATGACAACCGCGTCAGCTCTCGTTTGATGTACGCGAAAGTGAATAAATCTAACTTTGATGGCAACAAGTTGTTCCCTAAATCAGAAACCATCAAAGGTGTTGATTTCGGTTGGTGGCATAACTTTGACAATGACGTCAGCACGGATGCGAAAGTTTGGGTATCTAAAACTGATTACGAAACACGCAATGATTTAGGCGCTGCCGTTACGGTAAACGTACCGTTTAAGTGGTAGTTGCTGCAAATAAATAATGCATCAAACTCAGAGACTAGAGAGTTATTATATCTAGTCTCTGCGCTCTCTCCCATACAAAAGAACATTTCTCACAAACTCCCTTATTATTCAAAAATAATTATTTGATAAAAATCAAATAATTAAAGCAAATCAAACCCATAACTCATCATAGTCAGAGTTACCTATTAGTGCTAATATTATTTTATTGAGAATAAGCAGTTTAGAGTATTGAGAGATATGGCCCCAAAATATGCCATTAGGCGCTTCAATAGAGCGTCATTGCGGTAGCTATATCTAAAATTTTTATCGGAATTAAATATCAAGTATCTAGCTTTGGTTAGTTAATAACATTAGTTTGATTTACTCAAAACCTTAAGAAAGCCAAAAATAGCTGCAAATATTTTAACAAATAAATGAGAGTCAATTTATGAATCAAATACTTCCATTAATTGGAAGAGATAAAGCGTTATTACTTCAAGATATAAATAATAGTAGCGCTGAACTTTCTCACATTGTGTCTCAGTCCCGGTTTCTGGTTTTAGGTGGTGCTGGCTCAATTGGCCAAGCAGTGACAAAAGAAATTTTCAAACGTAACCCTAAAAAACTTCATGTTGTTGATATTAGTGAAAACAACATGGTTGAATTAGTGAGAGATATTCGCAGTTCATTTGGTTATATCAATGGCGACTTCCAAACCTTTGCTTTAGATATTAGCTCCATCGAATATGATGCGTTTATTAAAGCTGATGGGCAGTATGATTATGTTTTAAATTTATCAGCACTAAAACATGTTCGTAGTGAGAAAGATCCATTTACCCTAATGCGCATGATTGACGTCAATATTTTTAATACTGATAAAACAATTCAACAATCAATTCATTCAGGTGTTAAAAAATATTTTTGTGTATCTACTGATAAGGCCGCTAACCCAGTCAATATGATGGGAGCATCAAAGCGTATTATGGAAATGTTCTTAATGCGTCGCAGCGAAGAAATAGAAATATCAACAGCCCGCTTTGCAAATGTCGCCTTTTCTGACGGCTCTCTCCTCCATGGATTTGACCAAAGACTGAAGAAACGTCAGCCTATCGTGGCTCCAAATGATATAAAACGTTATTTCGTGACACCACAAGAATCAGGTGAACTTTGTTTAATGTCTTGTATTTTTGGGGAAAATAGAGATATTTTCTTCCCCAAACTCAGCGAAGCCCTTCACCTTATCACCTTTGCTGATATTGCGGTTAAATACCTTAAACAGCGTGGCTACGAGCCGCACCTGTGTAAAGATGAGGACGAAGCCAGAGAACTCGCTAAAACACTACCAGCCCAAGGTAAATGGCCTTGCCTCTTCACATCAAGCGATACGACTGGGGAAAAAGATTTCGAAGAGTTTTTCACAGATAAAGAAACACTCGACATGGCGCGTTTTGAAAATCTCGGCATCATTAAAAATAAAGCTAATTACCAGCCAGAGCTATTATCGTTATTTGAAACTGAAATCGCACAAATGAAAGCGCAAAAAGCGTGGAATAAAGAACAAATTGTTGCACTATTTTTTAAAATGATCCCCGATTTCGGCCACCAAGAAACCGGCAAATATCTCGATAGTAAAATGTAAGGCCAGCCAATGAAACCACAAGCACTGATAGAATTTATTCGAGACACATACAAAACGAATGATTTCATTCCGCTACATGCCCCAACATTTACAGGTAATGAAAAAAATTATGTTGTAGAAACCATCGATAGTACTTTCGTCTCTAGTGTTGGAAAATTCGTCGACGAATTTGAACGAAAGATAGAAGCATTTACGGGTAGCACTCGTGCCGTTGCCACCGTTAATGGGACTGCGGCATTACATACCGCGCTTTATATGGCGGGTGTTCGAGCTAATGATTTAGTTATTACACAAGCATTAACCTTTGTTGCTACTTGTAATGCACTCTATCATATGGGGGCTCAGCCTATTTTTGTTGATGTTTCCCCTATCAGTCTAAGTTTATGTCCTAAAGCCGTAGAACAATACCTTGAAGAATATGCTGAGCTAACCCCAAATGGCTGCTTTCATAAAAAAACCAAACAAAGAATTAAAGCCGTTGTGCCTATGCATACATTCGGCCACCCTGCTGAGCTTGATGAGTTACTTATCGTATGCCAAAAATGGCATTTATCTTTAGTTGAAGACGCAGCAGAAAGCTTAGGGTCTTTTTATAAAGGTAAACACACTGGGACTATTGGGGAGTTTGCAGCGCTAAGCTTTAATGGTAATAAAATCATTACCACTGGCGGTGGTGGAATGGTTCTCTGCGCCACAGAAGAAACAGGTAAACACACAAAACACGTCACCACAACGGCAAAAATTCCTCATCCATATGAGTTTTTCCACGATGAACCGGGCTTTAATTACCGTTTACCCAATTTAAATGCCGCGTTAGGCTGTGCCCAAATGGAACACTTACCCTTATTTTTAGAGCAAAAACGCAGACTCGCAAATCAATACCAAAATTTCTTCGCTGGTAGCGATTATCAATTTATTGTTGAGCCATCTTATGCGAAATCTAATTATTGGCTAAATGCCGTCATCTGTTCCGATGTAAAATCACGAGATGAGCTGTTAAAACAGACGAATGAAGCAGGTGTAATGACTCGTCCTATTTGGAAACTGATGCACCGTTTGCCAATGTTCAAAGACGCTTTATGTGGTGAACTTAATCAATCCGAGTTTATTGAAGCACACCTCATTAATCTACCTAGCACACCATTATGATTAGTTTTAATACAAATGACTTACTTTCAGATAGCTACTATCAGCGTGAATACAGTACGCTATATGAGAGTGACTGTGAGTATTTTGAATTTCGCTATACTGAGCATCAACATTTTGTATTATTTAGTGCGTTAAAAAGAAAAATTGAAGCTGTTGGCCAAACTAAAATTGATGAAGAATTGTATGATTTAGAAACTGCATATGGTTATGGTGGGCCACTGAGTAATTCAGATGATCCTGAATTTCTCAAACGCGCTTTTTCTGCGTATCGTGAGTATTGTGTCAAACACAAAATTGTCTGTGAATTCATTCGTTTTCATCCATTTAATCCATTAGGTTCACAAAGCACATTGTTCGATATGCATTTTCAAGAGAGGCAAGTCGTTATTGTTGATCTTGAAAAGACGAGTGATGAGCGAAGAAGCGAGTATTCAAAAACTACACGAAATATCATCAAAAAAGCGCAAAGCAAATTAACCTCTGATTTCAATAATGTCGACTTAGCATCATTTATCGAGCTTTACTACGAAACAATGCAGAAAAATTCAGCTAGTGATTTTTTTTACTTTCCAGAAGAATACTTCAAAAAATTGATGCAAATGAAAAATGTACATTTAATTGGCATTAAATCAAATGACCAATATGCATCAATAGGTTTCTTTATGATAGGAAATAAATTAGCGCACTACCATTTATCTGCAAATAACCAAAGTTTAAGTAAAGAGAATGGTAATTACCTTCTACTCGATTCTGCGTTCGAATTCGCAAAAGAAAAGGGTTGTCGCTATATGATGTTAGGTGGTGGAAGAACAGCTTCACCAGACGACAGCTTATTTAAATTCAAACAAAAATTTTCGCCTATCACACTCCCTTTCTATATTGCAGGTATTGATTTCTTACCTGAAAAAAGAAAATGGCTAAATTGTTTATGGCGTAAACAACAAGAAAACCCGCAAATTCCTTCATTATTTCAGTTATATCGAGCGAGCCTAAAATAAGATGAATAACAATGTATTTATTATTGCCGAAGCTGGCGTTAATCATAATGGTAATTTTGAACTTGCTAAAAAATTGATTGATGCAGCTGTTGATGCAGGTGTTGATGCCGTAAAGTTTCAAACTTGGAAAACTGAGCTTTTAGTAACAGAAGATGCTCAAATGGCTGAGTATCAGATAGAAAATACCAAGGTAAAAGAAACTCAATTTGAAATGCTCAAGCGTTTAGAACTGAGTTACGAAGATTTCACGGAATTAAAAGAATACTGCGTAGAAAAAAACATCATATTTATGTCAACGCCTGATGAAGAACAAAGTGCTAATTTTTTAAATAATTTACAAGATATTTTCAAAATTGGTTCTGGTGAATTAACCAACACCCCTTTCTTACGTCATATTGCTAATTTTGGTAAACCGGTCATTTTATCTACTGGAATGGGATATTTGTCTGAAGTTGAGCATGCAATTTTTACGCTACTAGATGCTGGTTTATTAATTCAACAAATCACAGTTCTTCACGCAACAACAGACTACCCAACCTCACCTGAAGATGTGAACTTACTAGCAATGACAACAATTAAAAATGCATTTCCAGGCATTACTGTTGGCTATTCCGACCATACTTTAGGCATTGAAATTCCTATTGCAGCGGTTGCACTGGGTGCTAAGGTCATTGAGAAACATTTTACGCTAGATAAAAATATGGATGGCCCAGACCATAAAGCCAGTTTAGAACCGACAGAGCTCTCAAATATGGTTAAAGCAATTCGCAATATTGAACAAGCTCTTGGGACGGGTTGGAAAGTACCCACAAAAACTGAAAAACTAAATCGTGATGTTGTCAGAAAAAGTATTATCGCGAAAAAAGCCATTCCTTTTGGAACTCCTATAACGGAAGATATGCTTGAAATAAAGCGGCCGGGCAATGGTATTCCTCCGACTCGATGGGATGAAGTGGTTGGTTCTATAGCTAAAAAAGATTATCAAACAGGAGAGTTAATTTAGTGCGTAAAATTTGTGTAGTAACTGCAACTCGAGCTGAATACGGGCTATTGCGATGCCTACTAGAAGATATACAGCATGATCCTCAGCTAGAACTACAACTTATATCGACAGGCACGCATTTATCTCCTGAATTTGATTATACGCACCAACAAATTTTAGATGATGGGTTTACTGTTAATAAAAAAATTGAAATTTTACTATCATCAGACTCAGCTGTGGGCGTCAGTAAAAGTATGGGGCTAGCTCAGATTAGCTTTGCGGAAGCTTTTGATGAGCTAAAACCTGATATTGTTGTGGTACTCGGCGATAGATATGAATTAATCCCCATCGTTTCTGCTGCAAATATGGCAAAAATACCCATCGCTCACCTCAGCGGTGGTGAAATAACAGAAGGTGCCATTGATGAACTAGTCCGCCACGCAATAACTAAGTTATCACAATTGCATTTCACTGCGATGGAAGAATATACCAACCGTGTTATACAGATGGGAGAACCACCTGAACGAGTATTTACAGTGGGTGAAATAGGTTTAGATAACTTACTGCGCATGAAGTTAATGTCACGAGAAGAATTTGAATCTGCAATAAACTGCCAACTACAAGAAAAAAATATTCTTTTCACTTATCACCCAGAGACGACTCAGGATATAGAAGAAATAAAAGGGGACTTTACAGAGATCCTAAAAGGGTTAAGTCAATTAAATAATATGCTGATTATTTTTACAAAGGCAAATGCGGATGTAGGTGGACGGCTAATAAATAAAATGATTGATGAATTTGTTGTTGAAAACCCCAATAAGGCAATTGCATTCACTTCATTAGGGCAATTAAGATATTTATCAGCACTACAATATGTTGATGCCGTTATCGGTAACTCTTCAAGTGGCATAGTTGAAGCCCCTTCATTTAAATTAGCAACAATAAATATAGGTAATCGACAGAGAGGAAGGGTCAGGGCAAACAGTGTTATTGATATAAGCGCAGATACAGAACAGCTTCTCTTAGCAATAAATAAAGTGTATTCACCGGAATTCAAATCAATTTTGAATAGTACTCTTAATCCTTATGGACAGGGGAATAGCTCTAAACAAGTCGTTGAAATACTTAAACAGGCCAACTTAGAGTCATTAAAGACGAAACCATTCTATGACATCCCATTCTGCAAAAAATAAACCAATTGGTGGTGAACAAGAAATTTTTCATGATGGCTATTTTTATGGCACCACCAATAGTGGCCGCTCATCATTACGGTGGATAATCCAATCCATGCAACTGCAAGGAAAACGGATTCTTGTTCCTGATTTCATCTGCCAGGTAGTGATTGATGTCCTACATGAGTACAACATAGAAATCGCCTTCTACAAAATAAATGATAATTTTGAATTCATACTACCCTCAATATCAACACAAGTTGACGCCTTTTATCTTATTAGATATTTTGGGCACACCTCGGATTCCTTTAAATCAGCACTCGCGAGTTTGACTGTTCCCATCATTATTGATGATGTATTTGGTACCGAATTACCGCAATTCGAAAATTCAGTTAAATGGAGTTATTTTAATAGTTTACGAAAAATATCTTCTATTTCAGACTTCAGCCAGGTAATTTCAAATACTCCTTTAATTGAGATAAAAAAAGAACCGCTTCCCATATTTTCAAATTTAAAATATCAAGCCAAAGAAGCAAAAGCAAAATTCATTGAATCATCTGAAGGTGAAGAAAGTCATTACCTAACACTATTTTCAAAAGCAGAAAAATTATTAGATAATTCAAATGGAATATTTTCCGCTGACGATAAGAGCATTAACTTAACTAACCAGTTTTATCGTAAGTTAGATCAGACTAAAGCCATACATAAAAAAAATCTAATCACTGCGAAGCAACACTTAAATAGTCATCAATTTATTGATATCTCACCTGAATACCCCAGCTTTTTACCTTTAACGTTAAAAAATCGTGATAACGTTCGACTGACACTCATGGAACACTCCATTTTTTTAGCTGTTCATTGGCCTGAAATACAAGAAGCTTCAAATGAATTATCTCCAAAAATACTATCTTTGCCGTTAGATTCTCGTTACACCACTGAAGATATTCAACATATGTGTGAGTTAATTAAAAAACTTGACCGATAGCCAGAAAGAAACACCTAACTAATCAAATAGTTAAATATAAAAATTAGGGTGAAAAGAATGAGTTCTAAATGGAAAAATGTATTACTTCCTTCTTCTGCAACAATATTAGATGCATTAGATGTCATTAATAGAGAAGGCTTACGCATTGCATTAGTCACTGATAAAAATGATTATTTAATCGGGGTAGTCGCAGATGGCGATATCCGCAGAGGACTATTAAACAACCTTTCACTCTCTGATCCCATAACAATGGTGATGAATACCAATCCTACGACAGCGGAAATTGACACTCCGAAAGAAGAATTGGTCGAATTAATGAGAGTAAAAGAAATTCTTTCCATTCCTTTACTTCAGAATGGAAAAATTGCTGGTTTGGAAATATTACAAAACGTATTAAGCAAACCCAAATATCAAAATCCAGTTTTCATCATGGCGGGCGGCTTTGGTACTCGGTTAAAGCCATTAACCGACTCTTGCCCTAAACCTATGTTAAAAATTGGCAATAAGCCAATGCTAGAAACCATTATTCGCCATTTTATCAAAGCTGGCTTTTCAAATTTTTATATTTCAACGCATTACATGCCCGAAGTTATTCAGAATTACTTTGGTAATGGTGAAAAATTAGGTGTGAACATTCAATATGTTTATGAAGATAAACCATTAGGAACTGGCGGAGCACTGGGGCTATTACCTGCAGATCTTTCACAAGAACATCCACTCATTATGATTAATGGCGATATTTTAACCACCATCGATTATCATAAACTATTAAAATTTCATAATGATAATCGGGCCGATGCCACTATGTGTGTAAGAGAATACTCATATCAAATACCTTATGGCGTGGTTAATAGCGAAGGACAAAAAATTACCTCAATGGTAGAAAAACCAAGTTATCAATATCATGTCAATGCAGGTATCTATGTTATATCCCCACAAATGATTAATTCTGTAGTAAAAAATAGTTATATCGACATGCCTACTTTATTAAGCCAACACATTGAAAATAACAAAAATATTCTTATGTATCCTATTTATGAATATTGGCTCGATATAGGCCGTTTAGATGATTTCAATAAGGCACAAATTGATATCTATAATTTAGGCATAGAATCATGATAAATAATAAAAAAGTTATAGCGTTTATTCCTGCAAGAGGGGGAAGTAAACGCCTACCACATAAAAACATATTGCCTTTAGCAGGGCAGCCTTTAATTTCATGGTCAATAGAAGCGGCACAAAATAGCCAATATATTGATGATATATTTGTTAGTACAGATGATGCAGATATCGCAAAAGTGAGTACTAGCTATGGTGTAAAAGTGCCTGAGTTAAGGCCTTCACATTTAGCCACTGACGAAGCATCAACAGAAAGTGTACTTACATATACTTTAGATAAATTCGGTAAAGATGTTGATATTATCGTTTTATTACAACCAACCTCACCGCTTAGAAATGCACAACACATTGATAATGCTTTAGAAATGTACATAGAAAAAAATGCATTTTCTATTGTTTCAGTGACACCTTGCGAACACTCACCGTTGTGGGCAAATACACTGCCAAAAAACCATTCAATGGGTGATTTCATTCGCCCAGAATCATTAAAGCGCTCACAAGATTTAAGCACGTTTTACCGCATCAATGGTGCCATCTACATTTTTGATGCCAAAAAATTAATGGAATATGGTGAAATACGTTATACCCCTGAGTCATATGCCTTTATTATGGACCCAATCCACTCAGTCGATATCGATCAATCAATTGATTTTAGTTTTGCTGAGCTATTGATGCATCAAGTTAAGAATTTAACTGAATAATACCGCACAACAATCTCGCTTTGAGCCCCTTCATCATGGGCTGTTATGTTTGACAACATATTTTATCAAAAACGGGTTATGTTTTTAGCATAATCCGTTTTTTTATCCCTCAAACATTATTATTCTAGTCAAAAATACACTATTCATATAACTCCATCCGACAGCCAAGTTAATTAATATAATCAATTAAGCATTTTATTAATCTATTCCTACGCGGAATTCGGATAAATATAGAAATATTGGGATCTGGCTTTTATTGAACCCACACTAAAAGCAATGATATACAAGGAATAACTTAACTTAAATATTTAATCGCGTAGAAAGCGTAAGAATAGGATTATAACCTAATAATTTAAAATAACTTATTCTATTGGTGATTGTGTTAGGACTATTCTCTAACGCTATCGCAGTGATAGTCAGTAACTAGCTTTAATGGTATTATTAAGCGC
This sequence comes from Providencia sp. PROV174, assembly GCF_028480685.1. Classification (NCBI taxonomy): domain Bacteria; kingdom Pseudomonadati; phylum Pseudomonadota; class Gammaproteobacteria; order Enterobacterales; family Morganellaceae; genus Providencia; species Providencia sp. PROV174. The sequence goes on from NZ_JAMPOT010000023.1 coordinate 37,362, forward strand.
TTTTTACTTGACCAAATAAATGCTGAGGCATACCCTTTGGCGGTCAAAAAACAATAAGCTTTGCTTATCAATTGAGCAAATTAGCAAAAAATGCAATGTTTTCAATTGATAAGTATGCGTTTACAATTTCAATGGTGCTCTGGGACCCGACAACCCAGTGCGGTAGCTATGTTTTTTTTAAATATGAAAGTATTCAGAGGTAATTTAATAAATGCTATATATTGTTACATTTAATGAATATTTTGGGCAACATTTAAGCGTTGAATCAAGTTTAAATGTAACAGAAATAAAAAAAATATTATATAAAATGGGAGTTGAATCTAGAGTTATTGATATTGAAGATCTAGTTAGAGATGGTGTAAATATAAAGTGCAACTACTTTATTACTAGCCATCAGAATCAAAGCATAAAAAAATACTTAAATGATATTGTATTCTCTCTGTTTTCAAATAAAAATAAAAATCTAATAACCCCATTAGAGTTATACTTTGCTCATGAAAATAAAGGCATCCAGGCTATACTATATAATAATGGTAAGGATATCAATTTAGTTAACCAAAGCTATCTTATTGATTATAAAGACATAGATAAAGCTAGTGTTTTTAAAATGACAGATGGCGCTGGTAGCCGTGGTGTCCATTTAGTAAAAAATCAAAATGATATCCGAAAAATAATTAAAAAAGAAAAGATACATAGGATATCATTGGAATCAATGATAAAAAACACAAAAAAAATAATTAAAAAATTAATTCCTAATAAATATAACCATAAATTCGAAAATTACCAATCATATAAAATTCCTTTTGTATTACAAGATTTTGTAGCTAACCTGCAGTTTGACTACAAGGTTTTAGTCTTTTGGGACCATTTATATGTATTAAAAAGAAATGTTAGAGAAAATGACTTTAGAGCTAGTGGTAGCGGCCTGTTTAGTTTTATAGAACCTAACTTAGAGTTATTACAGACCTGCGTAAAAATAAGAAAAACATTAAATACTCCTTTTATATCCTTAGATATTATAATGCATGATGAAAAAAAATTTTCTTGCATTGAATATCAAGCAACTCACTTCGGTCCATATACTCAAATAAAATCTGAATTTTTTTATACAATAGATGAATTTAACAATATTATTAAAGAAAAAAACATATATACATTAGAACACGAATATGCTTATTCATTATTCAATTTTTTAAAAACGGAAAAAGATGTATGAAATACTATACCATAGAGAAGAAAAAAAACCTTTCAGGAAGCGTAAGCATATCCGGAGCTAAAAATTCAGTGCTCCCCCTTATATGTTTGTCAATATTGTCCAAAGAAGATTTTAAATTAAGTAATGTTCCCTGTGTTGATGACGTAAATACTTTGTTAGATCTGCTATCTAAACTAGGAGCCAAATCCACAAAAGTTGAAAATGGTTCATTGACAATATCATCAAAAAGTATTAATTCAACAACTGCAATATATGATATTGTAAAAAAAATGAGGGCATCTATATTAGTTATGGGCCCATTATTGGCAAGATTCGGTCATTGTGAAATAAGTCTACCTGGCGGCTGTGCTATTGGAGAGCGACCTATAGATTTACATTTGAAAGCAATGGAAGCGTTAGGTGCAAAAATCAATATTATGAATGGTTATGTACAAGTTAGTGCACCTAATGGCTTAAAAGGCGGAACAATCGTATTCGATAAAATTACTGTTACCGGTTGTGAAAATGCAATAATGGCCAGTGCTTTAGCTAACGGTACGACCACAATAATAAACTGTGCGCGAGAACCTGAGGTTGTACAACTTTGTGAAGCATTGCAGTCTGCTGGAATTAAAATTAAAGGAGTAGGTACAAGTGAATTAGTAATACAAGGAAATAATCAGCAGCTATTAACTTTTAACGATATTCGCGTTATACCTGATAGGATCGAGGCTGGTACTTTTCTTACAATAGGAGCAATTAGTCAAGAACCATTAACAATCAAAAATATATGTAAAGAGCATCTAACATCTGTTCTTGATAAATTAGAAGAAATGGGTTGTTCTTTAAGTTACGGTTCAAATGAAATAACTATTGTTGGCCCCAATAAATTAAAGTCAGTCAATATTGTTACAACAGAATACCCTGGATTCCCTACTGATATGCAAGCGCAGTTTATGGCAGCCTTAATTAAGGCAAAAGGCACAAGCACTATAACTGAAACATTATTTGAGAATAGATTCATGCATGTCGCTGAACTAAGAAGAATTGGCGCTAATATTAATATAAATGGAAATACTGCTACAATTATAGGTGTTGAAAATTTAAGTGGAACAGATGTAATGGCAACAGACTTAAGAGCAAGCGCAAGCTTAATAATTGGAGCTCTTCAAGCTTCAGGGCAAACATCACTACATAGGGTGTACCACTTAGAGAGAGGCTATGATGCTATGTCTAGTAAATTAGCGGCTCTTGGCCTAGATATCACAATTAAGCATGAGTAACTTATCAAAAGATATGATAGCAACATTAATAATTAATGTTGCTATCATGTTGGGTGTTTTTTTACAAAGTCTAGTAACATCACGAATGCTAGGCCCTATAGGTAAAGGCGAAATCACTATTGCAGTTAATTTTTTTAATCTAGCCTTACTATTCTGTACTTTAGGAGTAAAACAATCATCTTCTTTATATTTAAAACACAATAAACTATCTAGAAGTAAAATATTATCAATTCAAAGTATTATCCTTATCCTTTCTTCAGTAATCATGATTATCTGTCTAATAGCTAAAGGTGCTCAAGATAGTAAGTTTTATTATATTTACCTGTGCATTGTAACACCGCTCGCTATTATAATAAATTATAGAAGCGCATATTTAATTGAAGAAAACAACATAAAAAAATTAAATATTATAAAAGTAATAATATCACTGGCACCTATCGTATTTTTCTTACTGTTATCCGTAACCATAGGGTCATCAGTGCCTGTATATATATTATCATTTTCGATTGGATATATATTAGCAGCTTACTATACCGTATATCACACTAGGAAAAGAGATAAATTATTTTCAATAAATCTAAACTTAACAAAAAAAGATTTTTATAGCTTTTTCATCAACGCTCTATCATTTGGTTTACCATTGATATTACTTTCTTTAAACTTCAAAGTTGATTACTTCATATTAGATTATTTTGTGAATTATGATGACATCGGTATTTTTTCCGTTGGTGTTAGTTTTGCTGAATTAACTTGGCAGTTTCCAATAATAGCATCATTTATATTATTTTCTTATGGATTAAGCGTTGAAAACAAAGAAAAATATCAAAAAATGGTAATCAGTAAAACTAAAGCTTTAATGATAATAATATTACCCTTATTAGTTATTTATTATTTTTTATGCAAATTCTTTATCCCCATATTGTTTGGCAGTGATTTTTCTTTAGCCTCAAATGTACTCCTTATGCTTTTACCTGGTACTTTTGTTATTATTGCTTTCAATTTATTACATGGAGAGGCCTCATCTAGAGGTAAGTCATACCTCTGTTTTATCCCCTTTAGCATAGGTTTAATTATTAATATTATTTTAAACTTCATATTTATACCTACTTATGGAATATATGCAGCTGCTATAGCCTCATCTATTTCTTATGTGTTTTCATCTATTTTTTATCTAATAGTATATATACGAGACTCAAATGAAAAACCAAAAATTAAAAATATTAGGTGATGTATTCCTTGATAAACCGTATAAATCATTTGATATTGATAACTATATATTTAATTTAGAATATCCAATAACGAATAATATGGAAACACCAGCATTAAACAAAGTTAACTTATTTTCTAATGATTTATTTGCCAAAGAAACTTTTGGAAAAAATCCAATTGGTGTTACTCTTGCTAATAATCATATATTTGATTTTGGTTTAATTGGTGCTAAAGATACCATCCGTACCTTAGAAAATAATAATATAAAATACTGTGGAATCGGTAATATTGAAAACAACTTCAATAACCCAATGATTATTAATACTTCAGAACAGCATTATTTTATTTTAAACTATTGCTGTGAAAGTACTCATCCTAGTGTAGGAGATAATGAATTAAATATAGCTATCCTAGAAATTGAAAAAGTAAAGTCTGATATATTAAGCATTATGAAAACAAAAAACACTTTCATTATAGTTATAATTCACTGGGGAGATGAAGAGATTTCTTATCCAAATCCAAATAACATTAAAATAGCTCATACGCTAATTGACTATGGTGCAGACTTAATCGTAGGACACCATGCTCATGTTACTCAATCTTATGATATCTACAAAGGTTGTATGATTTATTACGGAATTGGAAATGCTATTTTCCCTGATTTAGATGTACCATCCTTTTACGAGAATAACATTTCAAAACAAAATTTCATAAAAAAACAATCGAATAAAAACAAGCAAGGATACATGATTGAAGTAAATCGAGCTAAGGCTCATTGTATACCAACCTACTTTGATAACGATTCATATTACATTGACAGTAAAAAGATAAAAAACAAGATTAATTGGCCAAAAATTATAGGCTTTGAAAATTACAGAAAACTCATAAGAAGAAGTATTATGTTGAAAAATTTCATTAGTTCCCCAAGAATCCCAAACATTAATCGAATAAAAAGATTTATTATAGGATCCGATGAATAATGAAAAAAATAACGTTTATCATACACTCTCTAAAAACAGGAGGTTCTGAGCAAAATTGCCTTAATCTCTTTAAATATTTCAAAAACTTAAATTATGAAATAGAATTAATAATATTAACGCCAGCAATAGAACTAAATATAGAAAACATTAACTTAGTGAAACTAAATTCTTCTAGGTCAATATTTTCCATATTTAAGCTATACAAATATATAATCAAAAACGCTGATTCAACTATTCTTTCATTTTCACACCAAATATCTTTAATTCTGTTGCCTTTAATTTATCTTAGAAAAATAAAATTAATCACTAGAAATATAAATGTGTTATCTTTAGATTATATGTATAAAAAAGGGATTTATCGAAAAATAGAACATATCATCGTAAAAAAGCTATATAGATACTGTGGAAAAATAATCTGCCAATCAAAAGGAATGAAAGAAGATTTAATAAAGAATTATAACATAAAAAATGATAATATTATTGTTATTAATAACCCTATGATTGAGGCCTCACCTTCAGACAATTTTTGTCAAGATACAAATTATTTTTTATTTGTCGGTAGACTAGAAAAACAAAAAAATCTATTTGACTTGATAGATATATTTAACATGTATAAAAAAGCAGGAGGGGAAAATAAGCTAAAAATTTTAGGGAATGGCTCGCTACGAACTGACATTGTTAGATATATAGGAAAGCATAATATCCCAGATATTGAGCTTGTTGGTCAGGTAAAGAACCCTGCATTGTATTACAGTAATGCAGATGCTACACTTCTAACATCACATTATGAAGGTTTTCCTAATGTATTATTAGAGTCATTACAATCAGGAACTCCTGTTATTTCGTATGATTGCCAGTCAGGTCCATCAGAAATAATCATACATGGAAAAAATGGATACCTAGTGCCATTTTTAGATAAAAATCTATTTTGTAAATCACTTTTTTCGATTAAAGAAAACCCTATGTTATCTTTAGACATTGAAAACTCATTAAAACCTTTCACGTTACAATCAATTGGGGATTTATATAGGGAGCAACTAGATGAGCTATAGTATATGTATATTAATTCCATCATTAAACAATACTGGCCCAGTCAAAGTCGCTTTTGAACTTGCAAAAAACTATAAGTCAAGGGGAAACTCTGTTTTTATTTTCGCACTAAAAAGCGGAACATTATATTCAGATTTTGCCTATTTTTCTGATAAAGTACATTCACCATGTCGGAAAAAGAATATTTTCCTTTCTCTATTTGATTTAATTAAGTTTTTAAAAAATAATAATATTGAAGTCATACATTCACATTGCTTAATTCCAGATTTTTTAGCATTATTCTTTTCCAAAAAATATAGTTGTATTACTACTTGTCACAATTATCCTAATATAGATTATTTACACGAGTATGGTAAATTTAAAGGCTCCTTTTTAAGTAAGGCTCATTTTTTTATATTTTCAAAACTAAAAAATACAATATCATGCTCTGAGTCCGTAAGAGAAAATCTCAAATCTTTTAAAGTAAGTTCTGTAACGATAAAAAATGGGGTATGTATAGATCATAACCATTCTCTTTACAACAAAAACAAAAACAAAAACAAAATTTTTGTTTTTGTTGGCCGTTTAATTGAGAGAAAACAACCTATTCAAGCATATCAATTATTTTGTAAAATTGCATCTAAAGGTGACCAACTTTTTTATTATGGTGAAGGTCCTTTACTTGGAGATCTAAAAAAATTAACTATTAAAGATTCTCGCGTATCTATCAAGGGATTTGTAGACGATATTCAATCTATATATTTGAATGCTGACATCCTAATATCCTTGTCTTTGGCTGAAGGATATCCACTATCAGTCTTAGAAGCTATTTCTTATAAATGTAAAGTTGTGTTATCCGGTATAGCTCCCCATTTAGAAATTCAAAAATCTTTAAATGAAGAAATCGTGATACTTTGTAATGATAATCACTTAAAAAATAAAATTTATACTTCTCTAGAAGTTGATGATAATATTTATCATTCAATATCATCAGAATTAATGACAGATATTTATTTGAAATACATAAAAAATATTATACGATGAAGGTAATATGAAAGTTTTTAAATTTATTAGCACATTAGGACATGGCCGAGGTGGCCATTTTTATGATATTACAGCTATATCTGAAGCTTTAGATAATGAAGGTATTGATATTACTATCATTGAAATAGGTATAAAAAAATCACCTGTAATTGAAAAGTCATCAATCAATCATCTATTTATTTATTTTAATGGATTTAATTTTTTCTCTTTAATCAGAAAGTTAGTTAAATTAACAAAGAAAGAAAAACCAAACGTTATTAATAGCTATGATTTAATTTCATATTCTATTTCCAGAATAATATCTATCCTGACTAATACTAAAATTGTATTATCTAAATGTGGCGGCCCTAATCCAGTTAAAAAAGAATACTTTCCAAAACTAACGTCGATTATTACATTTAGCAAAGAAAATTACCTGTTTTTTTCAAAAAATAAAAAAATAAAAGGAATTACTTTAGCACCAGCTAGAAGCACACGTGTTTGCATCGATGATGAATATGTAAACATTATAAAAAAAGAAGCAGATAGTGATTTTAATTTTATTCGCATATCTAGGATAGATGAACATTATCGAGAATTATTTTTTCAATCTTTAAATTTAGTAAATAAACTATTTGAGTTAGGATATAATGTTAGTTTAATTCTAATTGGTGTTATACAATCTAAATCACTATTCAATGAAATTAAAGCTAAAGATGTACATAACTTAATTGTTTGGTTCACTACAGATAACTTCACAATTAATTCATCCAGATTATTAACCTCCGCTTCCATTTGTATAGGTACAGGAAGAGGAGTAATGGAAGCATCAAGCTTAGGGTTACCTATATTGATACCGGTCAGAGAACAAAAATATCCTGTGTTGATCAATGATACTAATATTGACTATTTTTTCGATATGAATTTTTCTCCAAGAATTAATTTACCGGAATATAACGAAAATTTAGTTATTAATGATATTATCTCTCTTATCGAGAATAAAGAGTATTATTACGACTGTGAAAATTTTAGTTCATCTCTTTTTAAGAACTATTTTGATGTCAAAAATAGCATACCCCCCTTAATATCTCACTATGAAAAACTTTCAACTAAAGAAACCTATTTAGCTGATACTATACTACATTTACTAATAACAATCAGATACTTGATGAAAATATCTTTAAGAAAATGATATGAATAAGTTAATCCAGTCTCTATGTTTTTTTTCATTTTTTTCCGCCATTATTTTATATGATATAAAATCCTTTCCTTTCTATATTTTCTGGGGGGCATCTTTAAGTCTCTGTATTGCTTACCTTATAAAAGCATTTATTAATCATAAAATAAAAAAATCAACTTTATATGTGCTTATACTTAATACTGTTTGGATTCTCTGGTCTTTATTAAACTTCCCTATAATTAAAGATTTTAACGACTTTATATCTTTTACTATAGTAACTATATTTTACTCTCTTTCCTGCGCGATTATCTGTGAATATACATTCAATTCTGATGCTAGATTAATATATAAATATGTAAAAATAGCATCCGTTTCTTTTGTTTTAGTTTCATTTTTATCACTCATAAATTATATATCTAATAATGATAGAAGTGATTTTTCTGGTTTATTTTCCAATAGAAATACTTTTGCAATTACAGCCATATTTTTAATAATTGCATTAATTACATCTTATAAATCCGCTGTTGGAGAGTACTTGCTACCTCGGAAAGATAAAATTACATTATATTTTTTACTTTTTTCACTTTCGATTCTCATATTATTAACCAAGTCAATGAAAGGTTTTTTATCTTTATTTATAATTTATGCAATTCTAAATATTAGATTAACACCAAAGATGATACTCGTTAGTATTTTCTTTATATTTACTTTCATTTTCATTGCATTCATCCATCAAAACCCTTTGTCAGAACGTATATACACTTTTATTTATTCTGTTACCACTCCTTCTGAATTAAATATTAGCGAAAGCTCTTATATAAGAATGAATTTAATATTAGATGGGTTAAATATTATAAATGAGCATCCTATAATTGGTGTTGGAATAAATCAATCTAGGTACTACCTATTCCCTGAATATTATATCTTATTATTTGAAAGAGGTGTTAAGCCTATTTTATCTGGTGAATACAGTCATAATAATTATATAGAAATAGCTTTAAATGGTGGGATTCCCGCATTAATTCTTTACTACTTTCCGATTATTTACTCCTTGTATTATTTAATAAAGAAAAAAAATAAAGCTAGCTCATTTACCATTAGAGTATGCATTCTTTTGATATTCTTAAAGTTTTTTTATGATTATGGTATGGTGAGCTACAAAGAATTCTTCAACATCCTTTCAATATCATTCGTTTTTGCCTATATAATTAAATTAAAAAATGAGAACGTAAAATGTACAAGAAAAAATATCTAGTGACTGGTGCTGCTGGTTTTATAGGTAGCGCTTTAATAAAAGAACTCATACGAAATGGTCATTCTGTTATTGGTATTGACAACCTAAATAATTATTATTCAGTGGATCTAAAGAGATCTAGACTACAGAATATAGCTAATGAAAATTTCGTTTTTTTTAGTACTGATATTTGTAAAAAAAATGAATTAAATACTATTTTTTTAAATAACGACATAGACTATGTCATTCACTTAGCAGCGCAAGCAGGTGTTCGCTACTCAATAGAAAACCCAGAGGCTTATATAAATGCTAACTTAGTTGGTTTTTTTAACATACTTGACTGTTGTAAGACAAACAAAATTAAGCATTTAGTCTATGCTTCATCTAGCTCTGTTTATGGCTTAAATAATAAAATACCCTTTGCTACCTCTGATTCAGTAAATCACCCAGTGTCATTGTATGCAGCAACAAAAAAATCCAATGAATTAATGGCTCACTCATATTCTCATTTATATGACTTACCAACTACAGGACTTAGATTTTTTACTGTGTACGGGCCATGGGGTCGACCAGATATGGCACCTTTTATTTTCACAAAAAAAATTCTGGAAAGAAAACCTATCGATATAAATAATCAAGGTGATATGTGGAGAGATTTCACCTACATCGATGATATTGTCGAAGGAATAATTAGAATTTCCAATAAAATTCCTCAGGGAGATAATAATTGGTCTGTTGAAAATGGAAATCCAGCATTAAGCTCAGCTCCTTATGCTATTTATAATATTGGACATGGTTCCCCTATTAATCTTCTTAAATTTATTAACGAAATAGAAAAAAACTTAGGGATTATAGCAATTAAAAATTTTCGATGCATGCAACCAGGTGATGTTTATCAAACATTTGCCGATGTTTCTGATCTATTCGATACTATTGGGTACAAACCAAGTATTAGTATCACAGAAGGTGTTCCTATGTTCATAAATTGGTATAAAGAATTTTATCTATAAAGATAATTTTAATTTACTAAAATTATTAAATTATAAAAATTTAGGGTAATAATAGTGAATAATCGAATAGCTGTAATTATGTGTGTTTATAACCGAGATAATCCAGAGCATCTAAAAATCGCAATAGATAGTATATTAAACCAAACATTAAAATGTGACTTACTAATATATCAGGATGGACCTATTAGTGAAAATTTAAACATTATTTTAACTGACGCACTGAGTAATGATAGTGTTTTATTATTTAAATCTGATGAAAATTTAGGACTTGCAACTGGATTAAATGTCTTAATCGATTATACCGTAAACAAGCTATACGAGTATGTGGCTAGAATGGATGCTGATGATTATTCTCATCCTACAAGGTTAGAGCTGCAATGTAAGTATTTAGATTCAAATCAGTCAATTGATGTATTAGGTACCTCATGCCACGAATTTGGTTCACCCTTCGCTCTCAATGAAAAGCATCTACCTGAATGTCATGATGAGCTTATTAATTTCAGCATTACTCGTTGCCCTTTTATTCATCCAACCGTTATGTTTCGTATGAAAATTTTTCAATTAGGTTACAGATATCCTGTCAATACTGTACTTACCGAGGACATGTCTTTTTGGTTTGAGCTACTAAATGCAAGATTTAAATTTGCAAATATTAATACCATTTTACTTGATTACCGTCTTTGTGAAAATACAATATCTAGACGAAGCGGTATAAAAAAAGGACTTACTGAATTAAAGATTCGTGTAGTAAATATGTTTAGACTAAAAAAACTCTCTCTAAAAAATACTTTTCTTATTTTGGCTAGATTGTTTTTCCATATATTACCTCAAAAGGTAATGAAGGCAGCTTATAAATACTCAAGATAACTACAGCTACTAGAGTCTTTAGATAGTAGAATGTACATATATTTCAAATATGAGGTTAATTTTGAAAATAGCAATTGCAGGAACCGGTTACGTTGGCTTATCTAACGCCATGTTACTGTCACAGAATCACGAAGTGGTTGCTGTGGATATCATTCCTGAAAAAGTGGCGATGTTAAATAACCACCAATCACCGATTGTCGATACAGAAATTGAACAGTTTTTAACGGAAAAAACACTGAATTTTCGTGCCACAGAAGATAAAACAGAAGCTTATATTGGCGCACAATACATCATTGTGGCGACGCCAACTGACTATGACCCAAAAACCAATTACTTCAACACTAAATCGGTCGAGTCTGTTATTCATGACGTGAATAAGATTAACCCCGATGCGACGATTATCGTAAAATCCACTATTCCTGTTGGGTTTACCGCGCGTTTACGCGAAGAATTTGGTTATACCAACGTGATTTTCTCCCCGGAGTTTTTACGTGAAGGCCGTGCCTTGTGGGATAATTTGCATCCTTCCCGTATCGTGGTGGGTGAGCGCTCTGAACGTGCACAAATTTTTGCTGATTTGCTGCTCGAAGGCGCGATTAAAAAAGATGTGCCAGTGTTATTTACTGACGGCACTGAAACCGAGGCCATTAAACTGTTTGCTAACACTTATTTAGCCATGCGTGTGGCGTATTTTAATGAGCTCGACACCTATGCGGAAAGCCGCGGTCTAAATGCACGTCAAATTATTGAGGGTGTCTCTTTAGACCCTCGTATTGGCAGCCATTATAACAACCCGTCATTCGGTTACGGCGGTTATTGCTTACCGAAAGATACCAAGCAACTATTAGCCAACTACGATGATGTCCCAAACAATCTGATTAACGCCATCGTGGAATCAAACCGTACCCGCAAAGACTTTATTTCCGATGCAATTATTGCTAAAGCACCACGCAAAGTCGGTGTTTATCGCTTAGTGATGAAAGCAGGGTCAGATAACTTCCGAGCTTCAGCAGTGCAAGGCATCATGAAACGTATTAAAGCTAAGGGAATTGAAGTTGTCGTTTATGAACCAGTAATGAAAGAAACAGAATTTTTCCATTCTAAAGTAGTTAATGACTTAGCAGAATTTAAAGCTCAATGCGATATCATCTTAGTAAATAGGATGGTACCTGAGATCGAAGATGTAGCCGATAAAGTCTATACCCGCGATTTATTTGGTAACGATTAACTTCTAACTATTAAAATAGCAACTTTGCCAAATTACGAGCATCAATATAAACTGCTCCAATTTGTAGTAATTATGTATAAGTGGGAATTATGATACCCATCATCACTTATACCTTATCTAATCATTTTTTATCATAGGATGGTACCGTGTTTAGGAAGCGTCTCCCACTTACACTACTCACAATGAGTATTTTACTAACCGGCTGCACCGTCGCCCCTGGTGCCTATGTATCAACTTCAGGCAAAAATGTGGTTGATACCGGTGACCGTGATATTACCAAGCTGGTTGATATCTACCCAATTTCCCCAAAATTGTTGGATGATATGTACACCGCACCCACCATCGCCAAACCCAATACACAGTTAGAAAAACAACTAACCAACTATGAATACCGCGTGGGTGCAGGTGATGTATTAACCATTACAGTTTGGGATCACCCTGAATTGACTATCCCTGCGGGTTCTTACCGTAGTGCGCAAGACTCGGGTAACTGGGTACATTCAGATGGCACCATCTACTACCCGTATATTGGTAAAGTCAAAGTGATCGGTAAAACGGTCACTGAAATCCGTACACTTATCAGCAACCGTTTAGCCACTTATATTGAATCCCCACAAGTGGATGTCAGTATTGCTGCCTTCCGTTCACAAAAAATGTATGTGTCGGGTGAAGTCTCCAAACCGGGTACGCTGCCTATCACTAATGTGCCTTTGACTATCTTAGAAGCCTTTAATAATGCCGGTGGCTTAACCGAGAAAGCCGATTGGGATAACGTGGTGCTTACCCGTAATGGCAAAGAAATTAAAGTGTCATTACAAGATTTGGTTCAGTATGGGGATTTAACCCAAAACTACCTGATGCTACCAGGTGATGTACTATATGTACCACGTAATGATAGCCAGAAAGTGTTTGTGATGGGTGAAGTCGGTCAACCAACCACACTGACTATTGACCGTGCAGGTATGAGTATTACCGAAGCACTCAGTAAAGCCAGTGGTATTAACCAAAATACCGCCAATGCAACCGGTGTATTTGTTATCCGCCCAATTAAAAATCAGTCAGTGGAAGACAAAGAACTCGAGGCCCTATTGCCGAAAAAAATGGCCGCGGTTTATCAGCTAGATTTATCGGATGCCACATCACTTGTGATGGGTACCGAATTTAAACTGCAGCCTTATGATTTGGTATATGTTACTGCCGCACCAGTGGTACGCTGGAACCGTCTAATTACCCAGTTGTTACCAACTATCGCATCCTATAATCAGTTAACTGAAGGTGTGAAACGAGTTCACGATTGGTAATCGATATGTTTAATAATATTCTCGTTGTTTGTATGGGAAATATCTGTCGCTCTCCTACGGGGGAGCGTCTATTACAACATTATTTCCCCGGAAAAAACATTCAATCCGCAGGTATTGTCGCTAAAAATGACATGCCAGCGTATGACAGCGCCATCTGGATTGCCGAGCAGCACAACCTTTCCCTTGAAAACCACCAGTCACGCCGATTAACTAGCGAATTATGTAAAAAAAACGACTTAATCCTAGTGATGGAAAACGATCATATTGCTAAAATCCACCAGCAGTTTCCTGAAACTCGCGGCAAAGTGATGCTATTTGGCCAATGGATTAATAAAACTGAAATCCCTGACCCTCACAAGCGCAGTGATGAAATGTTTGAACATGTTTATCAACTGATGGAAAAAGCTGTGATTGCTTGGCAAGGCAAAATTTAATTTTATTTATTGGATGACTTAACATTTAACTTATTATGAACACAACAAAAAATAGCTCCCCGGCCTCAGATGAAATCGATCTGTTCGCTCTGTTTAAAGTTTTGAAATCCAATACCATTAAAATTGGATTTTTTACCGTTATTTTCGCAGCTATCGCTGTGGCATATAGCTTACTGGCAACACCGATTTACCAAGCGAATGCGACATTACAGTATGACAAGCTAGGTCAGGTTTCATTGCTCGACCAAATGAGTAACGTGATGCCTTTTAGTAATAGTAATAATCAAGTGGATTCCGAAATTGAGGTGATCAAGTCCCGAATGGTACTCGGAAAAACTGTTGCAGACCTCAATCTTGACACTCAAGCAGCCCCTGAAGGCTTTGTCAGTAAATTACTTGGTGAAGTAGCTCCCGTTCATATTGCCCTATTTCAGTTACCTGAAAGTTTAATTGGCCAGCCATTGACCCTGACGTATTTAGGGGATAATAATTATTCCCTCAATGTGGATGGCCAAGTGTTGCAAGGTAAAGTCGGTGAAGTGCTCAAACAAGGGGAAATTAACTTGTTAATTTCCAGTTTCACAGCTGAAACTGGCGAAGAGTTTTCATTAATCAAAAATGCCCGCTACTCCACTATTGAAAACTTACGCAATACCTTAACCATCGCTGAAACCGGTAAAGGCACCGGTATTATCAACTTAGCAATTAAAGGTGCGGATAAAATTGAGAATGTTAAAATTCTCAATAGTGTTATCCAAAATTATGTAGACCAAAATACTGAGCGTAAAAAAGAAGTCACCAACAATACGTTAGTCTTCTTAAATGACTACTTACCGGCCATTAAAACCAAGTTAGATAACTACGAAAACCAGCTCAATGCCTTCCGCAAAAAGAATGAATCGATTGACCTTTCTTTAGAGGCCAAGGCCGCTTTAGATACTGCATTGCAGGTGGAAGAGAAGCTCAACGAATTAACCTTCAAAGAAGTGGAAATTCAGCAGCTATATACCCGTAACCACCCTGCATACCAGTCATTGTTAGATAAACGCCAACAATTATTACGCGAAAAAGAGAAAATCAGCAAAAATATTCAAAAACTACCCAATACCCAACAAGAAATCGTCCGTTTAACCCGTGATGTCGAAGCAGAACAAGCCATCTATACCCAACTAGTGGCTAAACAACAAGAGCTCAGTGTATTAAACTCCGGTATTACCGCGGATGTGCGTATTATTGACTCCGCGGAATCCCAACCAAACGCCGTAGCACCGAAAAAATCCCTGATTGTCGTTCTGGCTACCATTCTTGGCTTTATTATCGGCTGTGCGTATGTGATTGCCCGCGAGTTCTTTAATAATAAAATTAAAAGTACCGATGATATCGATGCATTGGGTGTCAATGTCTACGCCACTATTCCTTTTTCTACCTATGAGAAAAAACTGATTGAAGCAGGTAATAAGAGCCCATTAGCGATAGAAAATCCAGCGGATACTGCTGTTGAAGCTATTCGTTCATTGCGAACCAGCGTCTACTTCTCGGTGATGAACCAAGGTAATAACCTAGTAATGGTCACCAGTGCGTCCCCTGGGGTGGGTAAAAGTTTTGTTACCTCGAATATGGCAGTCGTACTGGCTAACGCAGGGAAGAAAGTTCTGTTAATCGATACTGACTTACGTAAGGGCCGTTTGCATAAAGCCTTTGGCTTAAATAATAAAGCTGGGTTATCTGACTACTTATCACAGCAAAGCTTAGAATCACCCACTATTCATACCAACGTAATTGAAAACCTCGATGTGATTTGCCGTGGTAAAAATGTCACTCATTCTTCTGAGTTGTTAATGGGTGAGCGCTTTAAGCAGTTACTGGATAAAGTCAAAAACCAATACGATATTGTGGTGATCGATACCGCACCAATCTTAGCAATTACTGACTCGGCGATTATTGGTAAATATGTCGGTACTTCATTACTGATTGCTTTCTACGGGGTGAATACCGTGAAAGATGTCGATTTATCACTGAAACGCTTTAAGCAAAATGATATCGAAATTACGGGTGTGATCTTGAATGGTATTGATGCAAGATCTGACGATTATAACTACCATTACGAATATTAAGACTCAGGAATATTGAGATGAATAATCAACAAGTTCTCGTTACTGGTGGTCTTGGCTACATTGGTAGCCATACCTGTGTACAGATGATCCAGCAAGGGATGCAGCCGGTTATTTTAGATAACCTGCATAATGCTAACCTTGAAGTGCTTAACCGTATTGAAGCTATCACAGGTGTTAAGCCGGTCTTTTACCAAGGTGATGTGCGTGATAGCCAAATTTTAGCGTCCATTTTTGCTAATCATCAAATTCATTCCGTCATTCACTTTGCTGGGTTAAAAGCTGTTGGTGAGTCAGTACAGAAACCGATTGAATACTATGATGTTAACGTCAATGGCACGTTGGTATTAGTGGAAAGCATGAAAAAAGCCGGTGTTAAAAGCCTGATTTTTAGTTCATCGGCAACCGTATATGGCGAACCTGAGCATATCCCATTAACAGAAGAAGCATCAGTGGGTAATACCAATAGCCCGTATGGTACCAGTAAGTATATGGTTGAGCGTATTTTGACTGACTTAAATATTGCAGATAGCGAATGGTCTATCTCATTACTGCGCTATTTTAACCCTGTAGGTGCTCATAACTCAGGTTTGATGGGTGAAGACCCGAATGGTATTCCAAATAACCTGACACCGTTTATTGCACAAGTCGCGGTAGGTCGCCGTAAAGAGTTGGCAGTATTTGGTGGAGATTACCCGACGAAAGATGGTACGGGTGTGCGAGACTATATCCATGTGATGGATTTAGCTGATGGGCATATTGCTGCACTGAATAAAGTTAGCCAGCAAGCAGGGCTGCATATCTATAACCTTGGCACGGGAACAGGTACCAGTGTTTTAGAAGTACTTGCTGCATTTGAAAAAGCCGTTGGTAAGCCAATCCCTTATACTATTTCAGCTCGTCGCCCCGGTGATATTGCTGAATACTGGTCAACACCTGCAAAAGCTGAACGTGACTTAGGTTGGACGGCAAAATACTCCATTCAAGATATGGCAGATGATGTTTGGCGTTGGCAGTCCATGAACCCGAACGGCTATAACAGCTAATCTATTTTATTGTCTTTATAAGCGAGCTTTCATAGCTCGCTTTTTTGTTTGCAGGGGATAAAAACAAAAGTTCCACATGAAAACAAACCCATTTGCGCGTAAACTCTTCCCATCATTTCTTATCAAAAATATCAGCTTAACGTTATGCCACACATTGTTTTATTCGAACCAGAAATACCGCCAAATACTGGCAATATCATTCGTCTTTGTGCCAATACTGGCTTTGATTTGCATCTTATTCACCCTCTTGGCTTTACATGGGATGATAAACGCCTACGCCGTGCGGGTTTAGACTATAGCGAATTTGCCGATATCAAGCATCACCATGATTATTACGCATTTTTGAAAAGTGAAGGGCTGAACCCGGATAATAACCAATCTGAAAGTGGGGCACGCGTGTTTGCCTTAACTACTAAAGGTAAACCAAGCCACAGCAATGTCAGCTACCAACAAAATGACTATTTGATGTTTGGCCCTGAAACCCGTGGGTTACCACCTTATGTTCTCGATAACATGCCAATGGAGCAAAAAATTCGTATTCCTATGTTGGCAGATAGCCGCAGTATGAATTTATCCAACTCTGTGGCAGTGGTTGTTTTTGAAGCATGGAGGCAGTTGGGGTATGCAGGGGCGCTGCTAAAGGACTAGACTATAAAAGGAGCTCAGTTTGAGTTCCTTTAGTTTTAATCAATAAAAAACGATCGAACTAGAACCCTCACAACTCAAATCCCATCCCCATCTTCAAAACCCCAAATACTACCATTAAAGTTTTGATCCATTTCTAAGGACGGTTTATCGCTGGTGGGTTTACCGACAATGCGTGCTGGAACCCCTGCCACTGTGGTATGCGGTGGGACTGGATGAAGCACAACTGAACCTGCACCAATTTTTGCGCCGCGGCCAATTTCAATATTACCGAGTATTTTTGCCCCTGCGCCAATCATCACTCCTTCCCTCACTTTGGGGTGGCGATCACCACAAGTTTTCCCGGTACCACCGAGTGTGACGGATTGTAGGATTGATACATCATTTTCCACAATTGCAGTTTCCCCAATCACGATGCCTGTTGCATGATCAAGCATGATGCCACAACCAATACGGGCGGCTGGGTGGATATCGACCCCAAATGACACAGAAATTTGATTTTGCAGGTAAACCGCCAGCGCTTGGCGGCCTTCTTTCCACAGCCAATTGCCGATACGATAGGCTTGCAAGGCGTGGAAACCTTTCAAATACAATAATGGCGTGGAATATTTATCAACGGCAGGGTCACGTAGGCGAACCGCGGCTAAGTCCATTGCTGCAGAGAAAATCATACCTTCGTCATTGCGATAAGCTTCTTCAACAATTTCACGCACTTCAAGCGCTGGCATAATCGGCGAGCTCAGTTTATTGGCTAGCATATAGCTGAGCGCACTGCCTAAATTGTCGTGCTTTAACAATGTCGCGTTAAAAAAGCTGGCGAGGAGTGGTTCGCAGTCCGCAAGAGACTTCGCTTCATCTTTAATGAAACCCCAAATTCTATCCAGTTCTTCACGCGACATAATCACTCACCTATCTATTTTTATTAATCATGCAGCTTTGGCATATCGGCAATTTCATCTTTCGTCGCACGCCCCAGTAGTGCTTGCGCCGCCTCTAACACATTTTTATGGCGGTAAAGGATTTGATAAATTTGCTCAGTAATTGGCATTTCAACACCTGCCCGCTCAGCTAGTGCGCGGACTTCCTTGGTATTACGATAGCCTTCAACGACTTGGCCAATCTCTTTTTCTGCATCTTCAACGCTAACGCCATCACCTAGCATCATGCCAAAACGGCGGTTACGGGATTGGTTATCTGTACACGTTAACACAAGGTCACCTAAGCCTGCCATACCCATAAAAGTTGCAGGGTCTGCTCCCAAAGCTGCACCTAAACGGCTCATTTCAGCTAAACCACGGGTAATCAATGCAGTACGTGCATTGGCACCAAAGCCCATGCCATCAGAAATACCGGCACCAATAGCAATCACGTTTTTCACTGCACCGCCCAGTTGCACCCCAACCATATCCGGGTTTTTATAGACGCGAAAACTCTTGCCGCAATGGAATAACTTTTGTAAGTCATCACCAAATTGGCTATCGCTTGCGGCAACAGAAATTGCTGTTGGTAAACCTGCGGCGAGCTCTTTTGCAAACGTTGGGCCGGACAACACAGCCAGAGGAATTTCATTACCTAATACCTCACGTGCCACTTCTTGCAACAAACGGCCAGTATCCCTTTCTAAGCCTTTAGTCGCCCAAATAATACGGGAGTCTGCGCGTAAGTATGGCTGGATTTGTTTTAGTACATCACCAAAAACATGGCTCGGTACCACAATCAAGATATTGGGGCTCGCCTCAACGGCGCGTTTTAAGTCCGTTTCGAGAGATAAACTATCAGGAAAAGAAACGCCAGGCAAAAACGCCTGATTGCTGCGATCTTGTTCTAATTGATGAATGTGTTTTGGGTCATGGCCCCATAACACAACCTGATGTGCATTACGTGCAAGCGTAATGGCTAAAGCGGTGCCGTACGAGCCGGCACCGATCACTGTCATTGAAGCAGTATTCATTAAGCGTCCTGTTGAGCTTCTGAGTTCTGCGCTTGTTCACCTTGTTGCTGCTGTAAATAGTTCATGAACAGTGCATCAAAGTTAACTGGCGCTAAGTTCAATTGTGGGAATGTACCACGGCCCACTAAGCTAGTGATCGCTTCACGTGCATATGGGAACAGGATGTTCGGGCAATATGCACCTAAGCAATGTGCCATTTGAGTACCTTCAATACCTTCGATAGAGAAAACACCTGCTTGCTGAACTTCACACAGGAAAGCGGTTTCTTCACCTAAAGTTGCAGTCGTTGTGACGCGTAAAACAACTTCATAAACACCTTCAGACAGCTGAGTTGAAGAAGTATCTAAATCTAATTTGATTTCTGGCTGCCACTCGTGTTGAAAGATGTGTGGTGCGTTAGGTGCTTCAAATGAAACGTCTTTTGCATAAATGCGTTGAATTTGAAAAACCATTTCTGAGTTGTTTTGTTCTGACATAGTTTATGTACCTTTAACTTCCATATGAATTTTCCCTGTCATTCTTTGAGCTACAGGGGTGTTCGCTGCATTGCGCTACCCAAGTCACATACTGATGTATGCTCCTTGGATATCTTCACTTACTTCTTACCACGCGCTAAAGGAAGGTTTTCACCTGCCCAGCCAGAGATCCCTTCTTTCAGGACAAAGACTTTTTCAAAACCGTGTTGTGCCAGCTGTTCAGCAGGTTTACCTGATTCCATACCACTCGCAGAAACGACAATCACTGGTTTCTGTTTGTGTTTTTCTAATTCACCTAAATTATTCTCTTTAATTTCAGACGGTGTTAAGTTAATAGAATCAATAATGTGCCCTTTACGGAAATCATCGCGAGAACGTAAATCGACAACAACCGCCTCTTCTTTATTAATCAGTGTAATCGCTTGTGAACGAGCAATCACTTTCGTTTTAGAGAAAAGGCCTTTAAAGGTCATAACAACCACAGCAACTAATAGCGCTATCCAAACCAGACTCAATAACATGTTCCGGCTTACAAATTGCATGATTTCTTGGATCATGGGGGGCAATCACTCCCGTTAGTTAAAAACGAATATCAAAGGGTTCTGAGTATACCTTTGTGTTGAGCTAATTACAGCCAATTCCCGCAAACTAGCTTATTTTTTTTGCGCTAAGGCACGCAAAATTAACACCGTTCACTGAAAAAAATCGCTTTTCAGTTTCGAAGCGGTACGCAAATATTTTATCATAAACGTGCGAAACAGGTCTAAGTCATGCTTCAAATAGGCAATGAATAAGAAAAAAGTATTGAATACTGGCTATACAAAATAAATCAGTGATAATAAAACTGTGTTATTTGACTTAATATAGTTCCGATTCAGGGCAAAAGTCCGAATTTATAAATGTTTTCAATACTATTTGTTAGACAGTGCTGGAAACCATCACTTGCAGATGAAATAATCAGTTATTGCATTTAATTGAGGTGATTTATCACGATGGCCAATACACATCATCGAATGAAAATTTCATTTATTCGTCAGGCTATTAGCGCTCTCTTTGGGTTAGGGTTGCTTGCGCTCGCCCCAACACAAACTGTGTTTGCCAACCAGATCACTGAAAATAAAGGGCAATTACATGATTTACTCAAAAGTATTGCTGAAAAAGAAAAAAGCGTAAAAGAACAACAAGCTAAGCGCTCAGCACTGCTTGAACAACTTAAACAACAAGAGCAAAGCATTTCTGCCGCAGGGCGTAGCCTGCATGAAACTCAAAATCAGCTAAAACAATTAGATAAAGAAATTGTTTCATTAAATAGCAATATCAAGCAGCTACAAACCAAAAAACAACAACAAGAAAAATTATTATCTGACCAACTAGACGCTGCCTTCCGGTTAGGTAAACACCAAGGGTTAACCCTCATGTTCAAAGGTGAAGAAGGCCAGCGAGAAGAACGTATTTTGGCCTATTACAGCTATTTAAATCAGGCACGCGAAAAAAATATTGCCGCTTTAGAAGAAACCACTAAAGAGCTACAAGAACAAAAACAACTCGAACAAAAAAAACAGGCCGAACAAAAAACAACGCTAGCTCGCCAACAACAAGAAAAACGAAAGTTGGATAATGCACGCTCTTCGCGGCAAAAAACCTTAAACGCTCTTGAAAGTACATTAAAAGAAGACCAAAAAAATCTTGCTGTTCTAAAACAAAACGAAGCGAGATTACGCGACAAAATTGCTCGCGCCGAACGTGAAGCTAAGGCCAGAGCAGAGCGAGAGGCCAAAGAAGCGGCACGTATTCGCGCACAAGTCGCTGAAAAAGAACGTCAAGCCAAACAGAAAGGCTCAACCTATAAACCGTCAGAGAGTGAACGTTCTCTGATGTCTCGTACTGGTGGTTTAGGGCGCCCTGCAGGGCAAGCTATCTGGCCAGTTCGCGGCTCATTGCTCCATAACTATGGTGATGTCATTTCCAGTGAGTTACGTTGGAAAGGCATGGTTATCGCCGCTAATGAAGGAACGCAAGTCAAGGCCATCGCCGATGGGCGCGTGTTACTGGCTGACTGGTTACAAGGCTATGGGCTCGTTGTCGTCGTTGAACACGGTAAAGGGGATATGAGCCTGTATGGTTATAACCAAAGTGCCTTAGTGAATGTTGGCCAAGAGGTTAGAGCAGGCCAACCTATCGCCTTAGTGGGTAGCAGTGGCGGCCAAGAACGTCCGGCCCTCTATTTTGAAATTCGCAGACAAGGTAAAACCGTGAACCCTCGTCCATGGTTAGGACGATAAATTTTAAATTCAATTAATTAGGATAACGTTATGTTGAAGCACCTACCCTTTCGGCCACTCATTCTCTTCTCATTATTGATGATGTGTCTACCGGTGAGTGCTGCAAAATTAGCGATTGTGATTGACGATTTTGGATATCGCGTCAAGGAAGATAACCAAATTTTAGCCTTATCCCCAGCGGTGACTATTGCCATTTTGCCAAGCTCACCTCATGGCCGTGAAGTCGCAGAAAAAGCGCATCAGCAAGGACGCGATATTCTCATCCACATGCCAATGAAACCATTGAGCAAGCAACCATTAGAGAAAGACACATTAGCCCCATCGATGAGTGCAGAGGAAATTGACCGTATTATTAAGAATGCGATAAGCCGGGTTCCCTATGCAAAAGGCATGAATAACCATATGGGAAGTGAGATGACGTCTAACTTGGCAGGAATGCGCCATGTGATGCACAGCCTGTCAAAATCAAACTTATTTTTCCTCGATAGCGTGACTATTGGCAATACCCAAGCAGGTAATGCCGCCAAGGAATACGGCGTTCCCACGTTACGTCGCCATATTTTTATTGATAACCACCAATCGGAAGAAGAAACGCGCACTCAGTTGAATAAAGCCGTTGCTTATGCACGTAAACACGGCAGTGCGGTTGCCATTGGCCATCCACACCCCTCTACTGTTCGAGCCTTGCAAAAATACCTTGCCCAACTTCCTGCTGATGTTGAATTAGTTGCCGTTAGTGCCCTATTGAGCCCTCAATCTAAAACTAAACAGCCAACATCATTAAGAATGTTATCTGAAGAAGCGAAAAAGGCACAGCCTCAAGCCGAGCAATCGATACAAGATACAATAAAAACAGCACCAACCGAAGAAGCTGCCATTGGGCAACCTGAAACTGTTAGCCAACCCGAAAATATGATTATTCCACAAGAGCTCGGTATATGTGAGTTTACATTACCGTCATCTGAGCGACAGGGAATTGATTTTATTATGTTTGTTGTTGAGAGTATTTATAACGATAAGGCTTTACAACCTTTGTTAGTTTCGAGCGATAAAGCGCAAAAGCGCCCGCTCTTCAAACAACAGCAGTAAGTCTTTTTCGTTCTCCCTTCTTAGCGCAAAAGCTAAGAAGGGGAATGGATATGATAAAAATTTAATCCCAGTTTAAAATCACTTTACCTGCTTGGCCTGAACGCATGATATCAAAGCCTTTTTGGAATTCATCAATCGGGAATTGATGAGTGATAATTGGTGATAAATCCAAACCAGATTGAATGAGTGTCGCCATTTTGTACCATGTTTCGAACATTTCTCGACCGTAGATCCCTTTAATAAATAACCCTTTAAAGATCACTTGGCTCCAATCCGTTGCCATTGAGGCAGGCGGAATCCCTAATAGTGCGATTCTGCCACCGTGGTTCATGGTGTCTAGCATGGTCTGAAAAGCGGCTGGCGCACCAGAAACTTCTAATGCAACATCAAAACCTTCTTTCATTCCCAATTCGTTCATCACGTCTTTTAAATTTTCACGACTGACGTTCACTGCACGGGAAACCCCCATTTTTTTCGCGAGTTCAAGTCGATAATCATTCACATCCGTGATAACAACATGGCGTGCTCCCACATGTCGGCACACTGCGGCTGCCATGATACCAATAGGCCCTGCTCCTGAAACCAGCACATCTTCCCCCACTAAATCAAAAGAAAGTGCCGTATGAACTGCATTACCAAATGGGTCAAAAATTGCCGCTATTTCATCAGGAATGTTATCGGGAATTTTAAAAGCATTAAATGCGGGGATCACCAAATATTCAGCAAAACACCCTTCTCGGTTAACCCCTACTCCAATCGTATTGCGGCAAAGATGGGTACGCCCGCCGCGACAATTCCGACAATGGCCACAAGTAATATGCCCTTCCCCTGACACTCGGTCACCAATTTTAAAGCCTTTGACTTCCTGCCCAATTGCAACAATTTCCCCTATATACTCATGACCGACAACCATTGGGACAGGAATAGTTTTTTGTGACCATTCATCCCAGTTATAGATATGTACATCCGTACCACAAATTGCCGTTTTGCGAATTTTGATCATCACATCATTGTGCCCGAGTTCCGGTTTCGGAACATCCGTCATCCATATACCTGGTTCAGCTTTCAGTTTGGACAGTGCTTTCATAAAAGACCTTTTATTTGATTATTTTTAGTTTTCTACCAATGCGGGTGAATGCATCAACAGCGTGTAAAATATCCTCCTCACTATGCGCTGCAGACATTTGAGTGCGAATACGTGCCAGACCTTGCGGCACAACAGGATAGAAAAAGCCCGTGACATAAATACCTTCATCAAGTAACTCTTCTGCAAAAATTTGGGCGAGTTTAGCTTCGCCTAACATGACTGGGATGATGGCATGGTCTGCTCCAGCCAAGGTGAAACCGGCTGCTGTCATTTTTTCCCTAAATAACACAGCATTACGCCATAACTTCTCACGTAATGAGTGACCTTCTTTCATCATATCGATCACTTTGATAGATGCAGCTACAATCGCAGGAGCGAGTGAGTTCGAAAATAAATAAGGTCGAGAACGCTGACGCAGCCATTCAACGACCTCTTTTTTCGCTGCCGTATAACCACCAGATGCACCGCCAAGGGCTTTACCTAATGTCCCCGTGATAATATCAATACGCCCCATCACATCGCAGTACTCATGGCTACCACGGCCATTTTCCCCAACAAAACCAACAGCATGTGAATCATCCACCATCACCAATGCTTGGTATTCGTCGGCAAGGTCACAAATGGATTTTAAATCTGCGATGACACCATCCATCGAGAACACACCATCTGTGGCAATCAAAATATGGCGAGCCCCTGCCGTTTTGGCTTCCTCTAAACGTGCTTTTAATTCCACCATATTATTATTGCTGTAACGGTAACGTTTAGCCTTGCTTAACCTAACCCCATCAATAATTGACGCATGATTTAATGCATCTGAAATAATGGCATCTTCAGGTCCTAATAAGGTTTCAAACAGCCCACCATTTGCATCAAAACAGGATGAGTAAAGAATCGCATCTTCCATACCCAGAAAATCCGCCAATTTGCGCTCTAAAACTTTGTGGCTGTCTTGCGTTCCACAAATAAAGCGTACAGACGCCATCCCAAAACCATGGCTATCCATTCCTTGTTTAGCGGCCTTGATGAGTTCGGGGTGGTTTGCAAGACCAAGATAATTGTTAGCACAGAAATTAATAACTCGCTGGCCACCTGCAATTTCAATGTCAGCATCTTGTGAAGTCGTAATAATGCGTTCGTTTTTAAATAATCCGTCGGCTTCAATTTGTACCAATTGCTCTTGAATCTGCTGATAAAATCTTTCTGACATGATTTCTTCCTGTAAAGTGACTATTAATAGAGTTTAATAATAGTCTCTACACGTGGCGATATTCACAGCATAAATAAGTCAAGTTTGTAGCCAAGATCACGATATTTCCCTTGTTCTCATTTAAGTGTCAGCTCAATTCTCTTCTATCAATGCTACCGTCTGCGCCAAGAGATGTTATTATAGTCACCAATTACGATTCTATTTTCTTAACCCATTTGAGGTATACCCAATGATCATAGTCACTGGCGGAGCTGGTTTTATTGGTAGCAATATTATTAAAGCCCTAAATGCAATCGGCCGTACAGATATCCTAGTCGTTGATAATCTGAAAGACGGGACTAAATTCGCTAACCTTGTTGACCTTGATATTGCGGATTATGCAGATAAAGAAGATTTTATTGGCAGTATCATTGCGGGTGACGATTTCGGTGATGTCGATGCGGTATTCCATGAAGGTGCTTGCTCGTCAACCACGGAGTGGGATGGCAAGTATATGATGGACAATAACTATCAGTATTCGAAAGAGTTACTGCACTATTGTTTAGATCGCGAAATCCCATTCTTGTATGCTTCTTCCGCTGCAACCTATGGTGGTCGTAGCAATAACTTTATTGAAGAGCGCCAATTCGAAAAACCATTAAATGTCTATGGTTATTCGAAATTCCAATTTGACCAATATGTGCGTGAAATCCTGCCAGAAACTAACTCACAAGTCTGTGGTTTCCGCTATTTCAATGTCTATGGGCCAAATGAAGACCATAAAGGCAGTATGGCAAGCGTTGCTTATCATTTAAATAAACAAATTAATGAAGGGCAAAGTCCAAAACTGTTCGAGGGGAGCGATACTTTCCGCCGTGACTTTATTTATGTGGGTGATGTGGCCGCGGTAAACTTATGGTTCTGGGAAAATAATGTCTCAGGTATTTTTAACTGCGGAACAGGGCGTGCGGAATCTTTCCAAGCCGTTGCTGATGCAGTCACTGAATTCCACAAAGATAAAAATGTGGCTATCGAATATATTGAATTCCCTGAAAAATTAAAAGGTCGCTACCAAAGCTTCACACAAGCTGACCTCACTAAGCTACGTGCCGCCGGCTATACTGCCCCCTTTAAAACGGTTGCAGAAGGTGTCACCGAATATATGCATTTGCTCAATAAAGACGCATAACGCTTATTTCTGAAGAATCATTTATGAAAATATTGGTGATCGGCCCCTCATGGGTAGGGGATATGATGATGTCACAAAGCCTTTATCGTACGATCAAGGCCTTACATCCCCATGCACAGATTGATGTGATGGCACCACAATGGTGCCGTCCTTTACTCGCCAAAATGCCCGAGGTTAACGAAGCCATTCCTATGCCTCTCGGACATGGTGCTTTGGAAATTGGGGAACGTCGTCGATTAGGTAAGAGTTTGCGGGCAAATGGCTATGATCAAGCTATTGTGTTACCAAATTCCTTAAAGTCTGCATTTGTGCCTTTCTTTGCAAAAATCCCTAAAAGAACGGGGTGGCGTGGAGAAATGCGCTATGGCCTACTCAATGATATTCGTCCACTAAATAAAGAAGCTTTTCCTTTAATGGTGCAGAGATATGTTGCTCTTGCTTATGATAAGCAAACTATTAAATCAGCTTCCGATATTCCGACGCCCATTTTACCGCCTAAACTAGTGACGGTGCCGCAAGAAGTTACTGAAACCCTGCAAACTTTTGGGGTTGATGGTTCTCGCCCTATTATTGGTTTTTGCCCAGGCGCAGAGTTCGGCCCCGCCAAACGTTGGCCTCACTATCACTACGCCTCTCTTGCTCAAACACTGATTAGCCAAAAAGGCTATCAAGTACTACTATTTGGTTCACAAAAAGACCACGAGGCAGGTGAAGCCATCCGTTTAGAGCTGACCGATGATGCGAAATTACATTGCCATAATTTTTCAGGAAAAACATCTTTAGAACAAGCCGTTAATCTAATTGATGCCTGTACTGCAGTTGTCAGTAATGACTCTGGTTTGATGCATGTCGCGGCAGCGCTAGGTAAACCGCTTGTCGCCCTGTATGGCCCAAGTAGCCCTGATTTTACCCCGCCATTATCAGATAAAGCAGAAGTAATCCGCCTAATTACGGGGTATCACAAAGTGCGTAAAGGTGACGGTGAAAGTGGTTATCATCAAAGTTTGATTGATATCCAACCTCAATTAGTTATCAATGCGTTAGCTCGGTTAAATATAGGTATTGAATGATGCGAGTATTATTAGTCAAGACATCTTCAATGGGAGATGTTTTACACTCATTACCTGCACTGACCGATGCACAGCAAGCCATATCGGGTATTCAATTCGATTGGGTCGTTGAGGAAGGCTTCGCGCAAATTCCAACATGGCACAGTGCCATTAACCAAGTGATCCCAGTGGCCATTCGCCGCTGGCGAAAAAATTGGTTTTCTGCGCCGATCAGAGCCGAACGTGCTGAATTTCGCAAGAAATTACAAGCAACACATTATGACGCTGTCATTGATGCACAAGGGTTATTAAAGAGCGCTTTTCTTGTCACCCGCTTAGCGCATGGCGATAAACATGGCTATGACCGCCATAGTATTCGCGAACCATTAGCCAGCTTCTTTTATGACTATCGTTATGCTATCAGTAAACAACAACATGCCGTTGAACGTATTCGCCAGTTATTTGCCAAAAGTCTTGGTTACACCTGCCCAACACAACAAGGCGATTACGCGATTGCTCGACACTTTTTACAGTCAGCAGAAGAGCATCAAAGCCCTTATGTCATTTTTTTGCATTCAACTACCCGTGATGATAAACATTGGCCTGAAGAAAATTGGCGAGAACTCATTGGACTGATGGCCGAAAGTGGTATCAAAATTAAATTGCCCTGGGGAGCACCTCATGAGCAGCAACGAGCAGAACGATTAGCAAAAGGCTTTGATTTTGTTGAGGTCTTACCTAAACTCACGTTAGCTGAAGTTGCACAGCAAATTGCAAACGCTAAAGCGGTGGTTTCTGTCGATACTGGGCTTAGCCATTTAACAGCGGCACTTGATAAACCTAATTTTACCCTGTTTGGGCCTACTGACCCCGGCTTGATTGGGGGATATGGGCAAGGGCAGCATGAAATTAGGTCAGTTGATAATTCGATGGCAAGTATTGCTGCTGATAAGGTGTATCAGCAGCTCACTGGCTTACTTTGAAAGATCTATTGACGTAAAACCGAATAAATATTGTGACAATTCTAACTCTACCTGTCTGTACTCTTCAGTCATACCTGAAAATTGCAAACTATAGCTTTTGACTGCATTACTTGAGCTGAGAATACACTGAACTGTACTGGAAAACCCGTACAACTCAATTGAATACCCATCTTCAATTAAAGTCATAATTTCATCTTCGGCAGAAAGGTTTGTTGTTATGACTTTTATATCTCGCAATTCAGTTGTTGTATCTCTAGGATGAGGAATATACAAACCGATTCTTCTCTCTCGAATCAACCGATTAAGTTGTTCAACTAACTCTTGCTGTGCGGTATCACTAGTACAAATTTCACTATACACAGTTCCAAGTAATATACCGATAGTACCTTGTTCATTCCCTTTTTTAGAGGGTGTTGGGGCAAGCTCAATATACTCAGTATTATCAATAATATTTTGTAAGTTATTAAAAATCGTGTAGTGCTTTACAGACTCTTTTAGAACTCTATCCGTATGGTATTTTCGTCCCGATATTGAACGTGCTAACCGTTTAGATAAATTAATATTTTTAACCTTTTCTAATCGCTTAGATGAGCATAAATTGTATAAACCATCATCAAAAGTTACTAATTGTCTAAACTGTATAGAAGACAAGATATGATGCGCTAAGGGAAGTTCAACACAAGCAAGGTAGACCTGTTGAAAAGTTACGGATGGTAATAACTGAATAATATTTTTAGTGAGTCGGCTACGCCTTATCGTTTTAAACGGCTTTCTTACGTTGATTTGTTGGTCATTATATAAAATACATCTACATTTTGGCTCAATCAACGTGTTAAGGTAATGCACAACTTTCGGGCTTTCAGTATCACCGATGAACAAAACAACTGCGTTTATAGGGTCATCTATTTTTTCTAAAAGCTTATTAACAATTCTAATATGAAGAATTGTTGTACAAATAAATAAGTACATATCCTATTTTTCACTTTCTAACTTTTCCGTACATATTAGCATAGAAAGTAAAAAAGCCATTTCAAAATAAATGGCCTTTTCCTTCCTATATTCACTATGTTTCTTTGTATATTGTATAACTAGGGTTTTTCCGGCGCAATAAACCCAAAGCACATCGTTTCAGGGGCGGCATCAGGTTCAGAACGATAAATCACATCTTCTTTTTCTATCGTAAACTGTGGCCAGAATTTACGCACCTTGGCAAAGTTTTCATGAGCGCAATCATCGTATTTCTTGCCCAGCAATAATGCACCATGTTGACGAATTTCGGCTTCAGTAATATCCCGGTTGTACACATTTGGCGGCATATGTTTTTCCATCGACCAAGGTTGGACCACATGCGGCCTATCTTTCCCATAAATAATAAACCATTGATATTGGTTATCTTCCCCGCCAACATATTTAACCGGTGTGCCATAGCGCTGGTACCAACGTTGTTCCCCGTCTGCTATCAAGGTTTTTACGCCAATAAATTTTTGCCCTGCTCCACGGATATTCGCAGCCTGAACCGTGATATAACCAGCCACCACTAAAACACCAAAAATGGCAAAACCAACCAATGACTTCTTAAATGATTTTCTTGGCATCACGGTTATTGAACCAACAAATAAAGGTGCACTAATAGCCATAAATGGCTGTAACCATTCTGTGATTCGACCGCCATCGTGAAAAGAGAACCAGCCGTATATCACAACCAGAGGAAAAAGAAGGATAAAGTTAGCCATGCGGTTAGGCAACGCTTTAGGCCACCCTAATTTTCCACCACTGCAATAAACAATAATCGCAGCAATCACTAACGGATAAAACACGCTAAGTGCGGCTTGTGTGGTGTGAAGATTAAACCCAGGGTCGATTTGTGAATCTACCCATTTGAAAGCCGAAAAATCCGTTGCCATCAACCAAAAGAAATTTGGCAATACCAAAGCAAACCACAAAACTATCGCTAGGTAAAAAACAAGATGACGATAGCTTTGGCGAACTTGTTTTACAAATAGGGTCAATAAGAAAACAGACCCAACTAGCGCCAAGGTTGAGTATTTACCCATAGTTGCAAGACCCGCAAATAAGGCAAATGGTAACCACCATGCTGGGTTATCATCAACAGCACGTAAAAAGAAATAAATAACCCAAGGCCATAATGTCACTAAAATATAGTTATCATTATAAGGAATGATATCGAAATTAATGACACCAGATAAATTCAACATTAGCATTGCAAACCAAGCGAAATCACGACGCCCAGTCAAACGAAAAGCTAGCTTCCATACCCCAAGTAAGCCAAATGCAATACCCACAAAATGGCTAAAATACCAATAAAAGCTGTAGGAGATA
Source organism: Providencia sp. PROV174 (assembly GCF_028480685.1). NCBI lineage: Bacteria > Pseudomonadati > Pseudomonadota > Gammaproteobacteria > Enterobacterales > Morganellaceae > Providencia > Providencia sp. PROV174. Next base: position 68,769 of record NZ_JAMPOT010000023.1, read on the forward strand.
TCAAGATAAATTGCAGGCCACATCATCACGCCAACAAACCATGGGTTTTTAGGTGATCCCCACTCTCCATTCATTCCCCAGTTCACTGCTTCTACTGTGTCATAAGGTACGGTTGGGTCGAAATAAAAACTCGCTAAGATCCAAACAATGGCATAGCTTATGACCCATAAATAAACATATTTATTTGAAATTGATTGATTAGTGGCTGGCATATAGTCTTAGAAAGATAAGCAAAAGTTCCAACATTCCATTTGGATACTACCCTTATAGTAATAAACCAAATCGAATGACTCTATAATAAACGACGCAGTCTACTATAGTTTAAATGCAATACTAGGATGTGCCATAAAATATTCGCAATTCATTGCTGTAATGTTCAAGTTAATACTCAAAAAAAGACATTACTTAGCTTTATTGCTCTCTCGGAGGTAAATAGGGTTGCAACAGTTTTAATAATCGTTGAAGAGCACCTTGGTTCTCATGAAGAACCTCGGCGGCATGACGCCCATAATATAACCGGTAATCTTCATCAGAAAGTAAACTGGTCACGGCTTGGACCATTGATTCACTGTCTGTCACCGTAATTAAGCCATCTGCTTGAGTTAATTTTCCACAAATATCTTTGAAATTAAATGTGTGAGGCCCCATTAACACGGGTAGCGCATGAGCAGCCGCTTCGAGCGGGTTGTGCCCCCCAGTTTCGACCAAGCTTCCCCCGACAAAAGCAATGTCTGCAATTCCATATAACAGCATCAGTTCACCCATGGTATCACCAATCACCACTTGAACATCTGCGGACGGAATCGTATTCGCACTGCGACGAATAAAGGTTAAACCGGCTTTTTGAGTTAGTTCTTCTGCTTTGGCAAAGCGTTCTGGATGGCGAGGGACTAAAATTAACAATAAATCAGGAAAACGAGATAATAATTTTTGATGTGTTTCTAAGACAATCGCTTCTTCACCCTCGTGAGTACTGGTCGCTATCCAAACGGGGCGATGCGCCGCCCATTGGCGCCGTAAAGTTATTGCCCTAACAGCTAATTCAGGCGTCACAGAGATATCAAACTTCAGGCTCCCAGTGACACTCAATTGCATTCGCCGCAACCCTAATTGAACGAAACGTTCACCATCTTCCTGATGCTGTGCTGCGACCATAGTGACATTACGAAGCATTCGTTTCACAAAGCTACCCAGCTTTTGATACCCTGCAGCAGAACGCTCAGAAAGTCTTGCATTTGCAATAACCAATGGAATTTTACGTTTATGCAATTGGTTAATCATGTTTGGCCATAGCTCAGTTTCCATTATGATCACAAGTTTTGGGTCAACTTGTTTCAGGAAGCGGTGCATTGAGCCAGGAAGGTCATAGGGTAAATAAACGTGGTCGACGTCGTCACCAAATGCAGAAAGCACACGCTCTGAGCCTGTTGGCGTCATCGTGGTTACTGTTATTGGCAAAGACGGATAATGATGGCGAAGTGCGCGGACTAGTGGAACGGCTGCGAGGGTTTCCCCGACAGAAACTGAATGTAATAAAATGCCTTGAGGTTTTACTTTTCCCGCACAAAAGCCGTATCGCTCACCCCAGCGTTTACGATACGCAGGCGCTTTACGGCTGCGCAGCAATAGGCGAACCCATATAAATGGTTGGATAAGATAAAGAAGTACCTGATATAGACGCAGCAATAACATTCGATCTGATTCACTTACCAAAATTGGCGCTATCTTATCATAAAGCGCAAATAAAAGTGTGTAGAATATGCACCTAAAAATAGCAGTAAAATCTCATCTACAGTTGCAACCCTACTAGATAGCCGATACTGTTAACGCTTATTCATGCTATTTTTTCGAATAGATAATACAAACAACGAGATACTATCATCATGATACACAAGGCTATTTACCCTGGTACGTTCGACCCAGTAACATCAGGACATGTTGATATTGTTACCCGAGCAGCAGCAATGTTTGACCATGTCCTGTTGGCTATTGCTAATAGCCAACGAAAAAACCCGATGTTTTCCCTTGATGAACGCGTCGCTCTTGCTAAAGAAGTGACTTCTCACCTTGATAATGTTGAAGTTGTTGGGTTTTCTGAGCTTATGGCTAATTTTGCGCAAAAAAATGGCGCCAATATTCTTATTCGTGGCGTTCGTTCTGTCGCAGATTTTGAATATGAATGGCAACTGGCGAATATGAACCGCCATTTTGTGCCTGACTTGGAAACCGTATTTTTATTACCATCGCAAAGTTTATCCTTTGTTTCTTCTTCATTAATCAAGGATGTTGCACTTCACGATGGTGATATTTCGTCTTTCCTACCCCCAGTGGTTGCTGAGGCAATGCTAAAGAAACTCAATAAAAAATAGCAAGATTTCACTATTTTTGACATTGTGGACAAAAGAAGGTGCTACGTTGCCCCTGTTTAATGCTTTCTATTGGCGTGCCACACATTGAGCAAGGTTCACCCTTTTTTCCATAGACAAACAATTCTTGGGCAAAGTAGCCCGGTTTACCATCCGACTGTAAAAAATCTTTTAGTGTCGTACCACCTTGTTCAATAGAGCGCTGTAACACCTTTTTGATCTGCAACACTAGTTCAGTAATTTCAGTTAACGTTAAGGTATTTGTAATTTTTTCAGGTGATATTTTTGTCGCAAATAATGCTTCATTAGCATAAATATTACCCACACCAACAACCACTTTGTTATCCATTAACCATGGCTTAATGGCCACTTTTTTCTTTTGCGCTAATTCATAAAGATATTGCGGGTTAAAGGCGTCTGATAATGGCTCAGGCCCTAAGTGTGCAAGTACCGAACTGTTTTCTAAATCATCACACCAGAGCCAAGCGCCAAACCGGCGAGGATCCGTATAGCGCAAAACCTTACCGTCTCGCATGACTAAATCCACATGGTCATGCTTTTCTTCAGGCAATTCTTCGGTCAGAATACGCACACTACCAGACATTCCCAAGTGAACAATAATCCAACCTTTTTGCAATTCAATCAGCAAATATTTGGCTCGACGTTGGACACTTAAAACCGCTTCATCTGATAAACTTTTAATTTGTTCACTAACCGGCCAACGTAAACGACCGTTACGTACAATGGCGTAAGAGATTGTATTACCAACTAAATGTGGCTCTATTCCGCGACGACTGGTTTCAACTTCGGGTAGTTCTGGCATTATCTATTCCCAGCTATTTATGCTACTCATAATAAATTTATGTTACTAAACCACGGCTATGTTATAAATTCAAATATAATGCAGACTGGCTGATAACACATTTGTATCATCACCAATAGGAACAAATGATAAGATACGTATTTACATTTAAGCACCTTTCCATCAATATAATTGATATTTGACCATAGCACTAAGTTTAAAAACTGGTATGTTTTTTATGACAAATATTAAGTTATCTATCGTTGTACCCTGCTATAACTCAGAAAAATATATTGAGGCATGTTTGGCCTCTGTATTATCATTTATGGATAACAGCGTTGAATTAATAATTATTAATGATGGTTCAACGGATAGTAGCGAAAATATCATTCATAATATATTACATAAATATGATAATAAGAATATTCACTACATTAAAAGAGAAAATGGCGGGTTATCTAAAGCCAGAAATCACGGTATCTCTGTTGCTTCTGGTGAATATATTGCATTTTTAGATGCAGATGACTATTTTGATGACAATTTTTATCAAAATATATCCCCCATTATCTCACACTCTATTTATGATATTATTGAATTTGATACCGTAAAGTTCGAAGATAGCGAGCCATCTAAAACAAAAATCATTCCAACCACTCACTATTGTGGGGCAACAACAATAGACTGTATTCAAGACTTATACCCCGTTTTCAAAAATAAAAAATGGTTTGCTTGGTCTAGAATATATAAAAGTGATTTATTTAAACTCATTGGCATACACTATCCCGATAGAGTTCTCTATGAAGATATGGCAACAACCCCAAAGCTTTACCTAAAAAGCAAAAATATTTATAGCATTAACAAAACATTAATTCATTATCGTGTTAATGAAACTAGTATTACCCAAACGTTTAGGCGAAGTGATATTAATAGCCTCATTTATGTAATGGCAGAGCTTTCCTTTATTGCGCTTATTTATGGTGATGAAGTAACGAAAATGTTGAGCAAAACACTGTCCGAAACGTTACACTTACTGAAAAAATCTATATCCAGAAATACAGCAGCACCTCTTACTCATGAAGAGATATACCAAATAAAACAAGCAACGTGTATTTTCAAAAAATATTTAAAATTAAAAGATAGACTTCAATTAGCTTTTTTAAAACAATATTGTCAGTTTCGTACCAAAAATAGGTAATGTCGTGAAAAATAACAGTTATGCTGTGGCTCAACTCCCTTTTTTACTGCTTTCTCTAGTCATACTAGGGATGTTTACCAATGATACTCAAGGGGTATTGAATGTTTCCGCGGTCATATTGCTACTATATACTATCTATACCGCAGTAAAAGATAAAACCAACCCTTGGCATGATATACTCACTATCGTTAAAACTCGGAAAATGTTGTTTCTCTTTGGTGCCTGGGGGTTATTTTGTGCACTATTTTTCACATATACTGATTTTACATTGGCCGCATTAAAAGTTTTTTTTAATGACTGGCGTTACGTCGTTATTATTTCTTTATTCTTAGTCGTTTTCAAAAGCGAATTGCCAAAATCAAGTAAAACGATTACCTATGCTCTGATCTGTACCCTCGCTTTCACCTTATTTATTATCCCAATATTAAAGCAGTTTAAAGATAGTGATTTACCTTTATATCTACAACTTAGGTTTGGCTTTGCTCACTATATGACATTGTTATTTCCATTTACATTTAGTGCTTTGTTTCTTTTTAAACAAAAATCATTAAAAATCGTAATGTTATTACTCTCACTCTTAGCTTTTATTTTTCTATTATATACGGGCAGCCGAGGCGGAGTTCTTTCTGTAGTGATTGAGTCTATTATAATTTTATTCTTGTTATCAAAAAGTTATAAAAGACTCCTTATAAGCATGATTAGCTTTGGTACTTTAGCATCGATAATATTAACAGCAACATACTTAACAATTCCCCAAGTTAAAAATAAAATAAATCAATCGTTATACTCAGAAAACATTACTTCCAAACGCGATAAAATTATTGAAACTCGTTATCCCATTTTTATGAACTCAATCTCCAATCAACTCGTTGGTATTGGGTATGGTTCCGTCGCATACAATCAATTTTTGCTTGATAATAATGCACCAAAGAACCAAGGAGGCATGGGCTATTCACAGAAGAGAAAAACTTACCATTACAATAATGATGAGCCTTTTTTCTTAAATATCACTTACAATATCGGTTTTATAGGGTTAGCCTTATTCCTAATCGCATTTTTTATTAACATGAAAGATTTATTCAAAGATATTAGGATAGAAAAAAATATACTTAATGTAGGTATATTTGTATCATCTATTGGCTATTTTTTAGTTTACTGCTTGTTTGAATTTATTTTTATCGACATCTTCATCTTGTACAATATATTAACTGCTATTTTGATTAAAAAAGTATTATCTAGATAGTATGAAGCCTCGTATTCTGAACAATTACGAGGCTTTATCAATACTGTATTACAGATTATTTAATGATTTTTTTCACTAAATATTTTATTGTGGTAATTATAAACCCGATATAGTCGCCATTTTTTCTTAAATGTGATTTTTTACGAGATAATTGTTTATACCCTTCAGGTTTCATTAATGGTACATTTTTCCATGGAGAGTGAGTTCTAGCCACTTCAAAAAAGGCGTATTCTTGATAAAAATTAGCCCATTCATGAAATGGTTTAGTTAAACCAACAAAGTGAATAAAAACGACTTCATCTGGAATTTTGGTAATATGTCCTTTACTGGTAATATACCAATCAAGCGAGAACATGAAATTAAAGTTTTCACTAATATTAACAAGCTTATTATTTAATAAAATATTCAATGCATCTTGATCAGGATGTGTAAAGTCATTTTCACTTACCAATTCAATAACACGATTAGGAATATTATTTTCCGCCATTCGTTTAATTGACATAAACAGAAATCCGGAATTAAAATATTTATCCATATCCATTGGCAGTGTTTTTTTATCGCTAATAAATTTATCCTTTACTGCATACAAGAAAACATCATTATTAAATTCCAATTCTTTTAAATAAGATAAATTTCCTTTACAAATAATATCTGCATCTAAATAAAGAAGTTTGTCAATTTTTGTCGATAAAAACGAGATAATTACTAATCTAAAATAAATTGCATGACTCCAAGCTTGCGAAGGAAGTGGCAACTTTTTAAACTTTTCGTTATCTATTAAGTAAATAGTGATTTTATGTTGGCTATTTGCAACTAGTCCACGAAAAAGATTTTCATCTTTTAAATTATCGACAAAGATATGAAAATGGAAATGAGTATCCTGATTATTAATCATCACCGATGAAATCGACGTTCCTACTCCATAGAGAAATTTATCATCAACACCATACGCTATATGAAAATAGTTGTCTTCACTCACATCATTTTCATTAATCTTAATTTGAGTTCTGATCATTTCGTGGTTTATCATTTTTCGTTTTCCTTTACCAACTTCAATCATCTAAATGATAAGTAATAGTTTCATATTCATGTAACCCATACACTAGTTATAAACGATACTTTTCACTTCTTTTTTCGATTCGTTTAGCTTTGTAGCCCGCTTTGTGGATTAAACGTTTTTCCTGTTGCAAAATAACTCGCAGCGATAAGCCAAAATAGATTTTCATAAAACGAAGAATATCACGCTGAGTAAGCCCAATATTTAATGATGAGTAATATAAACCAATTAAATCTTTATCGCGCCAACGGGTTGGAACCGAATTTCTGAGTTGTGCCCGGTGCAAATCAATCACTGATATTTTTAACTGTTCTTCATTTCCCGTAAATGGCAAATGCAGTAAAAAATGGCAAATATAACAATCACGATGGTTAATACCCGTTGCGTGCATTTTGCGCACCATCTTCGCAACTCGACGAATAATCATTTGTTTGGTACTAAAAGTTGGCGGGTTATCTAGCCAATTTGCACAATAATCTTCCAAACTCACCGTCGGGGTTAAATCTTCAGTAATAATAAAGGAGTGGCGACGAAGAGGGTTAATCCCTTTTTGCCCAAAAGCTCGACCATTCATCGTGTCAACTCCCACTTGAGTCAGTTGATGAATAGCATTCCACTCTCTATCGGCTCCTAATACCGGCAACCGAAAAGAAAATAGATTTTTAAGAACTTCCTTTAGTGTCGTCCCATAATGAATTTTTATAAAATAGCTGCGTCCCTCAAGTTCAAAACGCAGAGTTTTACGCGATTCTAACGCACGAAAAACTTCACCTTGTAGCTTATCCGCCTCGATAAATGGATCTTTATTCTTCCACAATTCACTGAAAGGGGGTTTTAACTCAATCATTCGCTTCCCCTAAAATAATATCTGCGGCTTTTTCTGGTAAACTATACAAATCTTCTGTATCGGCAAAATATCGCGCATTACTTGCCCATTGTGCTAATTGAGCCGGATTTTTTAAACTATCTTTTAGAGCCAAGTTCAGAACCGTTTGTTCAAAGGGCTCATTTACCACAATACCGCATTTGGCTTGGCTAATAAATGAAGCATATCCACACACTTCTGTGACAATAATCGGTAAACCCGCGGTAATTGCCTCTAATAACACAATACCTGCCGCTTCTTGATAAGCCGGATGCATTAATATATCGGCTGCAGCCATTAATTCTGCAATATCATTACGTCCACTAAAGAAAGAGACTTGTGAGCCGATTCCTAGCGTCTTCGCTAACTGTTGGTATTTCACTGGTTTATCTTGACCGACTACCATCAATAGCGTGTTTTTCTTAATATCATCGGGCAATGCCGCAATGGCTTTTATGGTCCGATCGACGCCTTTACGTTTGAAGTCAGAACCCACCTGCAATACTAAAAATGCAGATTCAGGTATTTGATTTTTTTCACGATAAACTTTTTTAGCATTCGCAACCTGCTTATCATACTTTCTATCTTGGGCAATACCAGGAGGCAGCATATGAAAACGCACATCTTCAGTCCCATAATGCTCTTTAAAATGACTAATTTGATGTGGCGTTAACATGAGTAATTGTGTCGGTTTTCCCACTGCAAAAACAGCTTTTTCAAATGCGGCATAGTGTTTGTAACGAGGCGTCAGCTTATAAAAAAAGCCTTTTTCTTCAGCGACTTTTTGTGCATAACAGACATCTGCTGCATAATAAATATCCAGCCCTGGCATTTTATTGAAACCAATTACCCGCTCAGCAGGATGCTGCTTTAAATGTGCCAAAACCCAGTCACAATATTGTGCATTTCGTCCATGATTCGTTTTTGATGTCACCGGCACGATAATAATTTCAAAGCCGCTAGGCTTATCACCATCCCATGATTGGGTATAGACACGTACGTGATGCCCACGTGATTGGCATTCCGTTGCAATACGTAGAAAATCCCGCTGTAACCCACCAAACGGAAAGTATTTATATAAGCAAAATGCCAGATTCATGTTAATACCTTGTCATCATAGAGCGAATATTCATCGGCAATATTTTCTCTGTGGCTTTAATTACATCGGATGCAGGGACAATAGATAAATACTTTTTACTGCGGTCAAGTTCATCTCGCGGAGGCATAGGTTCATAGTCTCCAGCCCAGAATTGCATACTATTCTCACTCCAAGGCCGCCAAAAAACATGATTTGTCGCACCGAAAAGGCACACAATTGGTGTTTTGACTGCTGCAGCAATGTGCATCGGAGCTGAATCAACACCGATGAATAAAGCGGCATGGGCAATCAGTGCGCCTAATTCTGGAAATGAAGTCTTTCCTGCAAGTTCAGTAACAGGCGTTGTTTGGCAACCATTTGCAATATCGCTGATACACTCCAAATCTTCTTTACTCGGCCCCGAAGTTAAAACTACTTGATAACCACGAGACTGCAATGCATCAATGACCGCTGAAAACTTTTCATTATCCCAACACTTAAAAGCTTGGCGTGCTGTTGGTTGAATGACGACATAGCTGCTATGGACACCTAAGCTTAGTAATCTTTCATCAATATTTTTCCAATCCTGCTCTGAATAAGACATCGTTAGATGCGTTTTTAATTCTTTTATTTCTAACGGCTTGAGCACTGATAGGTTATTCAGAACAACGTGTTCGCCTTCAGGTTCTGTCAAATGCGTAAAACTATTACGCCAGTATTTAGAATCTCGATGGGTAAATTGATGGGAAATTTTTGTGTCAGCAGGAATAGCCCGAACTAATACACTCACCATCCACTGATCTGCGAGGTTAACAACTAAATCGTATTTATTTTTACGCAGCTTTAGCAGTAGCTTAATAAAATTACATGCTTTACTTAGGCCACTACTTTTTTTCCCCGCCATGCCGTATAAAGCGTTAATTTCAGTATTTTCAGAGAGAATCGGGATAGTATCCTGATAAAGCAAAACGTCAATTTTAGCATCAGGATATCGGTGTTTTAATGAGCTGATAACGGGTGTTGTCAGCAACATGTCCCCATGAAACCTCATCTTGATCACAAGAATTTTTTTAAACTGTTTTTTCACCAGGCACTCTTAATCAAGTCTATATGTAAAAGACAATAGTCATTCGACAACAAATATCATTATTAATTCAATGAATACTCACTATGTTACTACTTTCATAATCATGGTCATAGCTTCGAATGCGCATATCCGCGACAGCCCAAATTTTAGGTAAAAAAAAACTCAGCCGAAGCTGAGTTTTTAACGCAGAAAGCAAAATTATTTGATTTTTGCTTCTTTGTAGATCACATGCTTACGAACAACTGGATCGAATTTTTTCAGTTCCAGTTTTTCTGGCATTGTGCGCTTGTTCTTCGTAGTGGTATAGAAATGACCTGTACCTTCAGAAGAGACTAGCTTGATTTTCTCGCGAATACCTTTAGCCATTTTTTAGCTCCTTAGTACTTCTCACCACGGGTACGCAGTTCAGCAAGAACAGCATCAATACCCTTTTTATCGATAACACGCATACCTTTAGCAGATACACGCAGTGTTACGAAACGTTTCTCAGACTCAACCCAGAAACGGTGAGAGTGCAGGTTTGGCAAAAAACGACGTTTGGTCGCGTTTAATGCGTGTGAACGGTTGTTACCGCTCATTGGACGCTTGCCAGTAACTTGGCAGACTCGTGACATGTCTATTCTCCAAAAATCTAATCAGCTCGAGCTTTTTTGTTCTGGGTATGGCCGCCTCGTCAGGCTTAGGAGCCCATCTCAGCAAACTTTCATTGACTGAAAAAACCGTTGATACCTAAATAAAGATTTACTTTACTAAAACGTAAAAATTTACTGAGATAGGCCCTTCTCGCCAAACCCAAGATCCTTAAAGGTGGCGTAGTATACGCTTTCCATCGTTTTCACTCAAGCCCAACGCAAAGAAAGTTGTCATTTTTTAGGCAAAAAAATAATTTTATAGCCATCCTCGCTCCACAAATGACACACATTGCTTATGGCCAACGACAAAATGGTCAAGCAGTTTAATCCCCATAATAGTACAAGCACGTTGGATACGCTCTGTCACTTGCCTGTCTGCTACGCTTGGTTCCGGGTTACCTGATGGATGGTTATGGGCGAGTATAATCCCGTTTGCGTTCATTTTTATGGCAAAGCGAATGATTTCTCTGGGGTGAACTTCAACTTTGTTTAAAGTACCTTTAAACAACTCTTCATGACAAATAATTTGATTTTTATTATTTAAAAATATCACGACAAAAACTTCACGCTCTTGCCCTGCAAATAAATCCAACAACTTTGCTTTCAACTGCTCAGGCCCAGTCATCACATCTTCATGTAAAAATTGTTCAGAGAAAAAACGGCGAGCTAATTCACTCACCGCCTGTAATTGGGTAAATTTACAACTCCCCATTCCTTTACATTGCTTGAGTTTTTCGTAGTCTGCTTGTAGAAGCAAATATACTGAACCAAACTCCTGTATTAAACGCTTCGCAAGCTGTAAAACGGGTTCGCCTTGACTCCCTGTACGCAGAAAAATAGCGAGCAGCTCAGCATCAGATAACGCAGCAGCCCCGTATGCGAGTAGCTTTTCTCTTGGTGGTAGGTCTAGATGTTCACTCATCATATTCTTTGTCCCTAAATCTCTTGCTTCCTTTTTATCTAGGCTAAAAAACATTCACAACCGCTCTCATAAGGGTTTGCGTAGCGCTTCGCAAAAATAGTACTGTGATGAAAAATCGAGCGCGCCACCTCTCGCTTCTCTGTGGTAATATGCCTCCCATGTTGACCGAATTGGATAAAAATAATGAATCAACTGTCACTATTAGGTAAGCAGATAGTTATTGGTATTAGTGGGGGCATTGCTGCATACAAAATCCCTGAACTCACCCGCCGTTTGCGCGATAAAGGTGCGATTGTGCGTATTGTGATGACTCAAGGTGCAAAAGCCTTTATTACGCCTTTAACCTTGCAAGCCGTTTCAGGACATCCTGTTTCTGATGACCTGCTAGACCCAGCCGCTGAGGCGGCTATGGGACATATTGAACTGGCTAAATGGGCTGACCTTATTATTCTAGCGCCTGCTACTGCGGATTTAATTGCTCGCCTCAGTGCAGGAATGGCAAATGACTTACTCACAACAGTTTGCCTTGCTTCCGCAGCACCGATTGCACTTGTGCCAGCAATGAACCAACAAATGTACCGAGCAAAAGCAACTCAAGAAAATTTAATCAAACTGCAACAACGCCAATGTATGATTTGGGGGCCAGATGCAGGCAGCCAAGCCTGTGGTGATATTGGCCCTGGTCGCATGATTGACCCACTAGAAATTGTTCGTCTAGCCAGTGAGTTTTTTACCCCTAAACTCGACTTACAAGGCATCAAATTAATGATCACTGCTGGCCCAACAAGGGAAGCGCTAGACCCAGTTCGCTTTATTAGTAACCATAGTTCGGGGAAAATGGGTTTTGCCATTGCTAAAGCAGCCAGTCAACGTGGTGCCGACGTCACTTTGATTGCGGGCCCTGTAAATATTGAAACACCAGAAGGGGTTAACCGGATTGATGTCATGAGTGGCTTAGAGATGTATGAACAAGTGCATCAAACCATTGCTGAACAAAATATTTTTATTGGTTGCGCTGCAGTTGCAGATTATCGCGCAAAAAACATTGCTGAAAATAAAATAAAAAAACAAGGTGATGAAGTTTCGATTACACTTATCAAAAATCCAGATATCGTGGCTAGTGTCGGAAACCTAAAACACAATAGGCCATATGTTGTTGGGTTTGCAGCTGAAACCCAAAATGTGGAAGAATATGCACGCCAAAAACGACAACAAAAGCAACTCGACCTCATTTGTGCCAATGACGTCTCACTAGCAGATAACGGATTTAATAGCGATAACAACGCGTTACATCTTTTTGATGCTAACGGTGATATCCGTTTGCCTCACTGTAATAAAAACGAATTAAGCCACTATTTACTTGACGAGATACTTCAACGTTATGAAAAAAATTGACCTAAAAATCCTTGATAGCCGTATCGGTAATGAATTTCCTCTACCAGCCTATGCCACCACTGGTTCTGCTGGTTTAGACCTACGTGCATGCCTTGATGCACCAATCGATTTGGCACCAGGTCAAACAGAGCTTATTCCAACAGGTTTAGCCATTCACATTGCAGATGAAAGTCTTGCTGCGGTCATCTTACCTCGTTCCGGTTTAGGTCATAAACATGGCGTTGTACTGGGCAACCTCGTTGGCCTCATTGATTCCGATTATCAAGGCCAGCTCATGGTGTCTGTCTGGAACCGGAGTGACAAAGCTTTTACCATTGAACCTGGCGAACGCATGGCACAAATGGTGTTTGTCCCGGTTGTTCAGGCGGAATTTAATATTGTTGATAATTTTGACGCAACTGAGCGTGGAGCTGGCGGTTTCGGTCATTCTGGCCGTCAATAAATAGAACATCCTGATAACTAATATGCTAGATAGAACCTAAATTAGGTTCTATCTTTATGAATAAAAACAATCAGCCGCATATTTTCTTTCAGGAAGCTTGCTCAACATTACTTATATTTTAAACATTTTTTAAATCCATTTTGCTTCGAAACTCTCTTTACTAAGAGCAAAATTTTGGATAGTTTGTTTTGCTGTTTTAGCAGGGGTCTTATTAGACATGGCAGAAAAAGCGATAACACAAAAACGTAACAGACGTGATGAGATTTTACAGGCTCTTGCGTTAATGTTAGAAAGTAGTGATGGCAGCCAACGTATTACAACAGCAAAACTTGCTGCTACGGTTGGTGTATCAGAAGCTGCGCTATATCGTCATTTTCCGAGTAAAATGAAAATGTTCGATAGCCTTATTGGGTTTATTGAAGACTCATTGGTTTCGCGTATTAATCTGATTTTAACTGATGAAAAAGATACGATAATTAGAATTAAACTAATACTTGCCCTAATACTTGGGTTTTCTGAGAAAAACCCTGGGCTAACGCGTATAATGACAGGCCATGCTCTAATGTTTGAGCAAGATAGGCTGCAAGATCGTATTAACCAATTATTTGAACGTATAGAATCACAATTACGGCAGGTGTTAAAAGAGAAAAAAATACGTGATGGCCATGGGTTTATTCATGATGAGTCATTGCTTGCTTCTCAGTTACTAGCCTTTTGTGAAGGGATGCTCTCTCGTTTTGTGCGTTCTGAGTTTCGTTATCGGCCAACCGTCGAGTTTGAATCGCGCTGGCCTTTAATTCTAGCTCAGTTACAATAACCGATTATTTATACTACTCACCCCGCCCATCATTGGGCGAGGGCTTTTTTTTATTCAATTCCGTATTGTTCGCGATAAGCCTTCATAGCCGCTAAATGTTCCTGCATACCTTCCTTTTCAGCAAGATAGGTGATTAAATCGTTCATGGTAATAATTGAGTAAACTTTACAACCATAATCACGCTCAACCTCTTGTACTGCTGAAATTTCACCTTTCCCTTTTTCTTGGCGATCAAGGCATAGCAGAACACCATTCAACGTGGCTTGTTGTTGTTTAATAATTTCCATTGATTCACGAATTGCCGTCCCTGCGGTAATCACATCATCAACTACTACAACACGCCCTTGTAAAGGACTTCCTACCAACACGCCGCCTTCCCCATGGTCTTTAGCTTCTTTGCGGTTGAAGCAGTATGGCATATCGATGTCATGGTGCTCAGAAAGTGCTACCGCTGTCGTCGTTGCGATGGGGATCCCTTTATACGCTGGACCAAAAATGACATCACACTCAATTGCGCTATCTTGTAATGCTTGTGCATAAAAACGACCGACAAGTGCCAGATCACGCCCTGTATTAAATAACCCCGCATTAAAAAAATAAGGGCTTTTACGACCTGATTTCAGCGTAAACTCACCAAATTTAAGTACCTGTTTTTTCATGGCAAGTTCAATAAAATCGCGCTGATAGGCTTTCATTGGTCATTCTCCTCGTTGATGATTATTTATCTATTCTCAAAGCTGGCACACTCGTTGATGAACCAGCAGGCATAAAAAAGGCGACTTTTCAGCCGCCTAATTAATGATTAACTTACTTCAGCGCTTCTCGCTGAGCTTCAAAAATGGTATTTAAACCTGTTTTAGCTAACGCCAATAGGGCTAATAACTCTTCATGACTAAACGGTTCGCCTTCTGCAGTGCCCTGCACTTCAATCATTCGGCCATCATCCATCATGACAACATTCATATCGGTTTCCGCTACAGAATCTTCAATATACTCAAGGTCACATAGAGCCTCTTGGTTTACAATTCCAACCGAAACGGCAGCAACCATTGATTTTAGTGGGCTTTTTGCAATTTTACCTTGTTCAACCATGTTATTCAGCGCATCAACAAGTGCCACACAAGCACCAGAAATCGCGGCTGTACGTGTACCGCCATCCGCTTGAATAACATCACAGTCTAAAGTAATGGTGTATTCACCTAATTTTTTAAGGTCAACCGCTGCACGCAAAGAACGAGCAATTAACCGTTGGATTTCCATCGTACGGCCTGTTTGTTTTCCTCGTGCAGCTTCACGCTGATTACGTGAGTTTGTTGCGCGCGGTAACATGCCATACTCCGCTGTAACCCAACCTTGCCCCTGCCCTTTTAAAAAGCGAGGAACCCCTTCTTCAACAGTTGCATTACATAACACCTTCGTGTCGCCAAACTCAATAAGAACAGAGCCTTCTGCATGCTTAGTATAGTTGCGCGTGATGGTAATCGGGCGCATTTGGTCTGCTTGTCTATCTGCTGGGCGCATGGTGTTATCTCCATTATCAACTCAAATTGGGACGCATTATACGTTGTTCAAGCGATAATGCCTATCCTGTCATCCTGCATAGCGTTATAATCCCCTAAATCTTTACGATAATGGGAACGAATTATGATCCGTAGTATGACCGCTTTTGCCCGTCGGGATATCAAGGGTGAATGGGGGAATGCGGCCTGGGAGCTGCGTTCCGTGAACCAACGTTATTTAGAAACGTATATTCGCTTACCTGAGCAATTCAGAAGCCTTGAGCCCGTCATTCGCGAACGTCTGCGTTCTCGCCTAACACGTGGAAAGGTAGAATGTAGTCTACGCTTTGAGTTAGACGGTGCAAATCGTGGTGAATTAATCCTAAATGAACAATTAGCACGCCAATTAATCAGCGCTGCGAATTGGGTTAAAAATTACAGCCATGAAGGTGAAATAAACCCATTAGAAATTTTGCGTTGGCCGGGTGTGATGTCAGCAGGCGAACAAGATTTAGATATCATCAGCGAGCAATTACTGGCGGGCTTAGATGAAGCTATTGATGCTTTCATTCAAAGCCGTGAAGCTGAAGGTGCTTCATTGCATGCGCTCATCGAACAACGCCTTGATGGCGTCTTAGTTGAAGTCGCAAAAGTGCGTCAACATATGCCAGAAATTTTACAGTGGCAACGTGAACGCTTACAAAATAAGTTAGAAGAAGCTGATATTCAAGTGGATAACAACCGTCTGGAACAAGAACTTATTCTATTGGCTCAACGTGTTGATGTTGCAGAAGAACTGGATAGACTAGAAGCTCATGTTAAAGAAACGCGTAATATCTTGAAGAAAAAAGAGGCAACTGGTCGCCGCCTTGACTTTATGATGCAAGAATTCAACCGCGAAGCTAATACGTTAGCGTCAAAATCAATTAATAGCGAAGTTACAACCTCTGCAGTTGAACTCAAAGTATTAATCGAGCAAATGAGAGAACAAATTCAAAACATCGAATAACCTTTCTCAGAATTTCAGGGCATATCACCAAGCCAGAAAATCACTGTGTTTTCTGGCTTTTTTACTTTCAGAGCATTGCAGAACACTTCACAATAGCGCATGATTGACGTGTACCCCTATAGTGTACCTCTTATGATTATTATATTACTCTAGGGGTACATTGCTAATTCAAAATTGGAAATTAACAATGCCAAAACTCACTGATAAAGAAATACGAGCATGGATAAAATCAGGTGAACGCTTTGAAGGTAAAGCTGATGGTAATGGTTTATATCTATGCTATAGAAAAACCTATAAACACCCTGTCTGGCGCTTTAGATATAAATTCGCTGGATTAGCACGAGTTATGATATTAGGTTCATACATTGACCTATCTTTATCAAAAGCCAGAGAACTAACAAAAGAACTATCTGCCCGAGTATCTTTGGGCTACGACGTAGCTAGTGAGAAGCAAGAACGCAAAGCTAAAGCACTTGCAAAAATTGAAGCTGACAAAAATGCAATCAAAGTTTCAGACCTTGCCGCAGAGTACTTTGAACGCCAAATACTCCCCAGATGGAAACACCCAGATATTTTACGTAGACGCATAGACAAAGATATTAATCCTCGTATTGGTCACATGAAAATCGAAGATGTTAAACCTCGCCATATTGATGAAATGCTCAAAAGTATTGTGGATAGAGGAGCACCAACTATGGCAACCGATGTTCTACGCTGGCTTAGACGTATGTTCGACTATGCTATAAAACGCCAGATAATTGAAATAAACCCATGCTCAGCATTTGAAGTGGCAGACGCAGGTGGTAAAGAAATATCCCGCGACAGGTGGCTAACAAATGATGAATTGATTAGTTTCTTTAAAGCACTTAGAGCCGCAGGTATTAGCCGTCAAAATGAAATCAGTTTTAAGATATTGCTAGCATTAGGATTACGAAAAATGGAGTTGTGCGCAGCCCGCTGGGAAGAATTCGACTTCAGCAATACTGTTTGGCATTTTCCAGCAGAACGTAGTAAAAACGGAGATGCTATTGATATTCCGTTATGCCCTACTGTAATTAAATGGTTCATGGAATTAAAGTCTATGGCATGTGGTAGTCAATATGTTTTACCTGCTAGAAAAATGCAAAACCGAATGATTCCTCACATTCAAGAATCTACCTTACCTGTAGCCTTGTCTAAAGTTAGATATGTACTACCTAAAGATATCCCTAATTTTACTATTCATGATTTTAGGCGAACAATGAGAACACACTTAGCCAAATTAGGTATTGATCCTTTTGTTGCCGAACGTTGTTTAAACCATCGTATAAAAGGTGTTGAAGGCATCTACAATCGACATGATTACTTTGACGAACGAAAAAAAGCATTGGAAGAATGGTGTAATTTATTAGTTAAACTGGATAAATAATCACAATCAGACAAAAGAATATATAACATGAAAAAGAAAAACATTAGTAGTGCAAAAAAAGACAACGTATGGTCAATTAATGGAATTCCTGAAATGGAGTATTGTTCATTATCAAGAGCATCAGAGCTATTAAAATGCAATGTAAGTGATTTACTACATTTTGCTGAGGTAAGAAAAATACAATTATGCATTTTCCCATATGGTTATAAGGTAACTATGATGCTTCCCATGGCTTTTATGGAAATAAATGAATGGGAGTTATTTTGTAAAGACATAGCTAGAAAATCTCTTTTAGGCAATCCTACAGTAAGAGATGGAAGCTATAGTGAATTAGAACCCATGAGAAACGCAGATGAAAAATATGATATAGAAGATGAAAAAAACTCTTATAAAAGAGGTGCTTATTTAATGGGGGTATGGGGTATAAATGGAGTTTATAGAAATATTTTTCACGAATTACAATTATATGGAAAAATACAATTAAAATTATCTGAGGTCGTATTTTCCGAAATTGACTACATAGGCGAACCGGGAGAATTTAATTATTTCGCAGCAAGCTCATATGAAGAAAAATTCCCAATTGATAGTAAAAATGAAAATGAAGAATTAGCATTAACTACAGATGATTTATTTATAACAAAAAAACAAATAAATAAAATTCACGAGGGAATTGGTCATGAATTAGCAACAGGAAACACTTTCAATGATTATAAAAAAATAAAACCAATTGAAAATGAGCATCACACAATAATAAAAGCAAAAGAAAATAGAATAAAAATACATAAAGCTATTACTAAACTATTTGCTCTATATCCACACAACCCTAATGATGACTCAACAAATTATAGAACTAGCGACGGGAAGTTAATAATATCCAGAATTTCTAAATGTTTAGACTATCACGCTGCAAGGCTTTTTGATGACAATGAATTACCAATAAAAGACGACTCAAGACTAAGGCTCATTATTAGCGAATATTTAGATGAATTAGGCTGTAAAAGTGAATAAATTTTTGGTGTGTGACGTTATCAGTCATATGCATGACGTTTCACACCTATTTTTTTGTTTAATCAATAAGGCTTTAATGTGTACGTCATTCACAGAGAGGCAGACACATGGAGAAGCAATCAAACAAACGCGCACCTCGTGCTAAAATAAACACGCCCTACCCAATAAATGGCAATGCCAGAATGCGTCATACCGCTGATTTTTTGGGAATATCAGACTCAACATTACATCGATGGGTTAAAGAAAAGAGAATTCCATTACCATTCGAATTAGATGCTGGTTTTTTTGTATTTGATGCGGCAGAAATACGTGAATGGGTGGAGAATAAAAAATCACTACGACAATCGATTTAATATTACTCTTAGATATAAGCAATTAAATTCACGTGTACATTTTCACATTAAATTATCACATCAGTAATTAAGGTATAAAAATGGAAAAACCATCTTATTATAAAGACAATGAACTTTCTTATCTATTTAATTATCAATTTATTTCTATCAATGAGAGCAGTAAAGAAACAGGGTTTATTATACGCGCAATTGAACTATATCGATTATCTCAAATGAAAGGTAAGATACAAAAATTTTGTGCGTTAACTAACTTTGATTTTGATAATTTAATACCTAATTTAGAAGAAATAAAACTATTGATAAAGCAAGGTGAAGGCATTGTTTCTAATTATTCAAAACTATCTGAAAAGGAAACAGCAGAATTGAATAGTTTAACAGAATACATGTCAAACCTAGAAAATGGAAAGCTCAAGAAGCCTGCCCACCAACCAAGCGCAAAAACTTGGGCTGAGGATGCTTATCGGGCGGTAGAGCGGCAACAAAGCCATGTTAAGAATGAAAATGATAAACTCAATAAAATTAATGGGCTTTACGGTTTATTAAAACCTGTTATTGAGTGGATGATATCAGAAAAAGTTAAAGGAATTAAATCTGATTTATTAAATGCATTACCAAACCAACAGTGCCATTTAAACTCATTATTGTCTGATATGAATTGGTCACATGAAAGACCGTGCAAGCTGATTGTGGATGCAATGTGTGAATTTGAACGTTGCATAGATTCAGTTATCCGTAATTGTGCGCCACCGACAGATAAAAGAGATTTATTATTTACTCCATCGTATCAATGGGAATATTACAAACATTATTACGGTAATGAAAAACCGTATTTAAAAGAAATATTAACCGCCAAAGAATATGTTGATTCTATGGTTAATAATCAAAATAGAATTCAAGATAAATTAGAATATTTCTAAATTAAAAATATAAGGAACACATTATGTACGTGACCACTATTCCAGATGTGGCAATGACTTTTCACGCCAATTTTACCCGTGGGGCTAATTATTTATCTGAAAATAGCCAGATGTTTTCCATTTCTGAGCCTTCTGAAAATTTATTACGTGTCGCTATTTCAGATGCCAGTTGGTTTATGAATCAATTAACGCTGGCAGATGTTAGCGAAGAACGCGGAAATACCATTAACCTTGGTGATAATACGCTTCACACAGGGCGTACTATCGCGACACGATTCCATAAGAATATTAATTTTGAAGGTATGCCTTATGTTTTAGAGGAAACAGATACCTGTGCCGCGATTTCGTTTGAGCAGATGTCCATGATTGCCAATAGCGGCAGCGGGGATGATGAACATTTTACTAAAGTGATGTCAGAATTATTTTCTAAAGCCGTTTCGTTGGACATGATACGCGTCGGTTTTAATGGTGAGTTTTGCGGTTATCCCACGAAGCCCGAGGTTTATAAACGCGGTCAGGATGTGAATAAAGGCTGGCACGCAATCGCAGCCGAATTTAACGAAGGTTCGCAAATAGTGACCGATAAAATTTTATTAGGAAAAGACGGTGCTTTCCCGAATTTAGATGCAATGGCTAACTATCTCATTATGAAAAAAATCCCCGAAGAATACCGTGAAGACCCGCGTTTAGTGGTGTTGGTGGGGGCTGAGTTAGCAGGGTTATACCGTGAGAAATTGTTCGCGGCATCCGATAAACCCGCAGATATTCAAGCAAGCCAGATGGCATTAAGTACTGTTGCAGGGCGTTTTGCCATTATTCCACCGTTTATGCCTGGTCGTCGTTTGGTGGTTACCACACTTGATAATTTACATATCTACACTCAAAAGCATACACGTCGTTTTCGTGCTGAATTTGTGGATGATAGAAAAGTGTATGAGCATAGCTATCTACGTAATGAGGGCTATGGCTTAGGAGATGGGAATCTTTACGCTGCCATTGATGAAAACGCCATCCAGATTGAAGAAGGGGTATTTTCATTATGAGTGCAAGAATTGAACCTCAATTAACGACTGTATGGATTTGTGTTGCTACATCGGGGCAAACATTCGATAGACGCGAAATTAAATCTGAATGGTTGTTGAGTATCGCTGAAAATTATGACCCTGCCTATTACACCGCGCTCATTTGGGAAGAGCATAATCGGAAACTGGATAATTTGGGCGAAGTGTTAGCCGTTAAAGCGGAAGACAGTAACGGAGAAACCAAACTCTATGCACGCTTAAGACCCAATTTGAAGTTGATGGAATACAACAAGCAAGGGCAAAAATTGTTTTGTTCAATTGAAGTGGAAGAAGATTTTCGCGGGCAAAAAGGCATTTTTTATCTTGGTGGGCTGGCTGTCACGGATAGCCCATCCAGCGTGGGAACAAACCGTTTAGAATTCAGCATTAACCGCTCTCATTTTTCACGTAAAAAGAGCCGTCTTTCGCTCAGTTCGCCCACCGTCTTTAATTTATCGGATGGATTAAAAGGCACTAAAAACCGATGGTTTTCTGCCATTTCAGCAGGTTAAGGCATTAGCCCAGATTTTCGCTGGGCTATTTACTCTATTTATCAACAGCACATCAAGCTGGCTTCAATCATGGAAATAAAAAAGTTGCATCTATCTAAAAGGTTGGGCTATAGTTCTTATGCGTTAGCAAAATCTAACGTCAGGCGTGGAAACCTGAATATGTACAAGGCGACAATAGACGCCCAATGCGTCTTTTTTTATGTCGTAAATAATGCCAACCGTATGGCGAATTGCGCCTATTCGAATTCAATGGTGGCGTTGTTGGAGCACCCGAAAGGGTGGCTGGTTACCTTGTACGCCAGTATTTCCACCTCTGATAACGTCACCACCCCTATTGAGCGTGGAAACTCTGGTGGTGACTCCTTAATTAAGTACAAGGAGAACATCATCATGATGGCTATCCCTACCCAAACTCAATTTAAATTTCTTTTCTTGTGTGTAAAACGTTCAGATGTCACTGCAAAACCGTGCCGCCTTTCAGCAATAGCACCAACTGAACAAAGCGCAAGAAGTCTACTTGTTCGTGATTTTATTCTTTTATTCGCAGGCCGTTTACCTGTGCAATCAATAAAAGGGGAATAATCATGAAAAACAATCCTCTAAGAAATACGGTCATTTCCCCCACAGGTGAGAAACAACTGTTAAGAGCCGCACAAATAGCGTCTTTTCTCTCTGATTTACTCGAAGCCAATGTGATTAGTGGATCTCACCATGTATCCAGTGAGGGTATGGCAGCAGTTATGGAATGTTTAGCGGAGCAAGTTGAGCAGGTGATTACTGAAAGTAGCTTGATGAATAAGGACATTACATAATGAACAATCAAACTCATCAAAATTCCTCAATGGCACAAACACACACTCCATCAGTGAGCGACATTATTAAATCTGCGAATGGTCGTTGGGGATATATTTTAAATAATTTGGGTGTCACCGTTCCTGATAATCATAAGCACGGGGCTTGCCCGAAATGTGGTGGCAAAGACCGCTTTCGCTTTGATGATAAGAACGGGAAAGGTACATGGTTTTGTAATCACTGTGGCAGCGGTGATGGGTTGGATTTACTCAAATTAGTGACAGGACAAGATATTAAAGCCGCCTGTTTAGAAATTAATAAAATACTGCTTTTACCTGAATTCAAAAAAATAGCGCCAACCCAGATAAAAAAGGCTAGCGCTACTCGGGGCATTGAGTCATTTGAAAAACTGAAAACCTTGTCTCTTTCAGGGGAAAGCCAGTACCTAACAAATAAGGGCTTAACCAATCACCAATGCTTAATTATTCAGCAACACTATACACAAGGTGAGCTGAAATTTCCAATAGGTTCAATGTTATTGCCGTTGGTGGATAACCAGTTTTTGGTGAAAGGCGGGCAACTAATCAGCCCAACGGGTGAGAAAGCCCTGTTATCTGGTTCTGCGCTCTCTGGCTCCTTTATTATTGTGTCGGGTCAGGCACAAGAATCCCTTGAGCAAATCGTGATTACAGAGGGTTTTGCAACAGGGTTAAGCCTATCAAAAGTGATTGATTCGTTTATTGTGGCAGCGGTTGCCGCGACTAACCTTGTGAAAGTCGCCCAGCAGCTACGCGAACGCTATCCACTGGCAAAAATCATTATTGCAGGGGATAACGATTATATTGATGGGAAAGAAAATACAGGCAAATTGTGGGCAGAAAAAGCGGCTAAAGCGGTTGACGGTTGGATCACGTTGCCACCCACCCATTACAAAGCAGATTGGGATGATTACCGACAAGAAAACAACACCGTTAAAGTCAAAGAAGCCTTTTTTGAGGAAATGACTTATTGCGGCAAGGATAAAGCCTATTTGCCACAAGGCTTTAGGCTGACTCAAGAATATTTGTGGTATGACAAATTGGTGAATAAATCGGATGGTGACACCGAGGTTAGAAACATCAAAATCAGTAGCCCGATAAAAGTCACCGCGATCACCTGTGATGCAGACGGCAGTAATTACGGGCGTTTATTGGAATGGGATGATACCTACGGAAATTGCCGTAAATGGGCAATGCCAATGGAAATGTTAAGCGGCAGCGGTGAAGAATTACGCCGTGTCCTTTTGGTGAACGGGCTTTCGTATATCAATATTTCGGGACAGGCGCGCGCGCATTTAATGGAATATATTTCATTGTGCCGACCAGAGAAAAAAGTCACTTGCGTAAATAAAACGGGTTGGCATGGCAACGTGTATGTGTTGCAGGATGAAGTGGTTGGAACAGGGGCAGATTCCGTTATTTTGCAAACCTCCAGTGTACAAGGTAAAGATTTTCGGGTGGCAGGTACTAGTGACGAATGGCGGGAGCACATTGGCAAATATTGCGTAGGAAACGCTAGGCTGGCGTTTTCCGTGAGTCTTGCCTTTGCATCGTCATTATTAAAATTAGTCGGTGTGGGGGGCGGTGGCTACCATTTAAAAGGCGAATCAACAGACGGTAAGACCACCACGATGAAAGTGGCGGCTTCGGTTTGTGGTGGTACGGATTACTGGTACACATGGCGGGCAACAGGTAACGCGCTTGAGGGAACGGCTTGTCGTCGTAATGACGCGACGTTAATGCTGGATGAAATCCGCGAAGTGGACGGACGCGAAGCGGGTAACATTGCTTACATGCTGGCAAACGGTCAAGGTAAAGCCCGCGCAAAAACAGACGGCAGCGTCAGAGAAACAAATCGCTGGAACCTACTGTTTCTCTCAACAGGCGAACTGTCATTGGTTGAACATGCCGCCAATGCGGGCGAACGCACCTATGCAGGGGTTGAAGTCCGTATGATACAAATCCCCAGTGATTCGGGTAAACACGGTGTATTTGAGGATTTGCACCAGTTTGCGAGTGGTAAAACCTTAGCGGAGCACCTTGAGCAAGCTGTCACGAAATATCATGGCTCTCCGTTCCGTGATTGGCTGAAATATCTCACCAATGATTTAACGTTTATTTCCAGTACGGCTAAAGCGTTATTAAAAGAGTACACCGCTAAATTGACACCTGAAAATGCAGGGAATCAAGTTGGTCGCGCTATCACGCGTTTTGCGCTTGTGGCGATGGCGGGAGAAATTGCCACATTAGCGGGGATTACAGGCTGGAAAGAAGGTGAAGCCTTTACAGCCGCAAAAACCTGTTTAGATGCATGGATGAATGAACGTGGTCATACGGCTAATCAGGAAGATATGACCGCGTTAGAACAAATCACCGATTTTATTTCACGGAATCAATTTAGCCGCTTTGCTGATTGGTATGACGAAAACAGCCGCCCGATGAACATGATGGGTTTTCGTCGTGTTGAGAAAGGTGTTTGCAACCAAGAGCCAACAATTCAATTTTACGTATTACCGACGGCATGGAAAGAAATTTGCAAAGGTTTTGATTCACGCAAAGTTGTACGCCTTTGTATTGAAAAAGGCTGGCTTGATACAGGGAAAGATGGGAAAGCCCAAACCAGTATACGCCTACCAGAAATAGGGGTGAAACGGGTGTACGTCTTCAACAGTGAAGTCCTCGGTTCAGCGGATATTCTCTAATTAAAACTGACCATCTTATATTTTTAGTGTAACAGGTGTAACAAGGGTTACAGATATGATTTTAAAGGCTTTTATCTGTTACACCTTTCGTTTTTAAATGGGTAACAAGGTGTAACACGTTAGCGGTTGTTACACCTGTTACACCTTGATTTCTTGAAAGTGTAACAAAATAAGTTCTTATTATTCAACGCTGTAACCCTTGTTACACCTGTTACCCTTTAAAATAGCAAGGTATGTATTTAATTGGCTTTATTCTGGAAGGCATTAAGGCAAAGGTGATTAACTATGCGAGTAATGAAAGTGTACTGCCCTGTTTGTGGTGAACAGGCAACAATTCGAAAAATTCAAATGGAGGGAGTTGATAACATTCCTCATATTTATTGTTCCTGTAATGACTTTGAATGTGGTCATACTTACATGTTAACTCTGACTTTTTCACACACGATACAACCAAGTAATTTGAAGTCAGCCAGTAACCAACCTATTTTGCCGTTGTGATTGATTTGTATTTTACATGGCTATCATTCAGTAATTTTTTAAAGTGGTCACTGAAACGTAAAGTGTCATTTGGCAAAATAAATTTCATTCGATTTCAGTTTTTCAATTCTCCGCAACCCGCATAAACACTGGCTTTTCAGTTTTTATGCGGTGCATACGCTCAAGTAAAAATCTCACGCAAAATAGAAAAAACATTTTATTTCAAATGATTGCACTATCACCCACTCAGAGCACCGCATATGAAAACTGAAATTTACTGAAAATCTTTTCACACATTTCAGTTTGAGATTTTCGGCAATGCCCTAGTATTGGCGCGGCTTGGCAATATGTTTTGTAGAATTTTAAAACTGAAATAATTTTATGATCCAAATTGTGCAGGCGGGTGCGGTGTAGTGGATTTGACGTGAGTTTTTATTTGACTTCTTATACAAAATGACTAAATCACCTTTGACATTATCAACTTTTATTTTTAGAACATAAAGTTGTTTTTTTGAGTTTATATTCCAATTAAATCAATAAGATAATTTTATATTTCAAAACAATAGTTCAATCATATATAATGACTGAAATTATTAATATTCAGCCTATAAGCATAACTACTTATTTTGCTTTGAGTTATCATTTGAGGTATTTAAGTTGACCACTACTGTTTTTCGAAAAAATGATAAAAATGCATGTATTGCTTGTGATAGCAGAGTTTCATGGATTAATGAACAAGGCTTACCTATAAAGATATTTGATTCATTAAATTATTTTAAGGCTTTAACTCTTGATGGTGTTATGTATGGTTTTGCAGGTGCAAACCTAATCTTTAAAGAGTTTCTTAAACACTATGAAAGTAAAGAGCAAAGTGTATTTTTGCTTGATACGTTAGTTCAATTAGCCAAAAATAACACTATGCAATTCTTTATGATTAGGTACGAAAACAACGAGTTAAAGTTGTTCGCCTACTCACCGCCACTTCCAGTGACTAGCTCTCCTGAAATTTTCAGGATTTCTAAAGATCCAGCTATAGAAAAAAAATTCTATGCTATTGGCTCAGGAAAATTTTCTAAGGAATATAATAAGAATAAACTGAATCCTGAAGCTCAAGTGCCAATTCGGTGTATCATTCGTGCTAATAATCTAGGATTAAAGAAGAAAGGTATGCTAGAGTTAATACAAAGCAATGAACCTAGAGAGTTAACCTTCGATGAATCTAGCGCAGCTTATCATGCATGCGATAGGAAAGGAGGAGATATTTTCACTGGTGGGGAGGTCAGAATGACTAAGCATGAATCAACAATTAATATAGAAGAGCAAATTAAAGTCATGAATGATATGGATGAACAAGCAAAAGCAGCAAATGCTGTCTGCGCTAGTCCAGTAAATGCAAATCTGGAAGTCGCACAACTAGAAAGAATTGGTCATTATGCTGTTAGTTCATTTAGTATAGATAACACCCCAGACAGAACTAATTTGTTGCAACAGCTACAGCAAAATATTTCAAATTATATTTAAAATATCATAGGCGTAAACTTTTATAAGTTACGCCTATTCTTAATGTACCCCTTATTGTACCCCTTAAAAAACACAAGCACCTAGAACTCAGTCGTAGCATAGGATTAAAGGCGCTATTCTATGAACAAATTCAGAATATTGAATAATCACTCTTTGACGATTTTAATCCATAAAAAGCCAATCGACCTTAATTATCGTTTGGCTTTTTTTTGGAGATATTCTCAAATTAACTCGAAATAGGTGCTAGTTATCACGATTTTTGAAGCTATATTCCACAACACCCCTTCGAAGATATGAAAAAATTTTTACCGAAGCAGTATTAATTATTCTTTCTCAAATAATTAGTAACGTCGATTAAATCGTTTTCTTCCCCAAAAAAATAATAACAAGTTGATTTTTAACCATAAAATTTATTATCTGTCTATTTTCCTAAAAATAAGATCTCGCTCATAAATTAATCAAATGTTTTGAGTTCAGTCACAGATAACAAAACAGATCTTTGACACCTCAATAACTGCTTATTAACATCCATCTTGTATACAAGTTGAATTCAATATAAATACAATAAGGTTGATTACCTCGACAAACCAATAAAAAGGTAACTCTATGTCACATAATGATTCTGTTGTAACACCAACAACGAAAGACTCACCAGGGCGTTTACGTTGGGGATTAGCAGCAATATTTTTTATTATCGGTTTGATTGCATATATGGACCGCGCCAATATTTCCATTGTGGCCGAACATATGATGACCGATTTAGGAATGAGCAAAGTTCAATTTGGCTTTTTGGGGGCATTATTTTCTCTTGGCTATGCACTAGCCCAAATCCCAAGCGGTATACTTGCAGAACGGTTTGGTAGCAGACTGATCGCGACTATTAGCCTCTATATTTGGTCTGCATTTACCATCTTAACTGTCGTGGCTCCTACCTATATTTGGCTATGCATCGTACGCTTCCTATTCGGCGTTGGAGAAGCGCCGCTCTACCCTGCAAATGCCGTTTTTAATACATGGTGGTTTCGCCAAAATGAAAAGGCACGAGCTGCTAGCTTCTTACTTGCCGGTTCCTATTTTGGGCCTGTGATTGCCCCCACCCTTACCGTATTTATTATGATTTCATTCGGGTGGCATGCCGTTTTCTATATATTTGGTGTGATTGGCATTCTTATCGGCATGGTTTGGTATTTCTTTGCCAGAAATAAGCCTGAGCAACACCCTAAAATTTCTCAAAGTGAAATCGCATTCATCCATGAAGGCCGAACAATTAGTGAGCAAGGCGGTACTGATGTTAAAGCCCCTTGGCGCAAATTTATGAAAGAACGTCCTTTCTGGGCTGTTGGCTTCCAATATTTTTTTGTTGCCTATATGACCACTTTATTCATGATTTGGTTACCCACCTACTTACAAGAAGCGCGAGGCTTTTCATTAACCCAAATGGGCGTAGCCGCCAGTTTTCCTTGGTTAGCAATTTGTATCGCAGTACTCACTGCAGGTTCAATTTCTGATTGGTTACTCAACAAAGGGTACTCGCAGTTAGTCGCTAGGGGCTATATCGCGATTGCTGGTTTTATTCTATTTATCGTGGGGATTTGCGGTGCTGCTCAAACTGAAAGTGCCATCGCCAGTGTTGCATGGCTAACTCTTGCGCTCGGCTCTCTAGGATTACCAGTTGTGACCTCTTGGGCAATCGCAGCGGATAAAGGCCGCCAATATGCTGGCTCTGTCAGTGGATGGATGAACTTGTGGGGTAATCTCGGTGGTGTTATTTCCCCTATTTTATGTGGCTGGCTTGCACAGCATTTTGGTTGGACCGTCGCTTTACTTTTCAATGTGATACCTATCAGTTTAGCGATTGTTTGCTGGTTTTTCATTCAGCCTGATAAACCTTTAGCTGCTGCCGTTAATCCTGACTAATTTTTACCCAAAACACATTATATTCAATAAATAAAGGTGTCCCTATGTTTACATTAAATCCTCGAGTTGCCTGTTTTAGCCCAGAAGTTATCGAAAGTTGCCGTGATGTTTGCCCGTCAACTATTGGACACATGACTGACTTCGGTTTTCTCAAAACATTACGCCCACAAATTGAACAATGCCAATTTATTGGTAATGCTGTAACCGTACGTATTCCACATATGGATTCATCTGCTGTACATAAGGTTTTCGACATCGTGCAAGAAGGCGATGTTGTCTGTATCGATATGTCTGGGGATTATGATCGTGCTTGTTGGGGCGAAATGGTTTCTTACATGGCACGGGCAAAGAAAATTGCTGGCGCAGTTATTGATGGTTGTGTCACTGATATCAAAGCATTACGTGAGATTGGTGTTCCTATTTATGCACGTAAAGTGAGCCCGTTGACGACGCGAATCTTAGGTATTGAAGGCGCAATTAATGTGCCAATTAGTATAGATGGTGTAACGATTCACCCTGGTAATTTAATCATCGCAGATGGTGATGGCATTTTAGTCGCCGATGAGGTTACCCTGCAAGAATATCGCCAACGAGCCCTTAATGCTCAGCATGCTGAAATTGATGTTAAAAAACGTATTGATGCTGGTGAAACATTAGCAGCGATTTCAGGTGCAGCTAAATTTTTTGAATAAGGAGACTCCATGAAAATTGCAATTGCTCAGCTTGCCAGTAGCCCAGATAAAGCTCTAAATTTAAAAAAGGCCTGTGACGCTATACAAAAAGCCGCTCAAGGTGGTGCCGACCTCGTCCTATTGCCGGAAATGTTTATGGCATTCGTTCCTGCAGATAGCGGTATTAGCTATGCCGATGTCGCAGAGTCTGTTGATGGTCCTTTTGTCTCTGAGTTGGCAAAAACCGCTAAACAATGCGGTATTTATGTGACTTGTGGAATTTATGAAAGTGCCCCGAATGAGCCGAAAAGAGCATTCAACACAACAATTATGTTGAACCGCCAAGGTGAGCTTATCTATCATTACCAAAAAACACACCTGTACGATGCCTTCTCATATCAGGAATCCCTCAACATTATTCAAAGTAATAATGCGTTAAAACCTGTGGAAACTGAATTTGGCAAAATTGGCGTTTTAGTCTGTTATGAGTTGCGTTTCCCAGAAGTTGCTCGAAAACTAACCTTAGCTGGCGCAGACCTTATACTCGTTCCTACGGCATGGGTAAGTGGGCCACTTAAAGAGGAGCATTACCAAACATTAGTTAAAGCACGCGCTTTGGAGAACACAATTCCTGTCTGTGCATGTGACCAAACTGGTAACATTTTTATTGGCCGCAGCCTTGTTTGTGATGCGCTTGGCGTAACCATTGCCTCTGCTGGCTACGATGAAACACTATTTTTTGCTGAAATATCAACGCAGCATACGGCAGAAACACGAGAAAAATTACCTTGCATGCAAAACCGGCGCCCTGAACTGTATTAGTCTAAAAAACTGGCAAGGATGCTGGTTTATTCAACAAGTTAAGTTCAATTACCCACCAAAATTTAACAGCGCCCTAAATAATATAAAACTAGTGCATTACTTGTATACCAGTCTATTCCTTTCTATACTCACTAAAATTTCTATTATTAACACAAGATCCTGATGAAAGATAAACCACTAAGCCAACAAGCCTATACCGCAATTAAGCATAAAATTCTCAGTAAGCAATTTGGAGAGGAAAGTTATACCTCTGAAAATAGCTTAGTTGAAGAACTCGGTATGAGCCGCACCCCAATTCGCGAAGCCTTATATCAATTGCAAAATGAAGGCTTAGTCAAAATTATCCCTCGAAAAGGTGTTTTTATTCAGAAACTATCGTTAAAAGAGACTCGAGATAATTATGATTTACGCTTAGCAATTGAGTCTCATGCAATTAAATTAGTGCGTGAATATTTAACTAATGAGCATTTTTCTATTTTAGAGGCCATTATTGAGCAGCAAAATGAATTATTGAAGGAAAATGACTATCAAGGTTGGATAAAAGAAGATGAACGATTCCACCGTTTCTTCTTAGAATTATTGGATAACTCAGTTTTCTTAGATTTAGCGGACAATATTCGCCAGCGAGTCTATTTTCAGCCCGACCCTATTTATCGCAATGAATATTATTATGAATCTACACGCCAACATCAGCAATTGGTTGAGCAACTCAAAGCAAAAGAATTTACCCTTGCGGAAGAAACGCTGACTGAGCATATTTTACGCGGTAAACGTAATTATGTTTAATGTTAAAACTAACAAAAAAGAGAAAACCAAATTTATGGTTTTCTCTTAAATTGAATATTATTTATAACGATTTATCTTAGCTAGATTTGGCTTCTTTCAATGCTGCGTCTTTATCATGGTGATAATGGAACGTAAATTGGAAGATTATTGCTAATACAACAGTATAAGAAGCAAAAACTAACCAAATCATTTGCCAATCTTTAATACCATCCACTGTGTAATAGTCGACAACCAACCCACTTAATATCGCTCCAAAATAGGCCCCAACACCGTTAACCATCGTCATGAATAAGCCTTGGGCACTCGCGCGCATACGCGTATCCACTTCTCTTTCAATAAAGATAGAGCCTGAAATATTAAAGAAATCAAATGCGCAGCCATAAACAATCATCGACATGATCAAGAACATCAAACCAATGGCTGATGGGTCGCCAAACGCAAAGAAACCAAAGCGTAGTGTCCAAGCGAACATACTTAATAACATGACCGTTTTAATGCCATAGCGTTTCAAGAAAAATGGAATTGCTAAGATAAAACACACTTCAGCCATCTGAGAGATCGATAATAATATCGATGGATACTGTACCACCAAACTATCTTGGTATAGCGGGTTCAGGCCGAAGTCATGCAAGAATGGATTACCAAACGTATTGGTAATTTGTAAAACGGCGCCAAGTAACATAGCGAATAAGAAAAATACCGTCATAATGGGCTTTTTGAATAACACCAAAGCATCTAAACCTAGCTTACTGATCCAGCTACTTGAAATCGCTTTTTTATTAACTTCAATTTTTGGCAAAGTTAGTGAATAAAGCGCTAAAAGCAATGAACAACCACCTGCAATATAAAGCTGCATACTACTTAGCTCAAATTTCAATAAGCTAATGCTCCACATTGCAACAATAAAGCCTACCGTACCAAACACACGAATAGGTGGGAAGTTACTCACTGAATCGAGCTGATATTGACTTAATGATGAATAACTAATGCTATTTGAGAGTGCAATTGTTGGCATAAAGGCCATTGCATTAATTAACATCACCCAGAACATGATAGTTGAACTTGTGACTGTTGCGGCATAAAACAATGCAGCAGCCCCAATCAAATGGCAAATCATATATAAACGATTTGCTGGAATATATTTATCTGCAATGATTCCGATAAGCCCAGGCATTAAAATGGCAGCAATACCCTTTGAGCTATACACCATACCGACTTCTGCACCTGAAAAACTCAATGTTTTCATCATGTACGAGCCGAGTGTAACTAACCAACTTCCCCAAACAAAATATTGCAGGAAAAGCATGATTTTCAAGCGGGATTTAATATTCATACAAGGCTCCGTTTGGAGTTATATTTATTTGTTTTTATTTTCAACTCAGCAATGGCAACACCCATAAGGATGACAGCAACACCAACAAACTGAATGAATTCAAGAGGTAAATGCAATACTGTTACAGATAATAAAATCGTGACAGGTAACTGCATTGAGCTAACAATGGTCGCTAAACTGGTACCGATCAGTGGAGTACCTTTGGCAAACATCCACATACCGAAGAAAGAACCAAAGAAAGCCAGAGGTAATCCATATGAGAAAAATAGAGATTGAAACGTTGATGCGCTCAATAAGAATGTTGGCGGAACAACAATTGATGTCAAAATTGCGCCCCCTGTTACCATAATTGCAGAACGCATCATAGGATCTGTTTTAACCGCTAATGCTCCACTGACGTAAACACGAATAGCGTTCGATAATGCTGCACATAATCCTAATAGCACACCAAGCCAGTGAAACACGATCCCTGAGCTGTTTAACAAACCTGTCGCTAATACTGTCCCAATTAATATCACCACAACTGACACCATGGTCATTACGGGAGGAATTTTGCGGTCAATAAATGCGTTAATTGCAACCCCCATCCATGTAAATTGCAAAAAGAGTACGACACCAAGTGCAGGGGATAAATATTGCAATGATGCATAATACAAAAGCCCGGTTAACCCGGTTGTCGTCCCAGTGAGTAACATTAATAGGCCTTGCCGGCGTGTTGGCCATACTAGACGTACTTTTTTAACTAATGCGCCTGCGACAACAAAAAACCACAGTAAAATCGCACCTAATACCGTTTGGCTACCGATGACATCACTCAAGGAATACCCTGCGCGGTAGGCCAACACGACGAGTGTTGAAAGGATGCCATAACTACAAGCGCCTAAAGAAACTAAAATTAGACCTTTAAATTTCATTTCAATATTCACCTTATTTAGCGTCATGGCCATCTTTATATTATTTTGATAAAAAGAGTCTAAAAAACTAGAAGCGCTCAATCACACCTGTTACTAATTTCAAGAAGGTCGCTTTAACTTTCTCTGCTGTTTCAATAACTTCATCATGGCTAAGAGGCTGTTCTAAAATACCGCAAGCCATATTGGTTAAGCAGGAAATGCCCACTGTTTTAATTTGTGAATGGTGAGCGACCAGAGCTTCTGGTACGGTAGACATACCAACAGCATCTGCGCCTAAGGTTCTGATCATACGAATTTCGGCAGGAGTTTCGTAAGTTGGGCCTGTCCACCATGCATAAACACCTTCACGGACAGAAACACCTTGTTCAGCCGCTACATCCTTGATTGTTTGGCGTAATTCTTTGTTATACACCTCACTGACATCCAAGAAACGCACCCCTAATTCAGGGTTATTTGGCCCCATCAGTGGGTTATTTGCAGTTAAATTAATATGATCGGTAATAATCATCAGATCACCTGGGTTGAAGTCGGTATTTACCGCACCGCAGGCATTGGTGATAATCAATTTTTCGACACCCAACGCTTTCATCAAACGTACAGGGAAAGTGACCTGGTCAAGGGTAAAGCCTTCGTAGTAGTGGAAACGGCCTTTCATGGCAACCACATTTTTACCTGCGATGGTACCGATCACCAATTCATTGGCATGCCCTACTGCTTCAGATTTGGCAAAGTGTGGAATTTCGCTATAAGGAATATGCACTGCATTTTCTAATGTATCCGCGAATGGGCCGAGTCCTGAACCCAGAATAATACCCACTGTTGGTTTAATATCTGTACGAGACTGAATAAAACTCAAGCTTTCTAGAATATCTTTTGTATGATGCATGGTTGTCTCCAAATTGACATCGACTAAAAATTGTTAAAATCGATCATAAAGCAATTTAGAAACAGAACAGCGATCTTAATCTCATTTTAATAAAAAGTATTTCGATATGATGTGTCACATAAAGCAGAATCTTATGCGTATATTTGCTAGTCTTTATCGATAGAGTCGGAATGAAAAGGAGTGAGGCGCTTGTTACATACACTATTAAATGAATTTCGCACCTCAAAAAATTCAAAAACACAAAAACTCAAAACTCTTTACCGGTTAATTTTAAACCACGGCCCCATTAGGGCAGAGACGTTGACATCACTCGCTAGCATGAAGCCAGCAACCTGTGCTCGGTTACTCGACGAATTGGGGAAAAATCACTTAATTTCGACTTCTGAGCTCGGAGAGTCGACTGGTGGACGTAAACCAATCCTCTATAATATTAATGCCGCAGATGGTTATCTTGTTGGCATTGAAATGAGTGATATATATTCAACGATTGTTTTGCAAAACCTAAAATTGGACATTTTAGGTATGGTAAAAGTGAAATATGAGCATCTAGAAACCGCAGAAAACATGATAGTTCATCTGCTCAACAAATTAGATATTTTATTAGCTGAACATGGACTTAGCGTAGAAAGCTTGTTGGGTATCGGCATCGCCATCGACCATATTTTAGAACGTGATAAACTGCCATATCATCAATACCACGCAAGAATAAAAGAACTTCACGACTACATTTCCAGTAAAGTTCCTTGCTTTGTGTTACTCGGAAGTGGGATTAGTTTTGCGGCTTTTGCTGAGTATCGTTTGCGCTATACCTCTGATAGTCAACGATTTTTATTCACAACTTGTGATACTGATATTCGCAGTTGCACCATTATCAATAACCAATACGCTCCGGCCCCCATTAGTACAGCTCAAGCCTTTGGCCATACAACGATTGATATTAATGGCCAGCGCTGTGAATGTGGGTCATTTGGCTGTTTAAAGCAATATAGTTCACTGTCTGCGATTAAATCACGAGTGATCCAGCAACTCAGGCTGGGTAAAAATTCAATAATCAATGAATTAGTTAATAATGAGTCTGAAATTAGCTACCATACTATTTTCCAAGCTCTCACATTGGACGATGCCCTGTGCCTCGAAGCGCTGGGTGAAGCGGCCTATTATTATGGTATCGCCATCGCTAATGCTATTTTAACGACGCAAGCCGATGTGGTGGTGTGCGGCGGCACCCTAACACCTAAAAATCATTTTTTTGAGATGACCAAAAAGTCGATTGACGAAAAACTCGCTATTTTTCCTCATATTAAGACACGCATTTATCCCGCCAATGATTCATATGAAATTGTTGCTCAGGGTGCTGGTGGAATGGTAATGGAGAAGTACCTTGCTGATTAAGCGGTTCTTTCATTAAAACAGATAGAGTGTAGAATAAATCAACAAACCTATACTCTATCACTATTAATGAGGGGATCATGTTAGAATTTGAACACATCAGTAACACGACAAAATCACTGGTACTACAGCAACTTAATTCTCAATCCCCTCTTGTTCATTGCATGACAAACGATGTTGTTCAGACCTTCACTGCCAATGTCCTATTAGCACTCGGCTGCTCCCCAGCCATGGTGATTGAACCCGAAGAAGCTGAGCAGTTTGCCGCTATCGCACATGGCTTACTCATTAATGTGGGCACATTAACAACAGAGTGTCGATATGCGATGAAATGTGCGGTTAACAGTGCCAATCAAGCACAAAAACCTTGGGTACTTGACCCTGTCGCTGCAGGTGCGCTCAGCTTTCGTACACATTTTTGCCATGAATTGTTGACACTCAAGCCTGCCGCTATTCGCGGTAATGCTTCTGAAATTATGGCGTTAGCAGGAAGCAGTGCAGGTGGCAGAGGCGTTGATTCCCTTAACTCCACTGATGATGCACTCCCCGCAGCACAATTATTAGCGAGACAAGCTAAGACTATTGTTGCGATAAGCGGTGAAGTGGATTATATCACCGATGGAACACGCTCCTTTGCGGTGACTGGCGGCCATATTTTAATGACTCGGGTGGTCGGTACGGGATGCGCTCTTTCTGCGGTGGTTGCTGCCTGTTGTGCTCTACCTGGTGATAGGCTGCAAAATGTTGCCGCTGCTTGCGCTATCATGAAGCAAGCCGGAGAAACCGCAACTCAGCGCTGCCATGGGACGGGCAGTTTTATCCCTAAATTTTTAGATGCGCTTTATCAATAGCTTTATTGTCATTGATAACTATATTGTGATGAAAACTTGGCATAGCGCACTAAAGCCGAGTTTTCTTTCCTCTTATTTTTCTTGACCAATGACGAAAGTTATCTCTAAAACGAATAAAACGATAAGCAAAATTTTTGCTATCGGGCTCGATATCATAAAAACGCTGTAATGCAATTAAATCATTAGCTTTGCAAATAGCAAAATTACCATAGTCTGATAAATCAATAACCTTTAGCCCCTCATTGGTGACAACAAAGTTCCCTGCATGAATATCATTAGAAGATAAACCATAGTTATGTAATTGGTTAATGACAGACTTCATTTCTGCATAGTAAGGCGTAATATCATCCAGTTCAGATAAAACCGTTCCTTCCACATATTCCGCAATAATCCATGTTTCTACTGACTCACGACCGACCATTTTTTCAGCAACGAAATAGATGTCATTGGTTACCATACAACCTTTATTTTGAGCAGAGACTAATCGCATTAATAACTGAGAGTAAAAAGGGCCTGAAACAATGCGCATTAACCGTTTTTCAATGCGCTTATCACGTTCTTTCTCACATTTAATAATATAGTTTTGCCCATTTACATGAATACGAGCAACACTCCTATCAATATTTCCGCTGCTTAAATTCTTACCCGTGACATTCCCATCAATATAATCTTTAACAATTTGCCAAAAATCTATCTCGCCTTCTTTTTGAAAGGTGAGAAAACCGTCTCTTTGTTTTTTTATGATATTCTGCATAACAAAATAGCCAATTTTTAATCAATTGACGGATGCTAGCAAATGGCAAACGACATTTCTTAGCGATTGTTGCAAAATGGCGTCTAAAAATAGGTAAGTTGTGCGATATGCCACAAAATTGGTAAGGTTTTAGAAAAGCTGTACAGCTCTATCTATGAGAGCAAGTCACCATAGCGCCAACTTACTCTCATAAAAACCGCTTAGTCGTTACCGAATAAATCGCGGGTATAGACTTTCCCTGCCACATCTTCCAGCTCAGGCACCATCCGGTTGGCTAAAATAATGTCGCTTTCTGCTTTGAAAGTCTCTAAGTCACGAATAACTTTAGAGCGGAAGAACTCTTCTTCTTTTAAGACTGGCTCATACACCACCACTTCGATACCTTTCGCTTTGATGCGTTTCATCACACCCTGTACCGCAGAGGCGCGAAAATTATCAGAGCCTGCTTTCATGACTAAGCGATAAACACCGACTTTACGTGGTGCTTTGGCAATAATCGCATCCGAAATAAAGTCTTTGCGAGTACGGTTCGATTCCACAATGGCGTTAATCAAGTTATTTGGCACGTCATCGTAGTTAGCTAACAGTTGCTTGGTATCTTTTGGTAAACAATAACCACCGTAACCGAATGAGGGGTTGTTATAATGGCTGCCAATACGTGGGTCTAAAGAAACCCCTTCAATAATTTGGCGTGCATTTAAACCGCGGCTTTCTGCATAGGTGTCGAGCTCATTAAAGTACGCCACACGCATGGCTAAATAGGTGTTGGCAAATAGTTTAATGGCTTCGGCTTCAGTGCCATCGGTAAATAACACGGGAACGTCTTTTTTAATTGCACCTTCAAGCAGTAAATCCGCAAAAATTTTTGCGCGCTCTGAACGCTCTCCCACCACGATACGGGAAGGATGCAAGTTATCCCACAAAGCGCGGCCTTCACGTAAAAATTCAGGGGAGAAAATCACGTTGGTATAACCAAATTCTTCACGTAAACGTGCAGTAAAGCCCACCGGAATAGTGGATTTCACGATGATCGTCGCTGCAGGGTTAATGCCATTCACGTCATGAATAACAGATTCAACTGACTGGGTGTTAAAATAATTGGTTTTGGGGTCATAGTCAGTTGGTGTCGCCACAATCACGTACTGAGCCCCTGTGTAGGCTTCTGTTTTATCTTCTGTAGCACGAAAATTGAGGGTCTTTTCCGTTAAAAACTGCTCAATTTCTGCATCAACAATCGGTGATTGATGGTTGTTTAACATCGCCACTTTTTCAGGGATGATGTCCACGGCGACCACTTCGTGGTTTTGTGACAGCAACATGGCGTTAGATAGGCCGACGTAGCCGGTTCCTGCGATTGCTATTTTCAAACTTGCCTCTCAAATCCTGCTAAGGATGTTACAGCTTATTGATATTATTGGTGGTAATAAGAACGATACCAATCCACAAATGCTTGAACACCCTGCTCAATAGAAACTTGTGGGCGATAACCTGTTACATTAAACAAGTCTTCTGTATCCGCCCAAGTGGTGTACACATCACCCGCTTGCATAGGTAAAAAGTTTTTAATCGCTTCTTTACCCAGTGCTTTTTCCAGTGCAGAAATAAATTCAATCAACTTAACGGGCTGCCCATTACCAATATTATAGATTCGATATGGCGCGCTGCTTTCTGCTGGTGATGCCGAAGAGTTATTCGGGTTTGCTTGTGGAATTATATCTGAAATACGGATCACACCTTCGACAATATCATCAACAAAAGTGAAATCACGGCTGAGATTGCCGTTATTATAGACATCGATAGGCTCGCCCGCCAAAATAGCTTTCGTAAATTTGAATAAAGCCATGTCTGGGCGCCCCCATGGGCCATAAACCGTAAAGAAGCGCAGCCCTGTAGTCGGCAACTGATATAAATGTGAATATGAGTGCGCCATTAATTCATTGGCTTTCTTTGTTGCAGCATACAGTGAGATAGGGTGATCGGTTGCCATGTCCGTGGTAAATGGCGTCTTATCGGTTACGCCGTACACCGAACTTGAAGAGGCATAGACCAAATGCTTCACTTTTGCCTGACGGCAGCCTTCTAAAATAGCGAGATGGCCGGTCAAATTGCTATCTGCATAAGCAAATGGGTTTTCCAACGAGTAACGAACACCCGCTTGTGCCGCTAAGTGAATGACTCGGTCAAATTGTTCTTGGGTACACAATACCCGAACGGTTTCACGGTCAGTGAGGTCAAGATGAATAAAGCGAAATAAAGGGAACTGCTCCAATAAATGTAAACGGGATTGTTTAAGCCCCTGATCATAATACGCATTTAAGTTATCAATTCCGACAACTTCATGCCCATTCTCTAATAAACGCTGGCAAAGCGTAAAACCAATAAAACCCGCACTTCCCGTAACCAAATATTTCATATTGATTGTCTTCTAGCGTTAAACCATTCTAAAGCTCTAAATGAGCACCT
This sequence comes from Providencia sp. PROV174, assembly GCF_028480685.1. Taxonomy (NCBI): domain Bacteria; kingdom Pseudomonadati; phylum Pseudomonadota; class Gammaproteobacteria; order Enterobacterales; family Morganellaceae; genus Providencia; species Providencia sp. PROV174. The sequence continues at coordinate 108,753 of NZ_JAMPOT010000023.1, forward strand.
AATTCACAGAAAAATTAACTAAAATTAAGACAAAAAAAATAACAAATGGTTTTGTTATGAAAACCAAAAATCGTAAAAAATAATAAATTTTAAGAAAATATTAATATTCTAGGTGGGGAATCATAAAAAGAAGGTATCAGCCGTAAATATCTACGGCTGATAATCACATACTAATGAATATCGCCTTTATTGGCATTGGCTGCATCTAAAATTTTATAAACATAGTTACGGTAGCTATCCAGTAACTTCTGGTCTTCACAATCATTCAGCTTGCCATCACATAAGTGACGCATCTTGATGTTGGCCTCATAAAATGGGGAAATTTTTAAATTTGCCCTTTCCAATAAGATACCGCCTAAGAAGGAAATATCAGTTAACTGGCCCGTTTTTATCACCGCGCCTGATTTCAAATTATCCCGTAAGGTAAATTGTGTTAAATAAGCGGGGGATGAAAATGAAGAATTATACTGATTTAAACTAATGCCTGGTTGATGGTCACCAAAATATAAGAACATCAACGGACGCTCACGTTTTTCAATAAAGTCTGCAAAATCACGTATTGATGCATCTGAAGTTACGATTTTGTCCATGTAATGGCTAAATTCACCTGCAGCATCTGGATTTTTAATTTTATCTTTTATGCCATAGTCATCACTATGACTCTCTTTATAGGGGCCATGTTCATACATGGTAAGAGAGAAAATAAATACAGGTTTATCTGTTTCTTGAGCTAAGATTTCTTTTACGTATTTCAGCATATCATCGGTGCTGATCGTCCATAAGTTATCTTGTAATTTTCCTGGGTAACCAAGTTCTTGTGGTTGAATAATTCTATCAACCCCAAGCGTTTCATAGGCATGGCCGGAATGGTATGCACCTTTATTAAAGGGGGTAAGTACCACGGTATAATAACCGTTGGCCTTCATTTCTTTGAATAAGCTATTTTTAAGGTGGTCAACGATAAAATAAAATACACCGCTTTTTTGCGCACCGAAATCATCGCTATTTAAGCCTGTTAGGGCGGAGAATTCAGATAACCAAGTTCCCCCACCAAAAGTTTGCACCCGCATCTGACTATGCGCGCTTACGCCATTATCTTGCTGGAACATAAATAAATCGGGAAGTTTGGTTCCTTCAGGTAAATCATAAATATGTGGGTCAACCGTAGATTCTTGTAGTAATAAAACGATGTCTGGTTTTTCTGATACCGCATTATTTTCTAGGGAGATAGTGGCCGCTTTTTCCACAAAGTAATCGGCTGAACCGGCAAATTCAGGGGATTGATAACTCGCATTTTGTGCTGACATAATAATATTGGTCACTGTCCCCCGGCCTTTTGGCAACGTCTGGGACCATCTGTCATAATAATGTGAGCTTGTGAAGTTAATACCAAAGTAACCTGCAATAATAAGAACGACACCAATAAAGCGAGTCATTTTTGATTTGCTTGGTTTGATCAACCGCCAGCTAATAACCCCATTAATGATTAATAAAATAAGGAACCCAACCAATGCGACACCCGCTAACCAGTAATGGCCCAAGGTGCCCATATTGGAAGTGTCCGTCATGATATTGATATCACTAAAGAAGAGTTGTTCTTTGTAATAATGAACTTTTAACTGGTTCAGGAATTTAATAATGATAAATAATGTACTGGTAATAATCGCAGAAAATAACCAGCGGGCTGTTAGCACCATTAAAATACCGAATAAAACGGCATATACACTGACCGATATGAGTGCAGGATAAATTACACTACCTTTTTCAAAGACTAAGAAAAGGGAGCCAATAAAGATCAATGCCAGATAAAAGCCTGCAAATAACTTTTTCTTCATTAGTTTTACCACAAGTTTAATATTGGAGGTTGCTATGAGGCACTACTATAACGGATTAAAACACTCAATTTATTCAACGAAAATGCCTTTATCTCGTAAATGGTGACCATCGCCTTTACGACGAGTAAAACCGCTTTTATCAAAAAACTCAAGAATTTGAATCGCGAGTTTTCGGCCAATCCCTAATTCGTTACGAAAATCAGCCGCAAAAATAGCTTCATTTTCCAAGCAATAACGATGAATAAGTGAAGCAAAATAATTAATTTGTTCATGACTATAATAGCGGTCACGAACTATTGCCGTAATTAACCCCATTTGTGCCGCCTTTTTTAACACGCGGCGCATCGTGTCTTCTTCATAACCACTTTCTAATGCTAAATCACGCACCCACCACGCCTCATTACGTGAAAATAGTGGGTATATTTGTTGCCAAATCAACTGCTGTTGCACATCAAACACCAACCCATGTTGAGGCATATGTAGCCAGCCACGTGTTTGCTTAATAACATTGTCAGTAATTAGGTCATTAATGAATTTAAAGGCTAATGCCTCACTCATTGAAGGCAGAGCCATACGTTTTAAACGTGCTTTGCCAACACCAATTTGGTCACTGTGTATTTCATTAAATTTTTCAAGAGTTTGAACGATATGTTCTTTCGCTATTTGCGTTTTAAACATGGATAAAACGTGATTGCCAACCCGTTCCACATCCGTTTTTGCTAATAAATTATCTAATGCTTCATGGGTGAGTTGCCGCGCCCAACTGTAATCCCGTAAATTAAGTTCACCTTGTGGAAGTTGTAACTTAAAGTGAGCCAGTTCGTCTTGTTCTCGGCAAAGCTTAGATAACCAATCCAAAAACTCTGGGAGCCTTTTACCTCGGCGTGGGGAAACCAAACGTATCACTCGAGCCCCACCTAACGTTTGGCGAGCGCTAATATCACGAATGATTAACCGGTCATTCTCTACTAACCATAATGGGGTATCTAAAATTAATTCTGCGAGAACAGGGGTTTCTCCTTGCTCCACTAATAATGATACTCGGCCAGTGATATGGCTTGCACCATGATAGAGATGCACAGGCTGCCAGTGCTTAATTAATGTATCGCATTCCAATTCGACAATAACCCGTGTCGCAATAAACGCAGGTTGCTCTGCAAGTAACCAATCACCTCGAGTGATATTTTCTTTATCAATATCACCTGTCAAGTTTAAAGCCACACGGTCCCCCGCGACAGCGAATTCAGATAGTTGGTTTTGCCGATGAATACCTCTGACACGAACTTGCTTATCCGCCCCAGTCACCCAAAGTGATTCGCCAACTTGAATTTTTCCCGCTAACGCGGTACCAGTCACCACAATCCCTGCACCTTTAACCAAAAAAACGCGGTCAATGGCTAAACGAAAACGACGTTGGATATTGGGATGTGAACCACTTTGCTGATGAAGCTGTTGCAGATATATCCGCAGCGCATCAATGCCACGCCCATCTTCGATAGACGTAATAAATAGTTTTGCATCTGGCCAACCTTGCTGAGCCAACTCAGAGGTAACTTGCTTCGTAACCTGCTCAATTCGCGAATGGTCAACTCGGTCAGCCTTCGTCAGTATGACACTGACATTTTCACAGCCCGCTAGTCTTAAAATAGAAAGGTGTTCAAGGGTTTGCGCCATCACACCATCATCACAAGCGACAACCAAAAGCGCATGATTTATGCCGCCAATCCCAGCCAACATATTGGCTAAAAATTTTTCATGTCCTGGAACGTCGATAAAACCAATCGAGCTACCATCTGGTTGCGGCCAGTAGGCATACCCTAGGTCAATGGTCATTCCGCGCTTTTTTTCCTCGGGGAGGTGTGCGGTATTTACGCCAGTAATAGCTTGAATTAATGAGGTTTTACCATGGTCAACATGGCCTGCAGTCGCAAAAATCATGAAAGTAAAGCCTGTAATAACGCATGTTCATCATCAAGACAGCGCAGGTCAAGCCACAATTTACCTTCTTTCATACGCCCAATCACGGGTTGAGGTAACTGACGCCATTGCGTAGCGAGTTGCTCTAATGCGCTACCTTTTCCATTTAACGGTGTAAAGGTTACCGCAAAGCTAGGAAGACGGTCGATAGGAAGTGAGCCGCTACCTATTTGTGAGAGGCAATGCTCAACTTCAACAATGAATTTGTCCCCGTAAAAGGCTTGTAGGGCAACAACGATACTTTCTGCGCTATCACGAATAGTTTCAGGATCTCGTGTTAGCCAACGTAGTGTGGGTAATTCTGTTGTGAGTTTTTCGGGCGTTAAATACAGTTTTAGCGTTGCTTCAAGTGCAGCTAAAACCATTTTATCAACCCGTAAAGCACGTTTTAATGGATGTTTTTGAATTGCATCAATCCATTTCTTCTTCCCTAAAATAATCCCTGCTTGTGGACCACCGAGAAGTTTATCCCCAGAAATTGAAACCAAATCAATGCCTTGAGAAAGATAATTTTGTGGCATGGGCTCTGCGGGTAGCCCATAAGCCGTCATATCAATCATCGAACCACTGCCTAAATCAATTGCCGTTGGTAATTGGTGCTTTCTACCTAGCTCTGCAAGCTCTTCACCTTCAACTTCAGCAGTAAATCCTTCAATACTGTAATTACTGGTATGCACTTTCATTAATAGTGCCGTTTGATCATTAATCGCATTCTCATAGTCACGTAAGTGGGTCCGATTTGTTGTTCCCACTTCAACTAATTGGCAGCCAGCCTGAGCCATGACATCAGGCACTCGAAAAGCCCCGCCAATCTCAACTAATTCACCACGAGAAACAATAACTTGCTGGCCATTCGCAACCGTTGCTAACAATAATAAAACTGCAGCAGCATTATTATTAACAATACACGCATCTTCTGCGCCAGTAAGCTCACACAGTAAATCAGCAATCGCACGGTCACGATGCCCTCGCATCGCGCCATCTAGAGAATATTCTAATGTGATAGGCGAACTCATCACTTGGCTAACCGCATTCACGGCTGTGGTCGACATTACCGCACGGCCTAAATTGGTATGTAACACCGTACCGGTCAAGTTAAACACGTTTTTTAGGGCACTTTGCCCTAAAGCTTGATGGCGTTGAACTAACTCTTTTACCCAATCTTCCTGCCAGGCAGGTAATTTCCCTGCCTGTGCAATACAGGTTCGAGCTTGCTCTTGCATCTCACGTAAACATGCAGTGACCCAGTGAGCCCCTGATTGTTCAATCAATATTTGCACTTCATCGAGTTGCAATAATTTATCAATCGCAGGAAGTTGGCGATATAAAACCAAGTCTGATTCAGCCATAGTCACGATTCTCTTTTACCGCTTATTTTTCACCAGGGAACAAGAACGGATTAATACTGCTACGTGCAAAACCTTCTTCTTCCATGCGAGCATCTAAAATAATTGACGCTAAATCATCAGCGACAGCTTCAACTTTAGCTTCTTTTTCTTGATAAAGGATTTTCAGATAGCTACCACAATCACCACAGCTTTCAGCTTTAACTGCTGCATTTTCATCATCTAATGACCAATAATTCAATTTACCCGTTTGCTCACAGTTACTGCATTTTACGCGCACCATATGCCATTCAGTTTCACATAAATTACAGTGCAAATAACGTAAACCTTGTGATGTACCAATTTGCACAATACTCGACACTGGCATGCTATTACATACAGGACAGAAATGACGATGGTCACCATGCTCTGCACGCGCTTTACCCGGGATATTTGCTGCCATTTGTGCCCAATACACCGATAATGCAGCCCAAATAAACATCGATTTATCCGCAGGCACTTTTTCAAATTCTTCATTTAGCAACGCAGTTGCCATGGCTTCGAGTTCTGTTTCAGACGCTTTATTCAGGTTTTCTAACGCAGGGCGTACAGACTCAGGCACGACTGGCATTAATTCGGCAATAATTGCCGTCAATAATTTGTGCCAATGTGTTGTGCGTGGAAATGTTTTTGCATCCAATGGCGAATTATTGGTATTTGTTGAACGCTCAAGGATAGATGCCATATCCATTTCTAATGGATTATCATGCTGTGCATTATGTTGCGCGGTTGCCACTTCAGCGGCAAAATTCAGATAATCTGCAAAAGGATGTTCTCCCGCACCAAGTTCTTTAAGTCGCTCAGCACGGCGCTGATATAAGCTTTTTAAGTTAGGAAACAGAACTGGTGGAATAAAACCAATTCCTTTTTCTTTCAATCTTTCTTGTCCTAACTCTTCTTTAGGAACGATACGAATACCCATTGCGTTCTCTCTTTTCTATTTTTTTATAACGACAATTCCCGAGAAAAGGCTATTTATTTTCTCGAAAGCGTTTTTGCTCATCATATTTATATCCGCGAAAGCGGTTCTCTAATGTTCAGGATAAAACAAAAGTCATCTTGAGGCTACTCTAGCCCCTGAATTATCCCTTCCATTAACCCGGAGTAGATCAAGGTAAATGTAAATCAGGATGATGATTGTTTTATTTGATATAAATAAATTGTTATCACTAGGATAAAAATTCTGAAGTTATGGTTTGAAGTGGTTATGACTACAAGCTTATGCTGCAAGCAGCCTTCTATTTGCAACAGGAATAGGTATTTCACTCTTATCTCAAGGTGTTTTTTATTGCCGTTCTTCAATAAGAAATAAATAAAAACATAAATATATTTAATATCATATCTACTGTACCTTTTAGATAAAAATAAATATAAAAAGCATTTATGGTCAATAGAATACGCGACCAAATACTATTCGGTCGCGTAACAATGAAATAACAGTTTTGCTTCTTTAGGGGTATAACAGTCCCTTTGGTATCATCAAAATACCAAATAAAAAGCCAATATTGTTAACAACGAATTAGGTTTTAGATTTTCAGTAATTCAGGGTAATACATACGCTTAATTGCAAGCTCTAAACCTCTAACTTCCGCTAAACCTTTTAAGCGCCCAATAGCGGAATAGCCTGGGTTGGTCACTTTTTTCAAATCATCTAAAATTTGGTGGCCATGGTCTGGTCTCATTGGAATGGGTGCAAGCCCCGCAGCATAGCGTTTCTGTTCAACCGCTAAAATGGCTTTGACCACTTCAAACATATCAACATCACCTGCAATATGATTGCCTTCATGGAAGGTATTTGGGTTATTTTCTCTCACTGTTGAACGTAAATGTGTGAAATGAATGCGATCACCAAATTCATTAATCATTTTTACTAGGTCGTTATCGGCTCGTACACCATAAGAACCTGTGCACATAGTAAACCCATTATGAATACTATCGCAGCTTTGCTTAATAAACCGCATATCTTCAATGGTAGAAACAATACGTGGCAGGCCTAAAATTGGGCGTGGAGGGTCATCCGGGTGAATAGCTAAAACCACATTTTCTTCTTCACAGACAGGAACGATTTTCTGCAAGAAATAACGTAAATTCTCACGTAACTGATTTTCATCAATATTATTATACAGCGCCAAGCGCTCACGGAATTGGTCTAATGTATAACCTTCTTCCGCACCCGGTAGCCCTGCGATGATGGTTTTAATCAGATTTTCAATGTCATCAGATGACATATTGGCATAATACTCAGCTGCTTCTTTAACTTCTTGTTCTGAATAACTCGCTGCCGCATTTTCACGCTTTAAAATATGAATTTCAAACGCAGCAAAAGCAATATTATCGAACCGTAACGCTTTGGAGCCATCCGGTAGCGTGTAAGCAAGGTCAGTACGCGTCCAATCTAGAATTGGCATAAAATTATAGCAAATGGTCTTAATACCACAGGATGCTAAATTACGAATACTCTGTTGGTAATTTTGAATATAGAGATCAAAATTACCTTGTTGAGTTTTAATATCTTCGTGAACAGGAATACTTTCCACGACAGACCAAACTAACCCAGCATCTTCAATGATAGCCTTACGCTTTAAAATCTCCTCGACACTCCAAACTTCACCGTTAGGAATATGGTGGAGCGCAGAGACGATACCTGTCGCCTCTGCTTGCCTAGCATCACTTAAAGAAACAGGGTCATTAGGACCGTACCAACGCCACGTATGCTCCATGAGTACTTCTCCTTCGATTATTCAAAAATAGTCTGATAAGGAATTGTTTCAAATAGGTAACCATCAAAATTGGGGTCATCAAAATCAGAAAGCTGCATTAGCGTATTTTTGACATTCTCTAAATGCTGCCACATCTCTTTTTTAGCCAACTCCGGATCACGTTTTTGTAGTGCATTTAAAATATTTTCATGATCAACCAACCACTTCTTTCGGTAAGTTGTGTTGTCAATATGTTCGTGAAGCTTATCCCACATAGGGCTTTGTAACCGCACAGCCCAGATATCATCAATAATCTTCGCCATCATGTCATTCTTGCTTGCGCGAGCAATTAACACGTGGAACTTATGATCATTAGCATCGTCACTTTCATTATTTGCGACTTTAATTCGCTCATCTTCTAATAATGCGCGGATCTCTTGGATATCAGCTTTTGTTGCTGACAAAGCAGCGCATGCAGCTATCGCACTTTCAATCACTTGGCGAGCTTGCAGTATTTCAAAAGGGCCATGATCTAAACTTTTAATTTCATCAATCAATAGGTCTGGATGATTAATGACATAAACCCCAGAACCTTTCTTGATAGAAACCAATTTTTCAATTTCCAACATGATGAGTGCTTCACGTACCAATGAGCGACTAACATCATATTTTTTAGCGATCTCACGCTCTGGCATTAAACGACTTCCTATCGGATATTCACCAGATGCAATGAGCTCTTTTAACTGCTGACCTAGGTATTGGTACGAGCGGTATTGAGTTTTCATATATATGTACAACGCGTTGTCGAATTAAATTTAGTTCTTCCATTGTAGATTATCGTCCCTCATTACAATGGTCAACCAATTTATCCACTATTTCCGCAAAATTAGTTAACCAATTTGTGATCAGATTCACTTATTGTCGTCTTTTTAGTCATTGTTTTTTAATTTACCGATTGATAGAGTGAAAAAAAGAGAATTTGGTCAACCAATAAATAAACCACTTTGAGTATTTTACGGTAATTTGGTTGATCAGTTGGTTAACACGTAATAGGGATTCGGGCCAAAATGAAAATCATAAAAGCAGAAGTCTTTGTATGTAGCCCCGGTCGTAATTTTGTCACATTAAAAATTACGACCGATGAAGGCGTATATGGATTAGGTGATGCCACCCTTAACGGGAGAGAGCTCTCTGTAGCATCCTATCTTCAAGATCACCTCTGTCCTCAGCTAATAGGCCGTGACCCACATAAAATTGAAGATATTTATCAGTTCTTCTATAAGGGAGCTTACTGGCGTAGAGGCCCAGTTACGATGTCCGCCATTTCTGCGATTGATATGGCACTGTGGGATATTAAAGGCAAAATTGCCAACCTTCCGGTCTATCAGTTACTCGGTGGCGCTTCTCGTGAAGGAGTGATGGTTTATTGCCACACCACGGGTACCGATATTGCTGAAACACTAGATAACTACGCAAAATATAAAGAAAAAGGTTTTAAAGCGATCCGTGTGCAATGTGGCATTCCAGGAATGGCAACCACCTATGGACAGAGTAAAGGAAAAAACCTTGCTTATGAACCTGCCACAAAAGGCCATCACCCTGAAGAACAACTTTGGTCAACCGAAAAATATCTGGACTTTATGCCCAAACTGTTTGAAGCCGTTCGGGACAAATATGGCTTCAATGAGCACCTTTTACACGATATGCACCATCGCTTGACCCCTATTGAAGCGGCTCGCTTCGGTAAAAGTATTGAAGATTATCGATTATTTTGGATGGAAGACCCAACACCAGCGGAAAACCAAGCTTGTTTTAGATTAATTCGTCAACATACCGTCACCCCAATCGCCGTAGGTGAAGTTTTTAATAGCATTTGGGATTGTAAACAATTGATTGAAGAGCAACTCATCGATTATATCCGCACCACAATCACGCATGCTGGTGGGATCACGGGAATGCGCCGAATTGCTGATTTTGCTTCACTTTACCAAGTCAGAACTGGTTCTCATGGTCCATCTGACTTATCCCCAATTTGCCATGCTGCCGCCTTACACTTTGACCTTTGGGTACCCAATTTCGGCGTTCAAGAGTTTATGGGCTATTCAGAAGAAATGTTGTCCGTATTTACGACCAACTGGACGTTCAACGATGGTTATATGCACCCAAGTGATAAGCCCGGTTTAGGTATCGATTTTAATGAAAAACTGGCAGCGAAATACCCGTACAACCCAGCTTATCTTCCAGTCGCTCGTCTCGAAGACGGCACGTTGTGGAACTGGTAATTTTTATTTTATTCGGAGTCAAATATGAAAGCTGTAAAATCGGTAGTAATTAAAGAACCCAATACGTTATTGATTGAAGAACGTTCAGTTCCTGAACCGGCTGAAAATCAAGTACAAATAAAAGTTCGCTTAGCCGGTATTTGTGGTTCTGACAGCCATATCTACCGTGGCCATAACCCATTTGCAAAATATCCACGTGTGATTGGCCATGAATTTTTCGGTGTCATTGAAAAAGTGGGTTCAGACGTAGACAGTAAACGCGTTGGTGAACGTGTCTCTATCGACCCAGTCCTTAGCTGTGGTCATTGTTACCCATGCTCAATTGGTAAACCAAATGTGTGTGAAACACTAGAAGTATTGGGTGTTCATACTGATGGCGGGTTCACTGAATATGTCAATGTCCCTGCGGCCAATGCTTATACTATTCCTGATTCAATCAGCGATGAATGTGCCGTTACCGTTGAGCCATACTCTATTGCCGCCAACGTGACTTCGCATGTTCACCCAACTCAAGATGACATCGCATTAGTCTATGGTGCGGGTACGATTGGGTTAACCTGCGCACAGGTTCTCAAAGGGGTTTATCAAGTCAAAACCTTGATTATGGTTGACCGTGTGGCTGAACGTTTAGCAAGAGCAAAAGATTGTGGTGCTGATATTGTCATTGATAACTCACAAACCCCACTACCAGAGCAACTCAAAGCACTGGGGCTTCGCCCAACGTTAGTACTTGATGCCGCTTGCCATCCCGCTATCTTACAAGAAGCCATCTTGATTGCTTCCCCCGCAGCAAGAGTTTCTATTATGGGCTTTTCAAGTGAAGCAAGTGCCGTTACACAGCAAAGTATCACCAGCAAAGAGATTTCATTGTTTTCTTCACGTTTGAATGCCAAAAAATTCCCTGAGGTGATTAGCTGGATAGAATCTAAAAAAATTGACCCAACGAAAATCTTGACGCATCAGTTCCCATTCACTGAAGCACAAGAGGCAATCTTAACCTTTGAAAAAGACCAGAAAACCTGCTGTAAAATTCTTTTAACCTTTTAATTTAATTAAAAAAAATAAATCCAATTTGGATACTACCCTACGTGATTAATAGGATAATAATATGAATACTCAGTCAATTGACCCATCAGGGAAAGTGGAACGCAGTTCTGGCGATCTAACCAAAGCTGCAGTTTCAGGCTGGCTAGGAACCGCTCTAGAGTTTATGGATTTCCAGCTTTACTCGTTAGGTGCAGCACTTGTTTTCCATGAAATATTTTTCCCTGAACAATCCGCTTCAATGGCATTAATTCTTGCGATGGGAACTTATGGTGCCGGATATGTCGCACGTATTGTTGGTGCGATTTTCTTTGGTCAAATGGGCGACCGAATCGGTCGTAAAAAAGTACTCTTTATCACCATCACTATGATGGGGGTGTGTACTACATTAATCGGGGTATTACCAACCTACGCACAGGTAGGTATCCTCGCACCGCTGTTATTAGTTCTCTTGCGAATTATTCAAGGCTTAGGGGCAGGCGCTGAAATTTCAGGCGCAGGTACCATGCTGGCAGAATATGCACCAAAAGGCCGCCGTGGTATTGTGGCCTCATTAGTGGGTCTGGGAACAAACTGTGGCACATTAAGCGCAACTGCGATTTGGGCAGTCATGTTCTTCTGGTTAGATAAGTCAGACTTACTGGCTTGGGGCTGGCGTGTACCGTTCTTGGCAAGCTTCGTGGTAATGCTGTTTGCTGTATGGTTACGACTGAATCTGAAAGAAAGCCCTGTATTTGAGAAAGTGCAAAATACGGAAGAACAAGAAGCCAAAGTTGCAGTACAAACACCACCGAAGGAAAGTTTCTTTGCCATGTTTAAATCTAAAGCATTTTGGTTAGCGACTGGCATTCGTTTCGGTCAAGCAGGTAACTCTGGGTTAATTCAAACTTTCTTAGCAGGATATTTGGTTCAAAGCCTATTGTTTGATAAGAGTATTCCAACTGATGCGATCATGATCAGCTCCGTTGTCGGTTTCCTAACTATTCCTGTGATTGGTCTGATATCCGATAAATTTGGTCGTCGTATTCCTTATATTATTCTTAGTTTATCTGCCATGTTGCTCGCCTACCCGATGTTATCTGTCATCGTCGATGGTGCGAACAGCGTTAGCTTAATTACCATCTGTATTATTATCGTTCATAACTGTTCAGTACTCGGATTATTTGCCTTAGAAAATATTACGATGGCTGAAATGTTCAACTCACGTAACCGCTTCACCGGTATGGCTGTGGCCAAAGAAATTGGTGGCTTAATTGCCTCTGGCTTAGGCCCAGTTCTAGCAGGTATTTTCTGTAGCGTCACCGGAAGCTGGTGGCCAATTGCCATCATGATCATCATTTACTCTGCCATTTCATTAATCAGCGCCATCATTATGCCTGAAGTGAAAGATCGTGATTTAACCAGTACGTTGGATGCTGTTGAAGAGGCTGAACAACAAAAAGGTAAAGTGAAATATGCAACTGTCAACCAATAACCTAAACCAATTACCTGCGACTATCAAAGTACCAAGCTATGATAGGGAGCAGATAAAGGTAAAAATGCTTCACTTAGGTTTCGGCGCGTTCCATCGCGCCCACCAAGCCATCTTTGCCGATATTTTAGCCACAGAACAGCAGAGTAATTGGGGTTTTTGCGAAGTCAATTTAGTCGGTGGCGAGCAACAAATTGAAGATTTACTCGCTCAAGATTGCCTTTATAACGTAGTTGAAATGCAAGGCGATAATTGGCAAACCCGTACGGTGGGGGTGGTAAAAGAAGCATTACACCCAACCATTCACGGAATTAATGCTGTTATCAATCGCATGTTAGACCCTAACATTGCCATCGTTTCCATGACTGTTACTGAAAAAGGTTATTGCTATGTACCCGCGACAGGCTCGATTGATTTTTCTAACCCCGCTATCGCACATGATTTAGCCTCACCAGATACCCCTAAATCATTGCCGGGCCTGATTGTTGAGGCGTTAAAACGCCGTAAAGCACTAGGTATTGCGCCATTTACAGTCATGTCCTGTGATAATATGCCTGAAAATGGCCATATTACGAAAAATGTCATTTTAGCGATGGCCGCAAAACAGGATGTCACACTGGCCAATTGGATTGAAGCCAACGTCACTTTTCCATCTACCATGGTGGATAGAATTGTACCTGCCATGACACCAGACACTGCAGAGAAAATTCAATCTCAACTGGGCCCTATCGTCGATAAAGTCGCCATTGCCTGTGAGCCATTTCGCCAGTGGGTGATTGAAGACAATTTTGTCGCGGGCCGTCCTGAGTGGGAAAAAGCGGGCGCTCAATTAGTGACAGATGTCATTCCATTTGAAGAAATGAAACTGCGCATGTTAAATGGTAGCCACTCATTTCTTGCATATTTAGGTTATTTGGCTGGTTACCAATACATTAATGAGTGCATGCAGGATAGCGCTTATGAAAAAGCGGCTTATCACCTGATGGTCAATGAGCAAGCACCAACGTTATCCATCAAAAATGTGGATTTACCCGCCTATGCTAATGCCCTGATTGAGCGTTTCAAAAATACGGGGTTGAAACATCGTACTTGGCAAATCGCGATGGATGGAACGCTGAAATTATCTCAACGTTTACTCGACTCTATCCAAATTCATCTTAAAAACGGCCAATCATTTGATTATTTAGCCTTAGCGGTTGCGGGATGGATGCGTTATGTCAGCGGAAAAGATGATCATGGCGCAGAAATTCAAGTCAGCGACCCACAGGCTGTAAAATTGGCTGAGCTAGTTGCAAACAGCACTGATGATGAAAGCCGTGTTCGCGCACTGCTTTCTCTCAACAGTTTGTTTACCGACGAACTGGTTAATAATTCGTTATTTACTGAAAAGGTGACTGCATTCTACCTTTCACTACGTGATAACGGTGCCAAAAAAACAGTTGAAGCGCTCAACCACCAGCACGACCTATAACAACATCTTAGCAGGCGGGGCTTCCCCGCCTCTTTCATCCAAACTAGTTTGAATCTATTGGCATTCCTTTATTTTCTTTCGAAAACTGATGTCCAAAGAAAAATATCAAACACAATGGAATTAGTGTGGCAAATAAAGCATATTCCTTTGCATAATCAGCTAATAACACCATCATGAAAGCCCCGCCAGCAAAGCCCAATAGTGTCAGAAAATAACAATAACTTTTATATAATGCACTTTTTCTTTCTTGACCTTTAAATGCAATAGACTCTGCCAATGAACTAAAGCCCAGTTGCACATTCAAGGTCACCGCAATATTGCCATATAGCATGCCATTAATCTTATGAAACGCATTACCTTGCATTCCCGCAATAAAAGAAAGAGCCCAAACAGCATGAAACCCATTTGACTGCACGTTAAATAAGAAAATATAAATAATAAGTAATAATAAAAGGACAATTTCCAATGACAATAACGTAAATGTCCAGGTTTTTTCATCAGTATTATAGCGATAACGGATCCATGCCAACAGCATTGCTCCCGCACCAAAGGAAATAATAGAAATAATATAAGGCATCACTGCGGTTAGGCCGTGCTTAGCAAACTCATAACCTAACATAATAATATTGCCTGACTGAAAAGTAGCGAATGATTTAGTCGTAAAAAAGGCATACCCATCAAGCATTCCTGATGCAATAGCTAATAAAAATGCGATCGTGGGTAACTGCATAAAAGGGACTTTAGGAGAGGAAATCATAGTTTACTTACCTGTCTTGATGATTCTTTTTCTGACTGACTTAGTCGACTAATAATCGAGGTGATGTATACCGTAAAAATAGGAAAAACCGTCATACCAGTAGCCGCCAGAATAGTGGTAATGACTTTACCAGCACTCGTCACTGGGATAATATTTGAACCCAATGTGGTGACAGTCATTGCCGCCCACCAAATGGCATCCCCATACGTTTTAACATCAACATTAAGACCCCGTTCGAAAATGTAGAAAATTAAGCTAATAAAATAGACCGTTGAAAATAACAAAATCATATAAGATAAAAATAATGCTGTCGTATTTCGTTTTACAACCATCATCATAAGCATGACAAACGCTGCACCACCACGAAATAAGGGGATAAACCGAATAAGATAAATTTGCTCCTCAGTAAATTTTATCGATGTGTAATCCAATATGGTTAAATACGGAACAGATAACAAAACGATAATCGCGTATTTTTTGACAAACTTTTTTTTGTTTTTTGAAATAAATAAAAAAATAAAAAAATCACATGTAAAATAAATGCAGATCCAAAATTGAATATCAAAATAAATTGACCGCTTGAGAAAGGGGTCATGATTAAAGGTTTCAATAGAAATACTCGCTATTAAAACCAACGAGGCCACAATCCCTAAAAAATGAAGTGTTTTAATCCACGTTTCTTGACTACCAAACTGTCGAAAAGTCAGCATATTAATAATCTAATTATTGAAGCCATTAATAGGGCTTTTATTCATGATAAGATCCCGTTGCTATTTTTCTAACAACAACGGGAAAATATAAACATTACTGTGTTAACGGGGGAAACCAAATAGCTTGCTGGCCACTCACCAATCGTTCTTGGTTAATCCACGTAAAAGGAGCAGGTACCTGAGCTTGCAAACGTACATCTTCAGCCCCTCGTTGTGCGGTTAAGGTTGGAGTAAGCACGACAGGCTCTGGCCCATAAATAGCCGCTGACGTCGAATCACGTTCGTTTCGTCCTCCACAAACCACCCATAATTGGTTTAATGTCGCGATGGCATAAGGGATAAAATCGGCACGTCCTGTCGGCGGCTCTTCAACCGAAAAAAGATGGCTATCAATTTCTACTTTTAAATCACTCGGGATACCGGCTGGTGCAGCAAGGATATCAGCGCGTAACGTACTGTATAACCCCCCTAATTCAGGAACATCTAATTCATGTGCAGCCGCCAGTGCAATACGCCCAATTGGCGTTGCTGTCACACTCACAGAACTACCCGCTGTTGCCCAGCCACTATCTCGCTCATTAAGATGTGTAACGCGATAGCGCGCTAATATTTCCCCTAATGGCCCTGCAAGCACCACCGTATGGAACAATTTATCCGTTTCAATTTCAGGGTAGCTTCCAACAATATACCCTTTCCCCTTTTGAGCCGCCTGACTCAATGTTTGCTCAAAAGTGCCCCCTTGTTGTTCGGCATAAGACAAAATAATGTTGGGATCGTTGGTATAAGGTAGCGCAGAAAGCTCAGGAAGAACCAGCAACTCATTTTCTCCCACTAGGACTGAGTTTAGCTTAGAAAGCGATTTTTCCCACTGCGCCGCAATCAGCGTTGTTTGCGTTATTGTTGATGTGGCATTGATATCTGTCGGGCTACGATGAAAAGCAAGCATTGGGAAATATAATTCAGGCCGACGCTTCGCCAGTAATGCATCGCGCTGTTTATCCGCTTCATCTAAGTCAATCATCGCACT
Source organism: Providencia sp. PROV174 (assembly GCF_028480685.1). Lineage (NCBI taxonomy): Bacteria > Pseudomonadati > Pseudomonadota > Gammaproteobacteria > Enterobacterales > Morganellaceae > Providencia > Providencia sp. PROV174. Next base: position 125,411 of record NZ_JAMPOT010000023.1, read on the forward strand.
GTATATGCCATTTAATCCCGGTTCTAACTCTAATGGGCTAAGCACTGGAGATTGAGCCACTTTATGTCCTGATGGTGCCCATACGCTCGAACCACCATTATAATAGAGCTGCCCTTTGGTAATTGGGTTAGTTTCAATTCCACTGCGTGTTGCACAAATTACCCAGACACCATTGAAAGTACTCATATGCTGTACATGCGCAACGGTTGAGTGATCCCCAAGCATTTCAGCAGGACTCGCGTTAGGCATCATACGGTCGGATACTGAATGCCAACCAATGATTTGTGCCCCTTCTAATGCGGCTAAACGTACATATTGCCAGTAGGTATCATCATAACAAATTAGTAATGCAATACGGCCAATCGGTGTTTCAAAGGTTTTGACGCCGGTATTACCCGGAGCAAACACTTTTTGATCTTGAGAATTTAGGCCTATTTTACGATATTTACCAATAATGCCTTCCGGCCCCATCAAAACGGCTGAATTATAAGCCAGCCCAGTTTCGCTATCGCGCTCCGCGATACCCACACTCATATACATTCCTGTTCGAGCCAGTACGGGTAGTATTGCAGCGGTCGTTTTGCCAGGGATAGTATCTAAATAAGGCGCTAATTCTGTAGAGTCCGAAAATAAATAACCACTCACAGCCGTTTCTGGAAATACGGCATAATTTATCCCTTGAGCGGCCACTTTTTCTGCCGCTTCAACTAAACGTTGAATATTTCCATTTAAATCTCCCCATGCAGGAATAAAATCAACGGCTGCCACCTTACTACTTTTTTTTATTTCAGCAATACTCATACAATAATCCTTATTCAAAGAATTTATTAGTAAATAAATAATTTTTGCTATTAATAAAAATAAATATTAAACAGGAAGAATATTTCTATAATTCCAAATAATTTAGGTAATAATAGCTTGAGTGCAGCGGCTATATTTGAGTACATCGAGTATCTAAATATAGCCGCTAATATTAATTTTCTTTTTTAGAGAATCATATTAAGAGCGAATTTAATGTTATTAATTAAATAACATTATTTTTTTTCATTTCCATAATTTGTTCATCACTATAACCAAGCTCTTTTAACACTTCGTTATTATGTTCCCCTAGCAATGGAGCACTTTTAATTTCAGGGATAAACGCTGAAAACTTCATTGGGCAACCCACCGTTAAATATGAGCCTCGTTTTGGTTGCTGAACCTCGACAATTGAGCCACTACGACGCAAAGAAGGGTCTTCCATAATTTCTTTCATACTTAATACTGCGGAACATGGCACATCAAACTGATCAAAATAGTCGGTTAGTGCATGTTTATCTTTGTCTTTGGCGATTTCTTCGATTGCATCCCATACATCTTGGATATGGCTTGCACGTGCCTGTGTAGTAGCAAAAGCAGGGTCAGTTTTCCATTCTGGGCGCCCAATTGCATCACAGGTATTTTCCCAATTATGATCTTGATTAATAAAATAAATATAGGCATTTGGATCAACATCACTGCCTTTACATTTGAGCATCGTGCCCGGCTGGCCACCCCCACTCGCATTTCCCCCACGGGGAACCGCATCACCAAATGTTCCGTTGGGATATTGAGGATACTCCTCTAAGAAACCGAGTTTTTCTAAACGTTGTTGATCACGTAATTTCACACGACATAAATTAAGCACCGCATCTTGCATCGACATCGTAACACGTTGCCCTTTACCTGTTTTTTCACGGTGTAATAATGCTGTCAGTATGCCTATCAATAAATGCATACCCGTATTACTGTCCCCCAATGCCGCAGCGCTTACCGTTGGAGGGCCATCCGGAAAGCCTGTCGTTGATGCGGAACCTCCCGCAGATTGAGCAACATTTTCATAGGCCTTAACGTTCGCATAGGGCGAATTTTCATTAAACCCTTTAATCGAGCCAAAAATTAACCGTGGATTAAGTTCTTGAATGTACTCCCATGTGAACCCCATATGGTCGATAGCCCCCGGATGAAAATTTTCAATTAATACATCAGACTGACGTATTAATTTCTCCATCACGGCTTTTCCCTCTGGGGTTTTGGTATTGAGCTCTAAAGAGCGTTTATTACTATTTAACATCGTAAAATATAACGCATCGACATCTGGAATATCTCGTAATTGGTTACGAGTCACATCCCCAACCCCTGGGCGTTCAATTTTGATCACATCAGCACCGAACCAAGCAAGCATTTGTGTACAAGATGGGCCTGACTGGACTCCCGTAAAATCAAGAACACGTATCCCATCAAGCGGTTTTGAAGAAGTCATAATTCACCTTTTTACAAAACAGCCATGGCGTCATTTCTCACGCCATGGCAACTCATTTTGACCCGTTTATTCTTTCTATGAAACAAGTCGAGAGATGTAGATCCACGCTGGAGCTGCGATGATAAAACCAAGCACACTCACGGCCAGCGATGCTGTTCCTGTTCGGGTATACAGATTAAAGCGACTTGCAATAATTATTCCAGAGAACGCTGGTGGTAACGCCCCGGCTAATACCATCATTTGCAGTTGCTCTGTACCCATATTAAACATCATACCCGCCAGCAACATTAACCCTGGCATTAACACTAGCTTTAATAACGTGTTATAGACAATCTCACCATCGAACTCGAACTTATTCGCGGCTAATGTCAGACCCGCAGCAAATACCGCAACACCGGAGTTTGCTTTCGCAATTAAATCAAATGTCGGGTCCCAAACAGTTGGAATTTTCACACCAACTAGTACCAGTGCAGTCGCGAGTACCGGAGCCCATACGACAGGTTCTTTAAAGGCTGAGATTAATGCATCCATACCGCCGCCGCCTTTTTTCCCTTCTGCATCAGATGGGTTCAGTAAGAACAAGCCGATAGGAATTGTAATGGCATTAACGATGATGGATATAATGGCAACAACTAATCCCGTTGAAACGGTTTCACCATAAATAGGGTCTAGAACCGCAAACCCTAAGAAACCAATTGTCGGAGAACCTGCAATTAATGCACATACCGCAGCTTCGCCACGACTATGTTTAAAAATATATTTACAGCTAAAGAAAGAGAAAAAGAAACAAACGAGCAAGACCACAAATGAAATAATAGTCAATTTAGCGTCTGCAAATATCATTTCTCGATTAGCACGCGCGATAGACACAAATAATGCAGCAGGTAATGCGTAATTTAATACCAACTTATTAAATGCTTTCGCTTGGTCACTGGTAAACACATTTCGTTTACCACTCACATAACCTAATACCATAATAATAATGATAGGTAATAGGTCGCTCATAAAAATCTTATACATAAAATCAGCCATAAGACCCACCTATTTTGGCAATAAGATTCCGTACGCAACTCATTAAAAATGAGCCGCGTAAGGTAATCTTTGTTAGTTAACGTGATACTGCGTTAATTTTTCACTACAGACTTCGGATTTAAATTACCAATATGGCCACTTTCCGTTCCAACTGCAGGGTCAATAACGACATTTATCAAGGTTGGATGACCCGATGTTAAACCTGCCTTCAAGGCTTCCTGTATCTCTGCTGGCGTTGTTGCTTGATAACCAATGCCACCAAAAGCCTCGATCATTTTGTCATAACGCGCTCCACCCATTAAAACTGTAGGGGAAGGGTCTTGGTCACCATGGAGATTTACGCCATCACCACGGTAAATCCCACCATTATTGAAAATCAAAATAGTGACAGGCAATTTGTAACGACAAATCGTTTCAATTTCCATACCACTAAAGCCGAATGCACTATCGCCTTCAATCGCTACAACAGGCTTACCACTGGTTACAGCTGCACCAACTGCATAGCCCATTCCAACGCCCATTACGCCCCAGGTTCCACAATCTAAGCGTTTACGTGGTTGGTACATATCAATAATATTTCGTCCGTTATCAAGCGTGTTAGCACCTTCATTAACGACATAAACATCTTGGTGATCGACCAGCACATCGCGGATTGCGCGTAAGGCGTTAAAGTAATTCATAGGAGAAGTGTCAGTGTTTAACTTAGCTGCCATTTTCTCGACATTAATTTTCTTGTGCTCATCAATACTAGCGAGCCATTCCGTTGGAGATTTAACGGGGATTGATTTGAGCCCTGCCAATAAAGACTCGATACTTGAGTAAATATCACCAACAACAGGTGCGATTATTGGGCGGTTACTATCAATTTCAGAAGGTTCAATATCTAACTGAATGAATTGAGTTTCTGGTGACCAGTGTTTACCTTTACCATGATCAAGCAACCAATTAAGGCGAGCTCCCATTAACACCACAACATCCGCACTGGATAAGGCATATGAGCGAGCAGATGCCGCTGACTGAGGATGCGTATCTGGTAACAGCCCTTTTGCCATTGACATCGGTAAATAAGGGATGCCCGTCGTTTCAATAAATTGACGAATATTGTCATCCGCTTGAGCATAAGCGGCGCCTTTACCCAAAATAATTAATGGCCGCTTAGCTGAGGCGAGCAGCTTAAGGGCTTTATTCACTGAATCGGGTGATGGAATTTGTCTTGGCGCAGGGTCTTCTACTGTAAAAATGGTTTTATCCGCCGCGTCTTTATCCATCACGGCAGACAACACTTCCGTTGTTAAATCAAGATAAACTCCACCTGGACGGCCTGATACCGAAGCGCGGATTGCTCGCGCGAGTGCGATACCAAGGTCTTCGGGTTTATTCACACGGTAAGACGCTTTTACAAAGGGTTTTGCCGTGTTCATTTGGTCTAATTCTTCGTAATCACCCTGCTGCAAATCAATTATCGCTCTGTCGCTCGAACCACTGATTTGAATCATTGGAAAACCGTTGGTGGTTGCATTAGCCAGCGCCACCATACCATTTAAAAAACCTGGCGCCGAAACCGTTAAGCAGATACCCGGTTTTTGGGTGATAAAACCACTAATTGCAGCCGCATTACCCGCGGATTGTTCATGGCGAAATCCAATATAGCGAATACCTTCAGCTTGTGCATGCCTTGCCATGTCAGTCACTGGAATTCCAACAACACCGTAGATTGTATCAATGCCATTTTTTTTAAGCGCATCGACAATAATATGCATACCATCAGTCAGGTTTTGGGTTTGATCAGCAGACATGTCTACCTCATAATTAACTGATTAAAAGATTAAAGGGAGTGATAAGTCACTCCCCATTTTTAAAATTAGATCGCTTTGTTCGCGCGCATTGCTGCAATTTCATCTGCGCTATAACCTAATTCAGTTAGGACTTGATCTGTGTGCTCACCCAACAATGGCGCGCTTTTGATATCAGGTGTAAATGAGGAGAATTTCATCGGGCAACCCACCGTCAAGTAAGTCCCGCGTTTTGGCTGTTCAACTTCAACAATACTTCCGCTCTTACGCAGCGATTGGTCTCGTGCAATTTCACGCATACTGAGTACAGGGGCGCAAGGTACACCATATTTACTCAAATATTCGACCGCTTCATGTTTATCTTTATCTGCTAAGAATTTTTCAATTTCAGCAAAAATATCAAAGATATGAGGTTGACGAGCCTTTGGTGTATTGTAAGCAGGGTCAGTTGCCCATTCAGGCTTACCAATAGCGACACAGGTTTGCTCCCAGTCCTGTTCTTGGATAGTAAAATAAATATAAGCATTTGGGTCAGTTTCCCAGCCTTTACATTTTAAAATCCAACCTGGCTGGCCGCCGCCACCAGCATTACCGCCACGAGGAACAGCATCACCAAACGTACCATTTGGATATTGCGGGTATTCTTCAAGGTAGCCAATTTTCTCTAATCGTTGCTGGTCACGAAGTTTGACTCGGCACAAGTTGAGTACAGCATCTTGCATCGACATAGTCACTCGCTGACCTTTGCCTGTTTTCTCGCGGTGTAATAGCGCTGCAAGTAAGCCTATGAGCAAGTGCATACCCGTATTGCTATCACCTAACGCTGCGGCACTCACTAATGGTGGGCCATCCCAAAAACCTGTCGTGGAGGCAGCACCACCTGCGGCTTGGGCAACGTTCTCGTAGGCTTTAACATCGGCATAAGGAGAGTCTTCATCAAAACCTTTGATGGAACCGAAAATCAAACGAGGATTTAATTCTTGAATGTGTTCCCAAGTGAAACCCATATGGTCAATTGCACCTGGATGAAAGTTCTCAACGAGGACGTCGGCTTGCTTAATCAGCCGCTCCATCACCTCTTTACCTTCTGGTGTTTTAGTATTTAATTCTACTGAGCGCTTATTACTATTAAGCATTGTGAAATACAGCGCATCCACATCAGGAATATCCCTTAATTGATTGCGCGTGACATCTCCAACTCCCGGACGTTCAATCTTAATAACATCCGCGCCGAACCACGCTAACATTTGAGTACAAGATGGCCCTGATTGTACACCGGTGAAATCCAGTACTTTAATACCTTGTAAAGGAAGATCCATGTGTTACCTCTTTATTTAGCTGTCGTAAAAGGAATGTAAGACGGTTCAATTATTTAGCTGCGTTAAAAAGATATTTATATATATGATGGTTTTTATATTTATTACTAACTACATGACTATTTTTATTAAATAATATCACCAATGTCCAGTAATTAATTCCATTAATATATGTAAACCATAACATTCTTAAAACAACTCAACGCCAGCATATTAATTCAACTTAAACTTGCAATTAGAAACAAAATATCGAATTAATCAATAACGCCCATTTAAGATAGCTATTTATTGATCTAATATCAATATTCAATAGCTATTCACAAAGAAATAACAATTATAAAAATAGTTTATTATCAATAAGTTGAATGGTTAGCATCTTTTTTTCACATAAAATAAAAACGAATAAATGTTTATTTGTTTATTCTTGGTTTAAAAATAATGTAAATTATACGCGAAATAAGAGCATCCATATTTGATGAGTGTTTTTATTAATCTTATTTTGATTAACTATAATGATAATAAATCGTAAACAGGTCATCTAATAAATATATCTAATTTTCTTTCTTTCAAATAAATTGAATGTTTATATTTTTTAGATATAAAAAACCCACAAATAACATTAGTCATTTGTGGGTTTGATAACAACAATAATAATAAAACTTAGTTTTTCTCTTGTTGCTGTTTTTGCTGTTTTTCTTTTTCCAAAAGCTGGCGGTACCACAATGGATGGTGCTTTCTAGCCCAACCACGAGTCACCCAACCTTCAACCATCGCACGCACTGAACCTTTTACCCAAATCGCGGCATAAGCGTGGACCACAATCATAATGATCAGCGCAATCGCAGAGAGCGAGTGAATAAGAATCGCTGCGCGATAAACAGGGATTGGGAAGTAATCTGCGAAATAAGGACGCCACATAATCACTCCCGTGACCACCAGCGCTAATAAGCAAATAGTCACCACCCAATACACCCCTTTTTGACCGAGGTTATATTGGCCGACATCACCAGCTTCTTCGTTTTTCAGCACCTTACCGATATTTTTTGCCCACTTGATATCTTCTTTATTAATGAAGTTATGGTGGAAATAGCGGAAGAACATAAATACGAACAGAAAGAACATCGCCGTACCCACAAATGGATGCAAAATTCGCGACAGTTGTGGCGTGCCTAAAATGTTCATAAACCAGTTGAGGGATGGGAAAAAGAACCCAAGCCCACTGATTGCAGTGAACAAGAAGCAAATCACAACCGCCCAGTGATTGATCCTTTCAATCGGTTTATGGCGGATAATTTTGTCGTTATCATCTGGCATCATTTCTGATCCTCCCCTTCTTTTGATTTCGAAGTGTCAGATGACATTGCATTATGCAAATCTTCTAAAGCCTCTTCTTCATCTTTTTTGGAGACGCGGTTCGGACCAATACCCACATAGTGGAAGATGGCCGCCGCAAATGTCGCAGCAAAACCAACCGCTGCTAACGGCTTCCAGATACCTTTCCAGAAAGTAACGGTAGGACTGATTGTCGGGTTTTCCGGCAATCCGTGATACAACTGCGGTTTATCTGCATGGTGTAAAACGTACATCACGTGCGTACCACCAACCCCTTCAGGGTCATATAAACCTGCGTTTGCATAACCACGGGTTTTCAGCTCTTCAACACGCTCACCTGCCATGTTAATCATGTCTTCTTTGCTACCAAAATGGATAGCGCCGGTTGGACACGTTTTCACACACGCAGGCTCTTGACCAACTTCAACACGGTCAACACACAGCGTACATTTGTAGGCGCGGTTATCTTCTGGGTTGATGCGCGGTACATCAAACGGGCAACCCGCAATACAATAGCCACAACCAATACAATGTTCCGATTGGAAATCAACGATACCGTTTTTGTACTGTACTATCGCGCCTTCCGAAGGGCATGCCTTCAAACAGCCTGGGTCAGCACAGTGCATACAGCCATCTTTACGGATCAGCCATTCAAATTTATCGTTCTCTTCCACTTCAGAGAAGCGCATTACCGTCCATGATTTAGCGGTTAAATCGGTTGGGTTATCATATACCCCAACGTTAGTCCCGATTTTGTCACGGATATCGTTCCATTCGGAACACGCGACCTGACAAGCTTTACAGCCGATACAGGTCGTCACATCGATAAGCTTTGCAACTTCTTCCTTATAGTCCCGCACCTGAGGTGCGGGAGTCAGGGAATTGGTGGCAGAGCGACGAATAATGTCCTGAGATTGCATTGACATAATTTATCTCCTTACACCTTTTCCACATTGACAAGGAACGATTTAAATTCCGGTGTCTGAGTATTCGCATCACCCACATACGGCGTTAACGTGTTAGCAATAAAGCCTTTCACCGCCAAGCCTTCAAAGCCCCAGTGAATAGGGATACCGATGGTATCGATATCTTTACCCGCCACTTTCAGCGTATGAATACGTTTGGTCACCACAGCTTTCGCTTTGATATAACCGCGTTTAGAGCTGACTTTCACCGTATCACCTTGTTTGATACCTTTTTCATTCGCCAGACGTTCACCAATTTCAATGAACTGTTGCGGCTGAATGATGGCATTTAACAAGGCATGCTTTGTCCAATAGTGGAAATGTTCAGTCAAGCGATAAGTCGTTCCAACATAAGGGAATTCTGTCGCTTTACCCATTTGCGCCCAGTCATCTTTAAACACACGAGCTGCAGGGTTTGATACGACTTTTGGATGTAATGGGTTGGTATCCAACGGCGTTTCAATTGGTTCGTAGTGCTCTGGGAATGGGCCTTCAGCCATTTTATCCAGTGCGAATAGACGTCCCATACCTTCTGGCTGCATGATAAACGGACCAACACCACTTCCCGGTGCGGCATTGCTATAGTCAGGAATATCCATCCCTATCCACTTGCTGCCATCCCACTCAAGGATTTGACGTTTCGGATCCCAAGGTTTACCCATTGGGTCTGCTGATGCACGGTTATAAATCACACGGCGGTTCAGAGGCCACGCCCATGCCCAACCTAATGTGTTCCCCAGACCCGTTGGGTCAGAGTTATCACGGTTAGCCATTTGGTTGCCTTTTGGCGTCCAACTACCTGCAAATATCCAGCAGCCACTCGCAGTGGTACCGTCATCACGTAACTGGGCAAACGAGCTCAGCAGTTCGCCTTTTTTCACCAGAACGTTGCCATCAGCGTCTTTCAAGTCAACTAAAGCATAACCATTGTTTTCTTGAGCGACTTCTTCTGGCGTTGGATTATCTCGGTCGAAGTAATTCCAAGTCATACTTAGAACTTGTTCAGGTACCGCACCGCCTTCAGAGGCATACAGTTGACGTAGACGATGGAAAATACCAGACAGAATTTCACCATCACTGATCGCTTCACCTGGGGCATCCGCACCTTTCCAGTGCCACTGCAACCAACGTGCCGAGTTAACAATCGAACCATTTTCTTCAGCAAAACAGCAAGATGGCAGGCGGAATACCGTAGTTTGGATTTCTTCCGGATTCACATCATTCATTTCGCCGTGATTTTGCCAGAAATTCGACGTTTCCGTATTCAGTGGGTCAACGGTAATCAAAAATTTCAGTTTTGACAGCGACTTAACGACTTTGTTTTTATTCGGGAATGACGCTAATGGGTTAAAGCCTTGGCAGATATAGCCGTTAACTTCCCCTTTATCCATCATCTCAAAATAGCGCAATACATCGTAACCTTGATCCCATTTAGGTAATAAATCAAAACCCCAATTATTTTCTTTCTGCGCTTTATCTCCGTAGAAAGTCTTCATCAAACTGACAAAGAATTTCGGGTAGTTACCCCAATAGTTAACTTGACCCTCAACCGTTGCTTTTGGCGTGTTTGCAGCTAAGTAACTTTCTAATGTGGTTTGTTTGTCTGATGGTAAGGTTAAATAACCCGGTAAGCTTTGCGACAGTAAACCTAAGTCAGTTAAACCTTGGATATTGGAGTGACCACGCAGTGCGTTTACACCACCGCCTAACATCCCCATATTACCCAGCAGTAATTGGATCATCGCCATGGTACGAATATTTTGCGCACCCACGGTGTGTTGAGTCCAACCTAATGCATATAAGAACGATGCTGTTTTATCTTTAGCACTCGTTTCTGCAAGGTACTCACAGACTTGCAAGAAATCTTTAATTGGCGTACCACAGATGTTATTCACCACTTCAGGTGTATAACGGCTGACGTGTTCTTTTAATAGATTTAACACACAACGTGGGTGTTTTAGAGTTGGATCGCGCAGCGCAAGGCCGTTTTCATCCATCTCATAGTTCCACGTGGTTTTGTCGTATTGACGTTTTTCTTCGTCATAACCTGTAAACAGGCCGTCATCAAAACCATAATCTTCACGAATAACTAAACTGGCGTTGGTGTACGCTTCCACGTATTCACGCTGAATTTTTTCATTATCCAGTAAGTATTTGATAACACCTGATAAAAACGCGATATCTGTACCAGAACGGATAGGCGTGTAAAAATCCGCCACTGCCGCAGTACGGGTAAAGCGTGGGTCAATAACAATTAATTTGGCTTTATTATGGATTTTAGCTTCCATCGCCCAGCGGAAACCGACTGGATGCGCTTCTGCCGCATTACCACCCATAACGACAACTAGGTTTGCATTTTTAATGTCAACCCAGTGGTTGGTCATCGCACCGCGACCAAATGTTGGAGCAAGACTTGCTACCGTTGGTCCGTGTCAGACACGCGCTTGGTTATCAACGGCAAGCATGCCGAGAGCGCGGGTGAATTTTTGTGTTACAAAGCCGCTTTCGTTACTTCCCGCCGATGCGCAAAGCATACCGGTGGTTAGCCAACGGTTAACCGTCACACCGTCTTTATTTTTCTCAATAAAGTTCGCATCGCGGTCTTCTTTCATTAACTTAGCGATACGATCAAATGCGTCGTTCCAAGTGATACGCTTCCACTCATTAGTCCCCGGCTCACGTACTTCAGGGTATTTCAAGCGGCTTTCACTGTGGATGAAATCGATAAGTCCAGCACCTTTCGGACAAAGTGCACCACGGTTTACCGGATGATCCGGGTCCCCTTCAATATGGAAAATGCTCTCTTTTGCATTTTTCGCGCCATCACCGAGGCTGTACATTAACAGCCCACAGCCGACAGAACAGTAGGTACAGGTATTTCTGGTCTCTTTCGCACGCAGTAATTTATACTGGCGCGTTGACGCTAACGCGGTGGCGGGTGCAAAACCCAAGGCCGCTGCCGTCGTACCTGCCATACCGCCAGCGCAGATCTTAAAGAACTGCCTTCTGCTGACTTGCATGGGGATCTCCTCATTTACATTGCTCATGTTTACCTAACGCCAATCGCGATAATCAGGTAAACTGTTTTTATTCAACGTCTTCCTTACGTCCCAGGTTCATTGCCCGGCAAATGGTGTAAATTCTTTTTACCCATAATTAATATTATGTATCATTAATGCTAGGAATTCATCTAATGTATGAAACAAATACTACAAATGACTCCAAATTAACCAAAATGATTGGCTTAAATCACACAACTGTGCAACAAAAAGGCAACCTGAATTTACCCGTAAATGACTATGTAGCAGAAGAATCTCCTGTCGCTTTAGTCTTCAATGGCATATCCCATGTGGTAATGATGGCAACGCCAAAAGATCTTGAGGATTTTGCAGTCGGTTTCGCACTTTCTGAAGGGATAATACAGTCAGGTGATGAAATTCGTGGAATTGATATCGTGGAAGGTTGCAACCGCGGAATTGAAGTACAGGTTGAATTATCTAGCCGTCGGTTTATGGAACTCAAAGAACGTCGCCGTAATTTAGCAGGGCGTACGGGCTGTGGTATTTGTGGCACTGAACAACTCGATGAAATTTTCAAACCGATCGCCCCCTTACCTTTCACCCAAACCTTCTCTCTCTCGCACCTCGATAATGCATTACATGAATTGAAAAAAGTGCAAGAAATTGGCGCACTGACCGGTTGTACCCATGCCGCCGCATGGATTTCACCAGAAGGGCAATTAGTCGGTGGATGTGAAGATGTCGGCCGTCATGTGGCACTTGATAAACTGTTAGGCATGAAACATCGTAACCAATGGCAACACGGCGCAGTACTGGTTTCCAGCCGTGCCAGTTACGAGATGGTACAAAAAGTCGCCAGTTGCGGTGCAGAAATTCTATTTGCTGTTTCCGCCGCTACCGCGCTCGCTATCGAGGTAGCAGAGAAAGCCAACTTGACGCTAGTCGGCTTTTGCCGTCAAGGTAAAGCGACGGTGTTTACCCATCCGAGTCGGGTAAGGGATTAACTTTCCAACTGAAGATAATCATTTTAGATTAAGAGAAGTCAGAATAGCTTAATAGCGAATTAAGGCAGGAAAAATGAAGGGGACTACCGATAAAACAAACCTACACGGTATGACGTGTAGGTTTTAGATGATACCGTATTACTTCCCAATACAAAAACTTGAAAAAATACGGCCTAATAAATCATCAGAGGTAAATTCACCGGTAATTTCGCTGAGTTCTAACTGAGCTAAACGTAATTCTTCCGCTAATAACTCACCGGAGCGAGCATTCACTAACTGGTCATAGCCCTGTTCTAAGTGAACAGCGGCTGCATTCAGTGCTTGTAAATGGCGACTACGAGCAAGGAAACCACCTTCTGTATTGCTATTAAAGCCTATGGTTTCTTTCAGGTGATCGCGCAGCAAATCGATGCCTTTTTCCTCGCGTGCAGATAAACGAATTAACGGATAACGCGTATCATTGATGAATTCCACCGGTTCGCCTGTCATATCTGCTTTATTACGAATTACGGTGACCGGAAGTTCATCAGGTAAGCGCGCCATAAATTCAGGCCAAATCTCTTGTGGCTCCGAGGCATTGGTTGTGGTGCTATCAACCATAAACAGCACATGGTCCGCTTGTTCAATCTCTTTCCATGCACGCTCAATACCAATTCGCTCAACTTCATCACTGGCTTCGCGTAGGCCTGCGGTATCAATGATATGCAATGGCATACCATCAATATGAATATGTTCACGTAATACATCACGCGTCGTTCCCGCGATATCCGTGACAATCGCAGCCTCACGTCCCGCCAATGCATTTAGCAAGCTCGATTTTCCTGCATTTGGGCGCCCTGCAATTACCACTTTCATTCCTTCACGCAATAAACTACCTTGGCGCGCTTGGGAGCGAACTTGTTCTAAATCTGCCACGACTTCGTTGAGTTTAGCTTCAATTTTCCCGTCAGACAGGAAGTCAATTTCTTCATCTGGGAAATCGATAGCTGCTTCCACATAGATGCGCAAGTGAGTGAGTGCTTCCACCAATTGGTGAATATGAGAAGAAAATGCGCCCTGTAAAGAATTCATCGCTGAACGCGCTGCTTGTTCAGAACTCGCATCAATCAAATCGGCGATTGCTTCCGCTTGGGCTAAATCGAGCTTATCGTTTAAAAATGCCCGCTCAGAAAACTCACCCGGATTGGCAATACGAATACCATCAATCGTCAATATTCTTCTGAGTAATAAATCAAGAATGACTGGGCCACCGTGTCCTTGTAATTCAAGCACATCTTCACCCGTAAATGAATTTGGGCCAGGAAAATAAAGAGCGATGCCTTGGTCAAGAACAGAACCATCCTCATCACGAAATGGCAAGTAATCCGCATAACGTGGTTTAGGAAGTTTTCCTAGCACGATTTCAGCAACTTGTGCCGCTTTCGGGCCAGATACACGTAAAATACCGACACCACCACGACCGGGAGGTGTTGCCTGTGCGACGATAGTATCGTTGATTTGCATGATGTTTCTCTGTCATTCCTATAAAAAATTAAGGCGGTCATTAAATGGCCGCCTTAATATTATATCGATAGCTGAGCAGAAGGCTCACCTAAAATTCAATTTATTTCTTTTCTTTCTTATCGCGACTATGTAGACCACGTTTTTCCAGACCACGGTAAATCACTTGTTGCTGGATGATGGTGACTAAGTTACTCACGATATAATACAGAACCAGACCTGATGGGAACCACAGGAAGAAGATAGTGAACACGACTGGCATGTACGTCATAATCTTCTGCTGCATTGGGTCAGTCACAGCGGTAGGTGACATTTTCTGAATCACAAACATCGTCACACCCATCAGTACTGGCAGGATGTAGTACGGGTCTTGTGCAGACAAGTCTTGTATCCAACCAAAGAACGGTGCGTGACGCAGTTCAACAGAACCCATCAACATGTAGTAAAGTGCAAGGAAGATAGGCATTTGAATCAGCAGAGGTAAACAACCACCCAGTGGGTTTACTTTTTCTGCTTTATACATCGCCATCATTTCTTGGCTCATACGTTGTTTATCATCACCAATACGCTCACGCATTGCAGCCAGTTTAGGTTGCAGTAAACGCATTTTCGCCATCGAGGTGTACTGTGCTTTAGTCAGCGGGTACATAATACCACGAACGATAAAGGTGATAACGATGATGGCAATACCCCAGTTACCCACAAAACCGTGAATGAATTTCAGCAGTTTAAACAGTGGCTGAGAGATAAACCATAACCAACCATAATCAACGGTTAAGTCTAAATGTGGTGCAACTGCAGCCATTTCAGACTGAATTTCAGGACCAACCCATAACGTTGATGAATAAGTACCTGCACCATTAGCTGCAATGGTCATTGGTTCACTTTTATAACCAATAATGGCAGACTTTTTATCAAGGTCAATGGTGTAGAAAGTACTCTTTTCCGCACTTGCCGGGATCCACGCCGTTGCAAAATACTGTTGCAACATCGCTACCCAGCCACCTTTGGTGGTTAAGTCGAGGTTTTTATCTTCGATGTCACCAAAGCTATATTTTTTATAGTTGTTTTCATCAGAAGAATACGCCGCACCACGATAGGTATGCAGAGCAAAATTGCTGCTGCCAGTGTCACGCTCTTTAGGTAACTCGATAGTTTGTTTTAACTGACCGAAGAAAGCGAGACTCAGTGGTTGAGCGGTTGGGTTTTGAATACTGTATTCAACTTCAACAGTATATTGGCCACGTTTAACAATGTACGTTTTCTGATACACAACACCGTTGTTATCAGTAAATGTCATTGGTACGCGCAAGACGTCTTGGCCTTTCTCTAATGTGAAAGTTGTAGAATCTGCGCTATACAGCGGACGTTCGCCATTATTATTTGCTGGGTTGTCTGGACCATGAAGACCAATCAAACCACTCTGTGCCTGGTAGACAAAGCCTGGATTAGTTTCCAGTAAACGGAAAGGGCTTTCCGAATGAAGGGTCGCAGGATAGGCTAACAGGTCAGCCTCATCGATATCACCACCACGAGTATTGATGCGAATATCCAGTACATCAGTTTTGACTGTGATGAGCTTACCTTGCCCACTGCCAGTTACGGCTTGAGCATCACTGCTTGGCATATCCGCTTGTTGCGAAGTTTGAACAGTTTTAACGTCCTGAGCAACTTTATCGCTCTCCCAGGCCTGCCAAACTAAGAACGACACGAACAACAAAGCGATGAGTAGAAGATTGCGTTGCGAATCCATCGTTATAATTCTCTATTATCATCAGTTTTTCTAGGTGGGACAGGATCATCTCCACCAGCGTGTAAAGGGTGGCATTTTAATACGCGTTTCGCCGTTAACCAACTCCCTTTTAGCATACCAAACCTGCGCAATGCCTCAATTCCGTAATTTGAACAAGTAGGATTGAAGCGACAACGAGGCCCTAACAACGGGCTAATTGCCAGTTGGTAGCCTCTGATCAGCATGATCAGGATTTTTGAGCCAAGCGACGGTGACGACGCCATAACTTATCCAATGCTTCCGTGATCTGTTGATTGTCGAGATTAGCGACCCCTTTCCTTACCAATACCACAAAGTCCATTGAAGGCAACTCATGTTGATGCAGACGAAAATATTCACGCGCTAACCGCTTAATGCGATTTCGCTCATGGGCTCGTTTGACATTTTTTTTGGCGATAGTAAGACCGATGCGGGGATGCCCCAGCTCGTTTAGGCGACCAAGGATTGTTATCTCTGGGGAACTCGCCCTCTGCGGCTGCTTAAAGACATTATCGAAATGCCTGGGAGTTAACAAACGTAACTCCCGGGTAAAAGCGAGCGTAACCACTTGAATAGAGGGCTAGCTTTATTACTTAGATGAAACGGTCAGACGAGCGCGGCCTTTAGCACGACGGCGAGCCAGAACCTGACGACCATTTTTAGTGGCCATACGAGCACGGAAACCGTGTGAACGGTTGCGCTTCAGTACGGACGGTTGAAAAGTGCGTTTCATAACGATTTCTACCTAACTTTTAAATTTATTACTGATTCAGTAAACGCGTTGGCAACCAGTGGAAACTGATTTACACCTGTGCCTCTATCGCAACAATATAGAAAGAGGCAGGATTGTAATAAAACATAGGGGGTCACGTCAATGAAATGACGCAATCAAACCACTTTTATTTATAGCCTGGCTGACCGGTTTGCCGACATATGTTGTGACAGCCGACGAATGATTACATTCGCATACTGGCTGAAAACCTGTTTTTGCCCCGCTCCACCTAACATTAACGTTAAAATAAAGCGATATAGCCCAACAAGTTTACCTCAGTTTCGTGTAAAAATCACATCTGTACTGTACACAGGGAGGAAGATTATACGGACTCCGACCCAAAGCGCAAGGATCTTCAAGAGATCTAAAAATATTTTTTGATCATACAGAATATTTACTGTAAATCGTCTAAAGTTATCCCCAGCATGTGGAAAAATGACGATAAATTTAGGTAGCCCAGTCTATTTCTTCTTTATAAGAGGGGGCCTTATCACATTTACCTGTGGATAAAAAGCATAAAAACTGTGTAAAAGAATGGAGATCTCTGACTAATTTTGCGGTATGATCGCTGGTCTATTTCTGATCCATCGATCGGTAATATGCAGTAAGTAAGCGTTAATCTAAAATATTTTTGGGTCATAGCACTAAGAATGAGCCCGAGAAACTCTTTGTTTACATCCGTACTTCTTGTTCCATTGACCTTGTTTAGGGGAGTCCAACGTGTCACTTTCGCTTTGGCAGCAATGTCTTGCCCGATTGCAGGATGAACTACCTGCCACAGAATTCAGTATGTGGATACGACCCCTTCAAGCTGAATTAAACGACAATACGCTGGCACTTTATGCCCCAAATCGTTTCGTTCTCGACTGGGTTAGAGACAAGTACATCAATAATATTAATGAATTATTGAATGACTTTTGTGGAACTGACGCGCCTGCACTACACTTTGAGGTAGGCAACAAACCGATTACAGTCGCACCGGCAGCAACACAAGCACGTACAACTCAACAAGTACCTGCGTTTGCCGTTCCGTCAGCCCCAATTAAACCGAGTTGGGACAACTCAGCCAAAGTACAACCAGAGGTTGCTTATCGTTCTAATGTAAACCCTAAGCACACTTTTGATAACTTTGTTGAAGGTAAATCGAACCAATTGGCTCGCGCCGCAGCGAGGCAAGTGGCAGAAAATCCAGGTGGTGCCTACAACCCATTGTTTCTTTATGGTGGAACGGGTCTAGGTAAAACCCACTTATTACATGCTGTCGGCAATAGTATTATGCAGCATAAAGCCAACGCTCGCGTGGTTTATATGCACTCTGAACGTTTTGTTCAAGATATGGTCAAAGCTCTACAGAACAACGCGATTGAAGAATTCAAACGTTATTACCGTTCTGTAGATGCACTGCTCATTGATGATATCCAGTTTTTTGCTAACAAAGAGCGCTCGCAAGAAGAATTTTTCCATACTTTTAATGCGCTACTAGAAGGCAATCAGCAAATTATTTTGACCTCTGACCGTTACCCAAAAGAGATTAACGGGGTGGAAGATCGCTTAAAATCGCGTTTTGGTTGGGGTCTAACCGTTGCAATCGAACCACCAGAGTTAGAAACTCGCGTGGCGATTTTAATGAAAAAAGCAGATGAAAATGAGATTCAACTTCCGGGTGAAGTGGCCTTTTTCATCGCCAAACGCCTTCGCTCGAACGTTCGTGAGTTAGAAGGGGCGTTAAATCGTGTGATTGCCAACGCAAACTTTACTGGCCGCGCGATTACTATCGATTTTGTCAGAGAAGCACTGCGTGACCTATTAGCACTACAAGAAAAGCTGGTAACTATTGATAATATTCAAAAAACAGTTGCTGAATATTATAAAATTAAGGTTGCAGATTTACTGTCTAAGCGTCGTTCCCGTTCTGTCGCACGTCCGCGTCAGATGGCAATGGCACTGGCAAAAGAGCTGACTAACCATAGTTTACCTGAAATCGGGGATGCCTTTGGCGGCCGTGACCATACCACGGTGTTACATGCTTGCCGTAAAATTGAACAATTACGGGAAGAAAGCCATGACATCAAAGAAGATTTTTCTAATTTAATCAGAACATTATCATCTTAATTGCTATGAAATTTACAATAGAACGCGAGCAGTTATTAAAACCGTTACAACAGGTTAGTGGTCCTTTAGGTGGGCGTCCAACTCTGCCTATTTTAGGTAACCTTTTATTACAGGTAAAAGAAGGCACCCTCCAACTCACTGGGACCGACCTTGAAATGGAGATGATGGCCAATGTTGCCCTAACAGGGGAGCACGAAATTGGTGCAACCACCGTGCCCGCACGCAAATTTTTTGATATCTGGCGTGGGTTACCTGAAGGTTCTGAAATTCATGTAGAGCTGAATGATGACAGACTGCTCGTCCGTTCTGGGCGTAGCCGCTTTTCATTATCCACGTTGCCAGCCGCTGACTTTCCAAACTTGGATGACTGGCAAAGTGAAGTGGAGTTTTCTCTTCCGCAATCAATACTGAAACGTTTAATTGAAGCCACTCAGTTTTCAATGGCGCACCAAGATGTCCGTTATTACCTTAACGGTATGCTATTTGAAACCGAAGACCAAATGCTCAGAACCGTTTCCACTGATGGTCACAGGCTTGCCGTGTGTGCAATGGATATTGGTCAATCGCTACCCTCTCATTCAGTGATAGTGCCTCGTAAAGGGGTAATTGAGTTAATGCGCTTGTTAGATGGTGGTGATACCCCTCTACAACTGCAAATCGGCAGTAATAATATTCGTGCTCACGTTGGGGATTTTATCTTTACCTCTAAATTGGTTGATGGCCGTTTCCCTGATTACCGCCGAGTACTACCGAAAAATCCAAACAAAACCTTAGAAGCACGCTGTGATTTACTCAAGCAAGCCTTTTCTCGTGCTGCAATTTTATCGAATGAGAAATTCCGCGGTGTGCGTTTATATTTCAGCGAAAACCAACTGCGTATTACTGCCAATAACCCAGAACAAGAAGAAGCTGAAGAAATTGTTGATGTTAGCTATCAAGGTACTGAGATGGAAATTGGCTTTAACGTCAGCTACATCTTAGATGTCTTAAATGCACTAAAAAGTGAAAATGTGCAACTTCTGTTAACCGATGCCGTTTCCAGTGTGCAGATTGAAGATGCTGATAGCAAAGCAGCGGTGTATGTTGTCATGCCAATGCGTTTGTAATCGGTATTTATGATCCTTTCGCGTTTATTGATCCGTGATTTTCGAAATATTGAAAACGCGGATCTCTCCCTTGCTAATGGGTTCAATTTTTTAATTGGCCCCAATGGGAGCGGTAAAACCAGTATATTGGAAGCCATATATACACTCGGCCATGGTCGTGCATTTCGCAGTATTCAAGCGAACCGGGTTATTCGTCATGAGCAAGAGCAATTCATTCTTCATGGTAAACTTAGTCATTTAGATGAACAGCGAAACGACCTTTCACTAGGTTTAAGCAAAAACCGTGATGGTGACAGTAAAGTTCGAATAGACGGTACTGATGGCCATAAAATTGCAGAGCTAGCAAAATTATTGCCAATGCAACTGATTACCCCTGAAGGGTTTACTTTGCTAAATGGCGGTCCTAAATATCGACGTGCTTTTATTGATTGGGGTTGTTTTCACAATGACCCGCTGTTTTTTTCAGTATGGTCAGATTTAAAACGGTTATTAAAACAACGCAATGCCGCTTTACGGCAAGTTACGCGTTATGAGCAAATTCGTCATTGGGATAAACAACTGGCACCGCTTTCAGAGCAAATAAGCCAATGGCGCCATGACTATATTGCAGGTATTGCCGAAAATATCGAGCAAACTTGCCAACAATTTTTACCCGAATTTTCACTCTCAGTATCCTTTCAACGCGGTTGGGATAAAGAAATTGATTATTCAGAACAATTAGAGCGCCAATTTGAGCGTGATAGAGCGCTAACCTATACCGCTTCAGGGCCACATAAAGCTGATTTGCGTATTCGAGCAAATGGAACACCTGTTGAAGATATGCTTTCACGGGGTCAATTAAAGCTACTTATGTGTGCATTAAGATTAGCGCAGGGTGAGTTTTTCACCCATCAGAGCGGGCAACAATGCCTGTATCTACTGGATGATTTTGCTTCTGAACTTGATGCAGGCCGTCGCCAATTACTGGCAGCCCGCCTCAAAGCTACACAAGCACAAGTGTTTGTCAGTGCCATTACACCTGAGCAAGTTAATGATATGATAGATGCAAATAGCAAGATGTTTAGTGTAGAACATGGCAAAATAGAAGTTCAACCTCAGGAATAGAAAGAGCAGGAAACGTTGATGTCGAATACATATGACTCCTCAAGTATCAAGGTATTAAAAGGACTGGATGCGGTGCGTAAGCGCCCGGGCATGTATATCGGTGATACAGACGATGGAACAGGTCTTCATCACATGGTTTTCGAGGTTGTCGACAACGCTATCGACGAAGCCCTCGCAGGCTTTTGTGATGATATCGTGATCACTATCCATGCCGATAACTCTATCTCCGTACAGGATGATGGACGTGGTATCCCTACAGGTATCCACGAAGAAGAAGGCGTCTCTGCCGCAGAGGTTATCATGACCGTTCTGCACGCAGGCGGAAAATTTGATGACAACTCCTATAAAGTCTCCGGTGGTTTACACGGTGTTGGGGTTTCAGTTGTTAACGCCTTATCTGAAAAATTAGAATTAGTTATCCGTCGCGACGGCAAAGTCCACGAACAAATCTACAAACACGGTGAGCCTCAAGGGCCTCTGACTGTTGTCGGTGAAACTGACCAAACAGGAACACGCGTTCGTTTTTGGCCAAGCATGGACACCTTTAAAGGTGTGACTGAGTTTGAATATGACATCTTAGCAAAACGTTTACGTGAGTTATCGTTCCTAAACTCAGGTGTTTCGATTAAGCTCGTCGATAAACGCGATGGCAAAGAAGACCATTTCCATTATGAAGGCGGTATCAAAGCCTTTGTTGAGTATTTAAGCCGTAATAAAACCCCTATCCACCCTTCTGTCTTTTATTTTTCAACTGAAAAAGACGGTATTGGCGTTGAAGTTTCAATGCAGTGGAATGATGGGTTCCAAGAAAATGTATACTGCTTCACCAATAACATTCCTCAGCGCGATGGAGGTACTCACCTCGCAGGTTTCCGTGCAGCAATGACACGCACATTGAATAACTACATGGAAAAAGAAGGTTATCAGAAGAAAAGCAAAGTCAACGCAACCGGTGACGATGCTCGTGAAGGCCTGATTGCAGTTATTTCAGTAAAAGTTCCCGATCCTAAATTCTCATCACAAACCAAAGAAAAATTGGTCTCTTCCGAAGTGAAAACTGCGGTTGAAACGATGATGAACGAAAAACTAGTTGAATATTTACTGGAAAACCCGAACGACGCAAAAATCGTTGTGGGTAAAATCATTGATGCCGCGCGCGCACGTGAAGCGGCACGTAAAGCTCGCGAAATGACTCGTCGTAAAGGCGCATTAGATTTAGCTGGCTTGCCAGGTAAACTGGCTGACTGCCAAGAACGTGACCCTGCGCTATCTGAACTGTACCTTGTGGAAGGGGACTCCGCGGGCGGCTCTGCAAAACAAGGCCGTAACCGTAAGAACCAAGCCATTTTGCCACTAAAAGGTAAAATTCTAAACGTAGAAAAAGCGCGTTTCGATAAAATGCTGTCTTCACAAGAAGTAGCAACCCTGATTACGGCTTTAGGCTGTGGTATTGGTCGAGATGAATACAACCCTGACAAACTGCGTTATCACAGTATCATTATCATGACGGATGCTGACGTCGATGGTTCGCACATTCGTACGTTACTATTGACCTTCTTCTATCGCCAAATGCCTGAAATCGTTGAACGTGGTCATATCTTTATTGCTCAACCACCACTGTATAAAGTGAAACGTGGTAAACAAGAGCAGTACATTAAAGATGACGATGCGATGGACGATTACCTGATTTCTATCGCCCTTGATGGCGCGGAACTGCATTTAAGTGCCGAAGCCCCAGCCATGAAAGGTGAAGAACTCGAAAAACTGGTTGTCGAATATAATGCCGCACATCGTATTATTCGTCGCCTTGAGCGCCTTTACCCTCAAGCCCTACTTAATAGCCTGGTTTATCAGTCAACCTTGACTGAAGATGATTTAAAAACCAGTGAAAAAGTAGAGGAATGGGCTAAAACGCTGGTTAAGCGCTTAGAAGATAACGAACAATTCGGTAGCACTTATAGCTATACGATTAACGAAAACCGTGAACGTCAGTTATTCGAGCCAACGATCCGCATTCGCACCCATGGTGTTGATACCGACTATAACCTCGATTTTGACTTTGTTCATGGCAGCGAATACCGCCGTATCACTCATTTAGGCGACTTAATCAGCGGCTTAATTGAAGAAGGTGCTTATATCAAGCGCGGTGAACGTCGCCAAGATATCAGTAATTTTGAAGAAGCTCTGGCTTGGTTAACACGTGAGTCTCGTCGTGGCCTATACGTACAGCGTTATAAAGGTCTTGGTGAAATGAACCCAGAACAACTTTGGGAAACCACCATGAACCCAGAAACGCGTCGTATGATGCGTGTAACGGTGAAAGATGCGATTGCGACAGACTTACTATTCACCACGTTAATGGGTGATGCTGTTGAGCCACGTCGCGCATTTATCGAAGAAAATGCCTTAAAAGCAGCGAATATTGATATCTAATTATTCAGCTAACTAAATAGTGTTTAATAACCCCATCCGAAAGTTTGGGGTTATTTTTTTGATTTTTTCTATAATTATTATCTTATTTTCACGATTTAATTAAACCAATAATAAAAAAACAAAAAAACTAAACCAATCAATACAAAATCACTTTACAAAGAATAAAACAATTAAAAATAAACCTTAACGCTTTAATTAATAATGATTTTTTATTTTCATAACTGTCATAAAAAATAAATATATTATAAATAAACTCCGCAAAATGAAATTTTTACCAATAGCATCGGCGGAATTATAATGAGAAAAACTTTTATTTCAGCATCAATGACTTTATTGCCATTCATATTCATGAATACTCTAACAGCAAAAACTAATATTTTAGAATTAGAGAAAAATATTATTGATACAAGAGGTGCGTGGCTTGAAGATATTAAAAATAATATTATTAATAATACACCTAAAGAAGGCAGCGAAGTTGCTGAGCAAGATAGGCTTATTAGTAACGAATACATCAATATCACTGGTGAGCGGGAAAGTTTAGCACTCGCAGATAAGTCCCAGAACTCAGGTTATTTATTTAACAGTTATCAAACAATACTGTTTGGCGAACATGATATTAATCTAAGAGACCATAACCAATATAAAGAAATCAGCTTATTACATGATACAAGTACTCGTGCCTATGATGAAAAAAAACAGCGTACTAGATCAATTGATTTTATTCTAAAAGACCATTTTAAACGCGGTCGTCCTTACCAAGTATTGGATGACGAAGGTCACTATATTGCAGGCTATTCACAAATACAGGGCTCATCTTACCCTAGCGGTCATACGTGGAATGGTTTTAAGCAAGCTGCGGTATTGGCGATGATTTTTCCTGAAAAGGGCAGTGAAACGTTCAATCGAGCTATTGAATATGGTGAAAGCCGCGTGATTGTTGGCGCACACTTTGCCACTGATACAATCGCTTCTCGTGTAGGTAATTATTATTTATTGTCACAACTCCTATCCGATGAGAAAAATACCAAATTCATTGTTGATTCAGCAAAAAATATTCGTAATGATATTTCATCATCATGTTCAGATAATATACTAAATTGCCTAACAGCTTCTACTCCTATAACCAATGACCACATGGGTTATTATGGAAAAAAAGAAATACAAAATACATCAATGATCGAGCCTAAAAATATACCTAAAACAGCAGGTTATTTACTTCGATTACGTTTCCCTTACTTGAATAATACACAATGGGATCATATTTTAGCCAGTACCGCATATCCAAGCCAATCAATTGCAGGTTGGAATATCAAAGAAAATGATCCGAACTCCTATTGGGGATTAATTAACTTACCTGCGGCTTATCAGGGTCCCTCTTATTTATATGAAAACTTTATCATTAATCAAGATACTAATGACTTTGATATTGCCAATTTTGGAAAGTTAGATGAATGGAAAAATAATATTCAAGGGACTGGAAAGTTAACGAAACAAAGCCAAGGGACATTAGTATTGTCAGGTAATAATACCTTTGCTGGCTTCACAGTAAATCAAGGCCATTTAGTCTTAACCGGCGAAAATAAATATTCGCAAAAATCCGATATTAATGGCGGAACAGTTACCCTTAAAAAGCACTTAAACTCCGCAGTTGATATCCAAAAAGGGATATTGGTTCTAGATGGCGGAAAAATCGGTGCTTCTGTTAATATTAACCACCACGGCTTACTAACGGGTAATGGAAGCATTCGACAATTAACCGCCAACCAAGGTGCCGTCGTTGCACCCGGCCACTCAATTGGCACAATTAACATTGTTGATTCTGTGACTTTTACTCCAGGCAGCCATTATGTGGTTGAAATCAATCCAGCAGGTCAAAACGATAAGGTCATCAGCCAAGGCTCAGCCTCATTAAAAGGCGGTACCGTCAGTGTCACTCTTGAAAATCAAAATAACCCGCTCTCTAAGCAAGATATCAACCGCTTATTTAATACACAATATACAATATTAAGTGCTCAAAAAGGGGTTGATGGCCAATTTGATGCCGTTGTGCCTAATTACCAGTTTATTGGAACGACACTAAATTACGCCCCCAAAGAGGTCACTCTTAAAATAGGGCGTAATAACACGGCATTTTCTAGTGCAGCAGCAACGCAAAACCAAATCGCCGTGGCTAAGGCGATTGAAACGCTTCCTACGTACCATACGCTTTATGACCGTACATTGAAAAGCCAAACAAAACAACAAGCCCGAGCAATATTTCATGATGTCACTGGGCAAATATATGCAGACGTATTATCCAACCAAATAAATAATAGCCGTCAGATTAAAGAATCACTCCTTGAACAAGCTCGCTTGTCTGAGTCATGGAGTAGCGAAAACAAAGGCAATGTGTGGGTCAAAATGCTCTATGATTGGGATAAAACAACTGGCGATAACAATGCCACTGGGTATCAATCATCAAATTATGGTCTATTGCTTGGGGCAAATCGACGTTTTATTAACGACAAAATGACTTTCGGTATCGCCGCAGGCTTTAGCCAAAGTGACTTATCTAGCCATCTTGGCCATGGCAATAGTAATAACTACCATGCAGCCATTTATGGTAGCGCTTTATGGCAGCCGCTTGCGGTTCGTGCAGGGCTTAGTCACACTTCACACCTCATTCATACTGAACGTTCGATCAGTAATGGTACGAGTCACTCTGCAAGCTATTACACCAATACCCATCAGGCATTTATGGAGCTGGCCTATCCAATCAACTCAAATTGGATGAATATTGAGCCATTTACCAATCTCACTTATATCAGCGCGATGAACCATGCAATTAATGAAAATATCAGCAGCACATCACTGCAGGCGCGTAAACAACGCATCAATACAACGCTTTCAACTGTTGGATTACGTCTTGATAATCAATGGAAACTAGGTAAAACATCAAATATTGGTTTGCATGGTGAGCTTAACTGGCAATATCAATATGGGAATTTGAATAGAGGTATAAAAATGAATTTTTCCGATACCACGAGCTCATTTATGACACAAAGTGTTCCTACATCACGCCATGGAATGGCATTAAAAGTCGGTACCGATATCAATATAAAAGAAAATGCTAAGCTATCAATTAATTATAATAAATTTTTATCAAAAAATTATAGTGATAACAATATTGATGCCAAAATTGCGGTAACTTTCTAAATCAATATCTCACCTCCCCTCGCAAGTTGTGAGGGGCAGGTCATGACTAAACATCACGAGATTTTACAGTTTTTTACGCCATTATTTTGATTACCTTACCTTTTTTTATGTTATAAACGAATAACATCTTAAGTTAATTAGATGTTAACTTATTATTTTTAATTGCCTCTATAACCTCAGGTAAGGTCAAAAATACGTAAAATAACACTATGATACGCCAAATTATTATTTTAATTTATGCATTATTGATATCTATCACCCCTGTATTTTTCAGTGGAGATGTTAGCATTATTGCTGATATTGCCATCGTAATTTCAGGAGCGCTGATAATACTGTTATGTGCGGGCATTTATCGTTTTTTGCTTGGCAAAATTTTCACGGTGTTTGTTTCACTCCTATGGGCTCTCAATTTATCTGTTTCATTTTTCTTTTATCAAAAACACGATATCCGCTTTTCTTCTTCGATTGCAGAAACTTTTATCAATACCAATAGCAGTGAAACGGTAGGAATGCTTTCCTATAACATTGGTTATGTTATATTTTATCTGTTTGTTTTTTCAGCTTATTTAGTCTGTATTCATCAATGCGCAAAATACATGAATCGCCGTATCACAGCGATAAGCATGGCGCTACTTTGTGGCTATCTATTAGCCATTCCAGCCTATTATGCATCATTACTTAGCAAGCCAGATAGCGTGTTATTGATCACAGAAAAATACTTCTTAAATACCCCCTTCTACAATGCTGCGGCTTTAGTAAAAAATTTATATGAAAACCGGGGAATAAAAAAAATATCATCACAAAAGGTTGCTTTTAATTACCAGAAAAAAACCTCTGATACTGAAATCTATGTACTTGTCATCGGTGAATCATTACGCCGTGACCATATGAGCTTTTACGGCTATCAATATGATACAACGCCTAATTTAAATCAGCGAAAATCACAAATATTGGCGTTTCAACAAGCGTATTCTCCGGCACCGGTGACTATCTTGTCGGTTCCTATTTCACTGTCTAATATTCGCTTTGAGCAAATGCAGGATAAATCACACTATTCAGACAATATCATTTCATTAGCCAATCATGCGGGCTTTAAAACCTACTGGATCAGCAACCAAGGCAAAACCAATAAACGTACCAGTATTATTTCTGCTATTGCCTCTATGTCGCAAAAGAAAGCGTGGAACGAATTTGTCGGCTATGATGAAGAGCTGCAAGATGACTTCAATAACGCTATCAATGACCCCACTGATAAGAAAAAACTCATTGTTTTACATACATATGGTAGCCATGAACCTGCCTGTAACCGCTTTCCTGAAGCTGAACTAAAAACATTTAGTGGCCAAGAAGATGACGATTGCTACGACAGTTCAATTGCTTATACCGATAAATTTATCGAAAACCTTATGCAGCAACTCGAAAGTAAGCCTGCGACTTTGATGTACTATTCAGATCACGCATTGCAACGCTTAGACAGTGATAACAATATTCACTACCATCATGGTGTTAACAACCCAAGAAAAGAAGCCTATGAAATCCCCTTGCTGATTTGGTACAGCCAAAGTGCGAGTAAACCAAGTATCAACCCAGAAAATTTGCAGTCCCCCTATTCTACAGCGAATAATTATTGGCTAATCAGTGATTGGCTTAATATACAACAAGGCGCACAGCAAGCTTGTTTATCGCCTTTACGTAAATGTTATCAATCCAATAAAAACATTCAGGTAATTGATGGCAATCGAAACATTTTATCTATTAGTCAATTACCTTCAGAAACCATAGACCCACAATAAAACTCGATATTTTGCCAATATTTGCTCATAGTTAATCAATATGAATCCAGCTTACTTATCGAGTCGAGGTCTTAATGTTTGATTTAGTTTTTTTACGTGAATTACTGGTGTCTAGTGTTCACGTACTCCAGTTACTTTTAGAAGCTATTTCAGTCATCTGCGTGGTAATTGGGCTAGTAAAAACCCTGATCGTCTGGGTGCACACCCAGAAATCACGTAAGGCTCGTTATTGTTTTGGTGATTGGTTAGCAACTGCATTAGAGTTCCAGCTCGCTGCTGATATTTTAGCAACGACCGTCGACCCAGATTTAGATAGCCTTATCAAATTAGGTATCATTGCCGTGATCCGTACCTTCTTAAACTACTTCTTAGCAAAAGAGTTAGAACATCAGCCTCCGCAGAATGACCCCGCTCGTCATTAATTTAGGCACAAAAAAACCTGTACATTTTAGTGTGCAGGTTAATATAAAATTACTGATTACAGTTCAGAAACTATAGCAAAATACGTAACATACGACGAAGCGGCTCAGCGGCGCCCCACAGTAATTGGTCACCAACAGTAAAGGCAGATAAATATTCAGGGCCCATATTCAGTTTACGTAAGCGACCAACAGGGGTGCTAAGCGTACCTGTGACTGCCGCAGGTGTTAACTCACGCATAGTGATTTCACGGTCATTAGGAACCACTTTCACCCAATCATTATGCGAGGCAAGCAATTGCTCAACTTCATTCAACGGAATATCTTTTTTCAGCTTCAATGTGAAAGCTTGGCTATGACAGCGCAACGCACCAATACGTACACATAAACCATCAACAGGAATAATATTATTCCCTGTCGCAAGAATTTTGTTAGTTTCTGCTTGGCCTTTCCACTCTTCGCGGCTTTGGCCGTTTTCTAATGCTTTATCAATCCATGGGATCAGGCTACCCGCTAATGGTACGCCGAATGCATCCGTTGGCATTGTGCCACTACGAGTGAAGTCTGTAACTTTTTTCTCGATATCTAAAATAGCAGAAGCCGGGTCTTGGAGTTCTTTAGCAACTTGTGTGTGCAAAGACCCCATTTGTGCCAGAAGCTCACGCATATTACGTGCCCCAGCCCCTGATGCCGCTTGATACGTTGCCACAGATGCCCATTCCACTAAATTATTAGTGAACAGCCCACCTAAAGACATTAACATTAAACTTACCGTACAATTTCCACCGACAAAGGTCTTAATGCCTTTATTTAAACCGTCTTGGATATGTTGGTTGTTCACGGGATCAAGAATAATAATCGCATCATCTTTCATACGTAATGAAGACGCCGCATCAATCCAATAGCCATTCCAACCTGATTCACGAAGTTTAGGATAAACTTCGTTGGTGTAATCGCCACCTTGGCAGCTAATAATGATATCCAATGCCTTTAGCGCATCAATATCAAAAGCATCCTGTAAAACACCACGATGGCCACCATAAACAGGGGCTTCTTCCCCCTGTTGTGATGTAGTAAAGAAAACGGGATGGATCGCATCAAAATCACGTTCTTCTACCATTCTTTGCATCAATACTGAGCCGACCATTCCTCGCCAGCCAACAAATCCGACATTTTTCATTTTTACTCACCCTGTTCGTTTAAATTTCAACCAAAAAATTTCCAGTTCCGACTTTACAACATGGATACTGTCATTTTTATCATTCACCCAAATTGAAACTAGAAATTTTTCGGATGTATCTTGCGTTATATCATTCGAGTTGCAGGTAAGTGACAAGTGAAGAGAATCCGATGAGCATACATGTGTATGTGATTCGTCAGTCTGAGCGTAGTCAACACCCATGCAACTTGAAGGATGATAAGTATAAACTTGACAAAATATGCACCAGTGCGCAAGTGAATTTCATCACTAATAATAAGAAGATTAGTAATCATGCTAATAATCGAAGAAATCAATGGATAAAAAACAAATAAAAAAAGCCACGG
Organism: Providencia sp. PROV174; assembly: GCF_028480685.1. Taxonomy (NCBI): domain Bacteria; kingdom Pseudomonadati; phylum Pseudomonadota; class Gammaproteobacteria; order Enterobacterales; family Morganellaceae; genus Providencia; species Providencia sp. PROV174. The sequence continues at coordinate 155,904 of NZ_JAMPOT010000023.1, forward strand.
CAGAGAGCAATAATCTGCAATGGCTAAGCAAATAAAATATAAAGCGATACAGGAAAAATTTTATAATTATGTGTGAATTAAATAACTAGCGTTTTTTCTTACAGCCTTGCACCGCTTTAAAGCGCGGGTTTGTTTTGCATATCACATACACTCGGCCACGGCGGCGAACAACTTGGCAATCTGGATGACGGGTTTTTGCCGTTTTTAATGAACTCAGTACTTTCATCTTTATTTACCCTCTGGCTGTAAAAACCGACCAAAACGCTTCTGGAACTGTGCCGTTTTACCTTCCTGAGAAATCATTTTCTGTTTACCGGTATAAAACGGATGTGACTGAGAAGAAACATCAAGCGTGACATATGGAAATATCTCACCTTCATATTCAATTGTTTTTTCAGTCTTTATTGTTGATCCTACTTTGAAATAGGCATCTGCACTTGTGTCATGAAAAACCACGGTACGGTATTGTGGATGGATCCCCTGTTTCATAATAACCACTTAAATGTAATGTTATAATATAACAATAACGCATTTTAAATAGTGGTGCAATTATTTTTTATTCAAGAATATTTAAGACGAAAAGCAATGAAAAAATTTCACATAAAAAATAAATACCAAAACAGTAATTTATCCTCCAATGAACTTTTGTATAATTAGATTAGTAGATTCCATCATTTATTATTTATCAAATAGATACATTATCTTTTTAATAAATAAACCATTAGGGGAAGATGAAAATGTATTACGGCTTTGACATGGGTGGGACAAAAATTGAACTTGCCGTCTTTGACAACGAACTAAATCAGGTCTGGCAAAAACGTGTCCCCACACCTAAAGATGATTACCAAACGCTCTTAAATACGTTTCTCAAACTCACGCGCGAAGCAGATGAAAAATTTAACTGCCAAGGAAAAGTGGGTGTTGGTGTTCCGGGTATCGTAAACCATGCTGAAGGAACCGTTTTTACAACCAACGTCCCTACCGCACAATATAAACCTTTAATTTATGATCTTGCTAATATATTGCAGCGTCCAGTGAAAGTGGAAAATGATGCCAATTGCTTTGCATTATCAGAAGCTTGGGACCCAGATTTTAAACGCTATCCAACTGTACTTGGCTTAATTTTAGGGACTGGTGTAGGCGGTGGGTTCATTATAAATGGTAAGGTTTTATCCGGTAAAAATGGAATTGCAGGGGAAATAGGCCACATGAACCTCAGCGTTCGTGGAGCCAAATTGTTAGGAGAAAACGTCCTTGAAATAACTTGTGGATGTGGCCAAACTGCTTGCTTTGAGACTTACCTATCAGGCCCAGGCTTTGAGCGTATTTACTCCTCATTCACCAATGAAAAACGTTCAGCTATCGAAATTATCGAGCAATATAAACAAGGCGATATTCAAGCAAAAGAACATGTTAACCGCTATATGTCATTACTTGCGATGTTTATGGGGCAAATTGTCACTGTTTTTGACCCTGATTTAGTGGTGATTGGCGGAGGATTATCGCAGTTTGAAGAGATCTATAAACAACTACCAGAAGTGCTTCCACAATATCTCTATGGCATAGCGACATTACCTGCAATCGAAAAAGCACGTTATGGTGACTCTGGAGGCGCAAGAGGTGCCGCATTCCTCAACTTAATAGACTAATCTTACTTTTTTGCGCTTCATAACGGTTTTCATCCATGAAGCGCGAATTTATCACTTTAATCTTATTTTTTTCCCCATTTTGTACTTTAAACACGCTTATTATAGTTGAGAATGATTATCATCAACTTAGTTATTAATGGTAAAATCCTATCTCATTAATGTCTTACTGTTATCGATAACACTTTAGGAATAACTTCATCAAATAAGGCTGGATAAACAACCAGTACTATAAGAGACTTCAAAAAATTAAAAGTGCTTATAGACTAGTCTGATACTGCTATTAATTAAAAAAGATATTATTAAATTAAATTATTTTATGGTGATAAATTAAACAAACGTTCCTTTTTACGAAAGCTCAATAATCCATTAATAATAAAGAGAAAACCCTATGAGTTTGTTTTTCCATAACAGTTTGATGTTCCCGACAATTATCTTTAGTGGTTTGCTAATCATTGTTTTATTTTATTGGTTATGTGCCGCTTTTGGCTTATTGGATATCGACGTATTTAATCTTGATACCGAATTTGATGCCGGTATTGATGCAACGGGTTTTGCTGGCTGGTTAACCAAGCTTGGCTTAGCCGGAATCCCTGTCACCATTATTGTCACGTTATTTACTCTTTTTGGTTGGATAATCAGTTATTTCAGCGTACATGTCTTCATTCGCTTCATTGATACTGATTTATTACGCTATCTCGTTAGCTTCGCCGTTTTTGCGATCACCCTATTTATCTCTCTTCATTTAACCGCTTTGTGCTTAAAACCTGTGCGCAAAAAATTGGTGAGTCTCAATAAACCCAAAACAGTACAGCAGCTTATCGGCAAATACGCCACTGTACGTTCGGGAACAGTAAGTGAACAAAATGGTGAGGCGCTATTAGAAGATGGTGGAGCTGGGTTAATTTTACAAATACGAGCCCCGTCCTCCGAACAGTTAAAACGCGGTGATCATGTTGTCATCATTAGCTATGACGCAGCATCGCACAGTTATCAAGTTGTCAGTGAAAATGAATTTCGCCACGGATAACTTCTTTTTTTTAAAATAAATATCTTGCTTGCATAATCGAAATGACGTCATCGTCAGAACCAATGGAGAATCAATATGGACTTGGCTGCACTAATGCCCTTTTTAACAATTATCGGGGGGATCATCCTAGTTATTTTAGGGTTCTTTGGGTTATTCAAAGCCTTCTATATCAAAGTTCCACAAGGTACTGCTTTGATTGTCAATGACATGTCATCACAGCCTAAAGTGCATTTTACAGGGGCATTAGTTTACCCTGTCATCTACAAAAAAGAATTCATGCGCATTTCATTGTTAACACTTGAAGTTGACCGTCGAGGTAAAGATGGCTTGATTTGCCACGATAACTTACGTGCTGATATCACGGTTGCTTTCTATTTGCGTGTAAACGAAACGACGGAAGATGTCCTAAAAGTTGCAAAAGCTATCGGTGTTGACCGAGCATCAGACCATCAAGCAGTCAGTGCTTTATTCAGCGCAAAGTTCTCTGAAGCCTTAAAAACAGTAGGTAAACAACTGGATTTAGCAACCTTATTTGAAAACCGACAAGATTTCCGTGATCGCATTGTTGATGTGATAGGAAAAGATCTTAACGGTTATGCACTTGAAGATGTGGCGATTGACTACCTAGAACAAACACCAAAATCAGCCTTAGACCCAAATAATATCTTTGACTCCGAAGGTATTCGTAAAATTACTGAAATTACAGCGATTCACAATATTGAAACCAACCAAAAAGAACGTGACCAAGAGCTGGCTATTCAAAAGAAAAATGTTGAAACCCGTGAGGCTAGCTTGGCTTTAGAACGCCAACAAGCCGATGCTGAAGCACGCCAAAAACGTGAAATAGATAATATTCGCGCACGCGAACAAGCTGAAACCTTACGTGTTCAAGAAGAAGAGCGCCTAAAATCAGAACAAGCTCGAATCCAAACTCAGCAAGAAATTGAAATTCGTGAAGAAAACCGCATGCGCGAAGTTGAAGTCGCCCAACAAAACCGTACTCGAGCTGTAGCCATCGAAGAAGAACGAGTGAGCCGCGCACGTGAGCTCGAAATTGTTGCCCGTGAAAGAGAAGTTGAATTACAGCGTATAGAAAAAGAAAAAGCCCTCGAAGAAGAACGCAAAAATATCTCCAATGTTATACGTGAACGTGTAGCCGTCGAAAAAACCGTGGCACAAGAAGAAGAACGAATCAAAGAAGTTCGTGAAATATCTGAAGCTGAACGCATGCGCCAAGTCACCGTGATTAACGCACAAGCAGAAGCCGAAGAATCATTAGTTCGCCAAGTGAAAAAAGCCGAAGCGGATGAGGCCAGTGCTAAGCACCGTGCAGAAGAAATAAGCACCATGGCACAAGCAGAGTTAGAAGCATCGGCAAAACAAGCTGAAGCCAAAAAACGCTTAGCTGAAGGAGTTGAAGCCGAACACGCGGCATTAGGTTTAGCAGAAGCTCGAGTTCGCCAAGCTACCGCAGAGGCAGAAGAAAAAGAAGGGCTTGTTCTTGCCAATATTACGGCTGAGAAACTGTTAGCAGAAGCTCGTGGGCTGAAAGAAAAAGGCTTAACAGAAGCTCAAGTAATGGAAGCTAAAGCCAAAGCAGAACAACAACAAGGGTTTGCTGAAGCAAAAATCCTTGAAGAAAAATTAGCAGCCCAAGCTCGCGGTGAAGAACAACAAGCCAATGCCAAAGAAAAACTAGGCTTGGCTGATGCGAAAGTACTGGAAGAAAAACTGGCAGCACAAGCTCGAGGGGAAGGCCAATTAGGTTCAGCACAAGCAGAGGTTATCCGCCAACGCCTGAAAGCTGAAGCTGATGGTTTAACTGACAAATTTAAATCAATGGATCACCTCAGTGATACCGCTCGTTCTCACGAAGAGTTCCGTATGCGCCTTGAGAAAGAGTTCGAGCAAGCTATGGCATCTATTGATGCTAATAAAGAGATTGCCCGAGAGCAAGCTGATGTATTGGCTGCAGCACTTAGCAAAACTAACATTGAAATTGTGGGCGGTGATGGTAGCTTCTTCAATACTTTCTCTAAGGCACTAAGCCTCGGCAAAGCCGTTGATGGTTTTATGGATAAAAGCAGTTTTGCAAAAGAAAATGTAGAAAAACTCATTAATCGTAACAAAGAAGACAAAAAAGTTGATATTGCCGCATTATTGAAAAATCCTGAAGTTCAAGATCTTATAAACGGTTTTATGGCAGCTAAAGGGGATAATCAGCCAGCAAAAACTGTCATATCAAAACCGATTCCACCAACGGATGGCCAACTGTAAACCTTTAGCACATTGGGGTAGTGAACCTACCCCTTATTGTTTTTCATTTTTATTGTCTTAGTTAAGGGAATTCGCTGCGCAATGTCAGATATTCAGGATACGGATCGCGAACAAGAAATACTCGATAGTGCCGTTGCAGAAGGTGGTGCTTATGAAATATTACGCAAACGCCTGACCGACCAAGGGCAACAACTTCATCAAAAAGCTGCACAACTCAATGAAATGCGGTTAGATGAATTCGGCCAAAGCCAAATGGATATAATTGGCCGCATTCGCATTCGTACTGAAAATAATTGCCAAGCAAGGGATATTGTCCGTGTAGGCGAATGGCTTTTATTTGGCTATAACGTCTTCCTCGGCCTGAAAAAAGAAACACACCTCGAAGATGTGTTTTCACTATATCGGTTAATTGAAAACGACGATGAATTTGATGTTGAAGCTGTCCCTTATGAAGATACTTTCTTAAGCGATAATCGCTTTGTTCAAGACTTCACTGAACTCTATACCTATTATAAGAACACACAGTTACTGCAACTTGTTGAACGGGAAGGCAAACTTCTTGCTAGTTTTCAAATTGGCGATCGCATCACGGATGTGCGTGTTTTTCGTTGGTCAATCTCCAGTGACAAGCGCAAAATTGAGTATATTGATAACCGGGGTGAACGCGATATTGCCCTCCCACCAGCCTATGACTTTGAATGGCAAAAAACCACACGAGAAGACACAGTTAATGGTCGATACCCTCACATCAATATTCTTGACACTGTATTCATTGAAACTATCGGCGGTGATCTAACCATAAAGTGTGAAAATAATACTGAAGATGGTTTAGGGATTTACCGAGAAGCAGTTCTTGATAAAAACCAATCACTAGACGACGCACAAATTGAATATGCACAAACCGGCAGCTTAATTATCCTAAAAGTATTACCTTATCGGGAAGAAACTTGGCGTTACTTAGTTTACAACACGCTATCTCAATCAGTACAACGCATTGATGCCATCGGGCAAGCTTGTATCCAATTACCAGAAGACCACGGTATTATTTTTCCTGGTGGTTACTACTTACAAAATGGTGACTATAAAACATTTGAACAACCTATGGATGGAATGCGTTTTCGCCGTTTGCGTCGTTCTCCGAATGGAGAGGATGTTCTATATGTTTTCTATTCGCCAAATCAAGGGCGCATAGCCCTATTCAATTATAATTTAATTGAACGAACACTATCAATTCCACTCATTGGCCATGGCTACGCCATGCTTGAAGATGGAAAAATGGTGCTATTTGAAGGTGAAGGCGCAGAAGCGACTCGCGTTCACCCCATGCAAGTTTGGCAAACCCCATTTTACTCAGAAGAATTTGCCGACCAACAACCGACTCGTAGTGGTTTTTTAGGGCGTATAGGCAATGCAGATTTAGTTCGTGGTATTTCTGAAATATTGCATGTTTCCAAAGAAATAGAAGGTAGCCAAATTTCTATTGCTCGCTATGAACAACTCAGCCAGCAAGCAAAAAATTTACTGGATCTTTATTACTGGTTCAGTGATGAGCAATGCCTTGGTATTGGCAAATTGCTCAAAGAAATCACCCAAACCAGTGAACTCGTTCTTGATGAATACGAAAAAGTCGAAAGCATACGGCAGCAATCTGCCAAATCAATGAATGAAGCCATTAGCCGCCAAAAATCACTGATTTCACTTACGTTGCCTGAAAGCTGGGCCGATATTCAACAATTTGTTGATGGCTTAAATGCCCTAAGTGCTCAACGCGGGCACTTGATTTCACTACGTGAATTTCGCTATATGGATTTAAAAAAGCTTAGCGAAATGGAAGCTGAAATAGAGAAAAATCAACAATATGTCTCACAAGAAACCGCTGTTTTCCTTGCTAGTGATAAAGCTTTACACCCCTTTAAAACACAGTTAACTGTTTTCGAAGAACAAATAGAAAAAGCCCAAAACAGTGCCCAGCTAGACATTCCCATGAAAGATATGGAAAAAATGTCTGCTGACTTAGATATGCTTTCAAACCTAATGGCTTCACTGAGTTTCAATGATGTCACACAACAAACTCATATTATTGATGCTATTTCGCAAATCTATGCTCAGCTGAACCAATCCCGAGCCCGCTTACAACAAAAACGAAAATCACAAAGCAGTGTGGAAACTGTCGCACAATTTGGTGCTCAATTCCGGCTATTCAGCCAAGGCATTACCAATGCACTGTCTCTTGCTACTGACCCAGAACGTTGTGATGATCAGCTATCAAGATTACTCGTTCAGTTAGAAGAGCTCGAAAGCCAATTTAGCAATCATGATGAATTTCTTGATGATATCTTGGCTAAGCGGGAAGAATTACTCGAAACCTTTGAATCTCATAAACAAGTTCTTATTGATGACCGCCAACGACGTGCACAAAATTTAGTCATTGCAGCCGATCGTCTACTAGACAGCCTGCAACGACGAACAACTCGTTTACAGTCTCAAGATGAACTCAATGCCTTCTTTGCTTCTGACCCTCTCGCAATTAAAACGCGTGAAATAATTGAAAAATTAAGGGAAATTAACGATAACGTTAAAGCTGATGATATTGACGCACGCCTAAAATCCTCTCGAGACCAAGCCATTCGAGTTTTACGCGATAAAACAGATATTTTTGAAGATGGTGGGAATGTCATTAAACTCGGGCGCCACCGATTCAGTGTCAATACCCAAGAGCTAGACCTCACCATTTTACCGAAAAATGAACAACTATGGGTTTATCTCACAGGAACTGATTTCCAAGAACCAATAGAAAATGAACAACTATCACAGCTCAAACCTTATTGGAGCGCTTCATTAGAATCTGAATCTGATACGGTTTATCGTGCCGAATACCTTGCTTATTCAATTATCTATGCCGCAACAAAACGCCAAGAAGGGCTAGATTTTGGCATACTAAAAAATGCGTTAACATCAACGGAAAAACTTGAAAAGATTGTCCGTGATTTTGCAAGTCCACGCTATAAAGAAGGTTATGAAAAAGGTATTCATGACCACGATGCTGTTGCTTTACTCAAAAAACTACTGCCAATCGGTGAAAGTGCTGATCTATTACGATATAGCCCAACAGCCCGCGCTATTGCAGCTATTTATTGGCAACAAGTTCAAAATGACGATTTTCCTGCACTATGGCCTGAACGTGCAAGAACAGCCATGAATATTCATCAATTATTCCATAATGACAATGCATTACTTGATCTACAAGCTGAAATCGAAGCTGGAATTAGCTTGTTTTTACAAGATAATCCCATTCAATGCCAAGCCTATGAGCAAACTCAGGCTGCTGAATACCTTAGTTTTATACTAGCAAGAACCCCGATAGAACTCGTCTATAGCAAATACGCGAGGGAGTTAGTTTTAGCACTCCAAAGTCGCTTAGAAGAAGCTCATATGTGGGTTGATTTTAATCGCTCACAACAGAATTTAGGGACTCGTTACGGCCAGCGCTGGTCATTAGTTCAAAACTGGTTACAAGGGCTGTGCTCAACCCCTGAATTTGCTCATCTAGTTCCATACATACCGGGTGCTATTGCCATTATTATCTTAGATAAAGTAGCTTCAGCACGCTTTAGTGAAGCTGATCTTTACTTTAAAGTTAACGGGTTACTCGGCGAACACCCGACCATTGAAAACCAAACTCTATCATTGAGCTTAGATAACTACTTCAGTCGGATGCGTGGACAACGGAAACGTTTTATTCCTGAATTTCGTCAATATCAATCCCTGCGCCAACAGATTGTTAATGAAGAACGTAGCCGTTTAAAACTGCATGAATATAAAGCAAAGCCATTAAGCTCTTTTGTGCGTAACAAGCTAATAAACGACGTCTATTTGCCTATCATTGGCGATAACATGGCGAAGCAAATTGGCGCTTTAGGGGAAGGTAAACGCACAGATCTCATGGGGCTGCTATTAATGATTTCGCCGCCCGGATACGGTAAAACCACCTTAATGGAATATGCCGCTGACCGTTTAGGGCTCATTTTTATGAAGATCAATGGTCCTGCACTTGGCCATGATGTACTCTCTCTTGACCCTGAACAAGCACCTAATGCAACAGCAAGACAAGAATTAGAAAAACTCAATCTCGCCTTAGAAATGGGTAATAATGTCATGTTATACATCGATGATATTCAACACACCCATCCTGAGTTTTTGCAAAAATTTATATCCTTATGTGATGGGACAAGGCGCATTGAAGGCGTTTGGAAAGGTAAAACCAAAACATATGACATGCGGGGTAAAAAATTCTGCGTCGTGATGGCGGGTAACCCCTATACCGAGTCAGGGGAAGTTTTCCGAATTCCTGACATGCTTGCAAACCGTGCCGATATTTATAACCTTGGTGAAGTATTAGGGGGTATGGATGAAGCATTTGCTCTTAGCTATATCGAAAACAGCCTGACATCAAACCCAGTATTAGCCCCTCTCGCATTACGAGACCTGAACGACCTGTACTTATTTGTCGATAAATCAATGGGGAAATCAGTCTCTACCAACACCTTAAGTTACCCATACTCTGATGCGGAAATTAATGAAATTACTTCAGTAATCAGTAAATTAATCAAATTACGGAATGTTGTATTGAAAGTAAACCAACACTATATCGCCAGCGCAGCGCAATCCGATAAATACCGAACAGAACCCGTATTTCGCTTGCAAGGTAGCTACCGTAATATGAATAAACTCAGCGAAAAAGTCTCTTCTGTTATGAATGATGATGAACTTGAAAGAGTACTAGATGACCACTACCTAGGTGAAGCACAGCTGCTCACAACGGGCGCAGAAGAAAACTTACTCAAACTGGCTGAGTTACGAGGAACACTTACCGAAAAAGATGCAGCACGTTGGCAGCAAATAAAGAAAGACTTTATGCGTAATAAGGCTCTTGGTGGAGATAATGCAGATATTGGTGATCGCGTTGTTGGCCAGCTAGCGTCGCTTGTTGAAAGTGTACAAGCACTGGGTAACCACTAGTGAACTATTTACAAGGGTATCCTCGCATTAAGCTATTAGCCTGCATTGTTGCAATTTTTATTGTCATGCAGCTTATTAATAGCTTAATGGTAGGAGGATTAACTTCATTCGGAATTATACCTCGCACTACAGCTGGGCTCATCGGTATATTCTTCTCCCCATTTATCCATGGCAATTGGGGGCACTTATTCAGTAATTTACCCCCATTTATTATACTAAGTGCTCTATTATTACACCGTACTATTAAGGCCTATTTGCTTGCATCACTATTTATTATCGTTATTGGGGGTTTTGCTGTTTGGTTGTTAGGTCGTAATGCTATTCATATAGGTGCCAGTGGTTGGGTTTTTGGGTTATGGGGCTTACTCATCGCCCAAGGTTTTTTCCGTCGAAACTGGGTTGATATAGCTATCGCCCTATTGGTACTCTTTTATTTTGGCACAATGGCCAGCGGCTTGTTACCTACTCACTTATACATCTCAACAGAGTCTCATATAGCTGGGGCTATTGCTGGGGTTATCTATGCATGGCTAAGTCATCATTACCATCAAAAAAACAGCAATCACTCACCTTAAAATAGTACCCAAGACCATTATGACTCATTTTTTGTAATTTATTTAAATTTATGTATCCTTTTCTGTGATCGTGATTCACATATTAACAATTAACCATAAATTAACCATTCATTAACAATACAACAATGCTAGTCTCAAAAAATAATAACAACATGAGACTCAATAAATGAAAAAACACCTCATCTCTACCGCTATTGTTTTAAGTTTAAGTTCACTATCACTCCCATCATTTTCTCAGTCAATTCAAATTAAAATTGAACGAGATAACTATGGTATTCCTCACATCTATGCGAATGATACTTATAGCCTTTTCTATGGGTATGGCTATGCTGTGGCACAAGACCGATTATTCCAAATGGAAATGGCTAAACGCAGTACTCAAGGAACAGTTTCCGAAGTATTAGGTAAAGATTACATTTCTTTTGATAAAGAAATCAGAAATAACTATTGGCCTGATTCCATCCACCAACAAATCACACAACTGTCCCCTCAAGAACAAGATATTTTGCAGGGTTATGCGGATGGCATGAATGCATGGATTAAACAAATTAATGCTAAACCAGATGACTTAATGCCTAAACAGTTCATTGATTATGGTTTTTTACCATCCCAATGGACGAGTTTTGATGTTGCGATGATAATGGTCGGTACAATGGCAAACCGCTTTTCAGATATGAATAGTGAAATTGATAATCTAGCATTACTCACTGCGCTTAAAGATAAGTATGGTGAACAAATGGGAGTGGCGTTTTTTAACCAAATTAATTGGCTTAATAACCCCAACGCACCGACAACAATCTCATCAGAAGAATTCACCTATTCCAATTCACAAAAAACAAAAAATATAGCGCAATTGAATCAAATTAGTGGTTACCGACTTACTGCTCCCATGTTTGAACGCACGGCAAAAGATGCAACAGGAAAATTAATAGCGCTTTCTTCCAAGGAAAATAATGCGTTAATCGCTAAACAATATGAACAAAGCGGTGCTAATGGCCTCGCAGGGTACCCAACCACCAGTAATGTTTGGCTTGTTGGAAAAACAAAAGCGTCTGGCGCAAAAGCCATTTTACTTAATGGTCCACAGTTTGGTTGGTTTAACCCTGCCTATACATACGGTATAGGGTTACATGGAGCCGGGTTTAATATTGTTGGAAATACACCGTTTGCTTATCCCGCTATTTTATTCGGTCATAATGGGCAAATTTCTTGGGGTTCTACAGCTGGTTTTGGTGACGGCGTTGATATTTTTGCAGAACAGATTTCACCTGAAGATCCAAATAGCTACTTCCACCAAGGGCAGTGGAAACAAATGCTATCGCGCCAAGAGACATTAAATGTGAAAGGTGAAAAACCCATTACTTTTGAAGTATACCGCACTGTGCATGGTAATGTGGTCAAGCGTGATAATACCACTCACACCGCATACAGCAAAGCTCGCGCATGGGATGGCAAAGAGCTGACATCCTTAATGGCTTGGGTAAAACAAGGGCAGGCGCAAAACTGGCAGCAATGGCTAGACCAAGCACAAAACCAAGCACTGACGATTAATTGGTATTATGCGGATAAAGACGGAAATATTGGTTATGCTCATACCGGGCACTACCCTGAACGCCAAGCTAACCATGACCCCCGTTTACCCGTATCAGGTACGGGAGAATGGGACTGGAAAGGGATGCAGCCCTTTGCAAATAATCCTAAAGTTTATAATCCCAAATCCGGTTACATCGCCAACTGGAATAACTCTCCAGCTAAAAATTACCCCGCTAGCGACTTATTTGCCTTCTTATGGGGAAGTGCAGATAGAGTGACAGAAATCGATAACCGCATTGAAGCCTATGATAAGTTAACAGCTGATGATATGTGGACGATTTTACAGCAAACTAGCCGTGTCGACCTCAATCATCGCTTGTTTACCCCATTTTTAACTCAAGTAACACAAGGTTTGCCGTCAAATGACAATACCGTCAAATTAGTCTCCTTGCTCCAACAGTGGGATGGTATAAACCAGTTATCAGGTGATGGAAAACACTATGTTCATCCAGGGTCTGCAATCCTCGATATTTGGTTAAAAGAAATGCTTAAAGCCACCCTAGGCCAAACGATCCCTGCACCGTTTGATAAATGGTATCTAGCAAGTGGTTATGAAACGACACAAGAAGGCCCTACTGGGTCGTTAAATATCAGTACAGGCGCAAAATTACTGTATGAATCTCTCTTAGAAGATAAATCGCCAATACCACAGCCTATTGATTTATTTTCAGGGCAATCACGAAATGATGTAATTAAAAAAGCACTGAATGCGACCTACCAAAAAATGAGAGTAAAATACGGTGATAACCCAGCTAATTGGCAAACACCCGCCACAGCATTAACCTTCCGTGAAAATAATTTCTTTGGTGTGCCACAAGCCTTACCTCAAGAAAATTTCCATCAAAATGAATACCATAATCGGGGAACTGAAAACGACCTAATTGTGTTTACCGAAAAAGGGGTGGGTGCATGGGACATTGTTGCGCCAGGGCAAAGTGGCTTTATTTCCCCACAAGGAAAACCTTCACCTCACTACCAAGACCAACTCTCGTTATATCAGCAATTTGGTAAGAAACCGTTATGGCTTGATAACGAAGAGCTAGCACCACATATAGAGTCAACTGAAACATTGATGATCGAGAGATAATACTATTACTAAACTAAATACCAAGGTGTCTTGGTATTTAGTTATTAACTTTTACACGATAGACACAACGCCCTGCGCCATTTAATAAGTACTGTTCACGCTCAATGCTAGCATCATCACCCACAATATCACTGAACAACGCCAATTCCGAACGACAAAAATTTTGGCAAGCGGTGGCTGCGGCACAAATTGGACAATGGTTTTCGATAAACAACCAACTGTCATCATCTTGTTCAACCTTCGCCATATACCCTTCTTCGCTACGCACTTCAGCCAACGCCTCAAGCCGCTCAGCTAACGGTAAATTTTTACAACGAGCAAAATATTTTTCTCGGCTTTCTGTTTCCCTTTGGATAATCAGTTTTTCTAGACCTTCATCACCAAAAATAGTCCGAACAGAATCAATCAATTGAAGAGCAAGTTGCGCGTGAGTATCCGGAAAACGTTGATGCCCTAGTTCTGTTAACACCCAATTTTGCCGAGGGCGCCCAGCCCCTGTTTGCGATAAGCACTGCGCACCCTCAACTAACCCCAACGAAGTCAGTTTTTGAATGTGTTGCCTTGCTGCTTCCCCTGTCATATTTAAATCATTTGCGATCACTGCGGTAGAAATAGGCCCTTTCGTTTTGATACAAAAAAGAACCTTATCCACGGCCTGTGTTAGATTTAAATTATCAAAGTAATTACTTGCATTAATCATTATGCGACTCTATTATCCAAGCTATTACTTGTATAATACCTCTTTTTTCACCATTCCGTCTAGCGGGTCTCTCTATGAGCAATGAAACATCAACCGTACCTCAAGCCAAGTGGGCTGATTTACTTAGTGGCGCCAATGCATTACTCACTATTGCCTTAACTGGCGGTGTTGCACTACATGCTATTAATATTTATATCGTAACAACCATATTGCCCAGTGTCGTTAACGATATTGGCGGTCTTGAGTATTACGCATGGAATACCACTTTATTTGTGGCAACATCCATTGTCGGTTCTGCCCTTTCTAGTAAAGTATTAGACAGTTTTGGGCCTAAATTTTCTTATTTATTTGCGCTTATTCTATTTTCTTTAGGGTCTATTTGGTGCGCAGCTTCCCCATCAATGTTGGTATTACTAGGCGGGAGGGCATTACAAGGACTTGGTGGCGGTATTTTATTTGCTCTTAGCTATGCATTAATTCGCATTGTTTTTACCGAAAACTTATGGTCTCGAGCCATGGGTGTTGTTTCAGGTATGTGGGGAATAGCAACACTCTGTGGCCCAGCAATTGGTGGTATTTTTGCTGAAAGTGGCCACTGGCGTTGGGCATTTTGGGCTTTATTGCCTGTCGCGGTTTTTCTAGCACTTATTGTCATCAATCAACTCCCTAAAAAACAAACTCAAGCACCAAAAACCAGTAAAATTCCATTCTTAGCGATTTCTCTGTTAGTGATATCCGTTCTTGCTATCTCAATTGGAAGTTTGTCTGATAGTTTATTCATGAACCTTATTGGTTTGTTAATTGGCCTAGCCATACTGCTGACAATTGCCTTACTCGATGGTAAAAATGACAAACGTTTATTACCAACAGGAGCCTATTCGCTCAAGAATCCCCTTGGCGTCATATTTTTAACCATGTGTTTATTAGTTGGTGGCATGACAACCGAAATTTATGTCCCTTATTTCTTACAAACCATCCATCTGTTTTCTCCGCTCACTGCGGGTTATTTAACCGCAATAATGGCAGCGGGCTGGACCGTTGGGGCACTCTTTAGCGCCAATAAAACAGGGGCTATTGTTATCCGAATTATTCGAACAGGCCCGGTCATCATATTTATTTCTTTAATTGTACTTGCTGTTCTAACGCATAATCAACAGCTTATCGAATCATGGCCATTATTCGTTATTTATCTCATCGCCATGGCTGGGGTTGGTCTAGGAATTGGCGTGTGTTGGCCTCATCTCGTACTACGTGTTTTTAAGAATGCGCCAGAGGGTGAGGAAAATCTCGCATCATCTTCAATTATTACCATTCAATTGTATGCAACCGCGCTATCTGCCGCCTTAGTGGGAGTCGTCGTCAATAATAGCGGGTTAATTAGCCCCGGAGGGATCGCGGGAGCACAGCAAGCTTCAATCTGGTTATTTGCTCTATTTGCAATTAGTCCATTACTCGCAACCGTATTAATCCGCAAAATAAGATAAAAAAGTATAAGGGAGCCAAAGCTCCCTTCAGACTGCTGACAAACATATTATGTTTAGCAGCAAGTCTAATTGGTTTTGAAAATAAACTAGTTTAGTTCGTTAATGCCTTTTTAGAGCGTAAAAAATAAGGCAGAACAATAATACTGATCAGCAAGACAAAAATAGTTGCCACCATCACCCCTAAGAAGGCATGATCAAAGGCAATATTGGCCTGATTTATCAACGCAGATGCATTATTTGCTGGTAGTGATTCAGAAACTAATAAGGCCTCATCAATACTATCATAAACTTTATCACTGACTGTTAAGCCTTCAGGTAATGAGAGTTTCAAAGTATAAATTGCACTCATTAGTCCCCCCATAAAGGTTACACCTAAGACACTGCCAATTTCATAAGCAATTTCTTCAATTGATGCTGCCATGCCTGCTTTTTCATCAGGAGCATTTAACATCACTGTCGTTGATGCCGTCGTGAATATCGCACCAAGGCCAAACCCAATAAGAAAGAGGAATGAAAGTAACAAAATACCTGTCGAAGTTTGGTACACCATCGTTAAACCAACGACACCAATTAACGTACAAGTAAACCCGAAAACAGTGAGTTTGATCTCACCAAATTTATGAAGGTACATACCTGCCAATGGTGCAGCTATCACCGAAGCCAATGGAATTGGAATGATATATAAAGCCGCTTCAAATGGCGTATAACCCAAAACCAGCTGTAAACGTTGGCTTAGTAATAATTCAACACCAACGATAACCACGATAGATAACACAGCCATCATCAGCCCTGCATTAAATTTAGGATGCTTTAATAGCGTAAAATCAATCATTGGGGATATTGATTTAATTTGTCGATTTCTAAATACCACCAAAAAGAAAGCCCCAATAACGCCTGAAACCCATACAGCAGGCCAGTCTGTATAAGGTTTTCCGAGCTCCTTCAACGCATAAATAACGCCAATTAAGCCAATTAAAACTAAAATAGAACCGAAAATGTCGATTTTTTTGTCGCTGTTACCACCACATTTAGGGATCAAGTAACACGCAAACGGAATAACCAATAAGACGACTGGGACATTAATTAAAAAAACAGAGCCCCACCAAAAGTGGTTAAGTAAGATACCGCCGATCAACGGGCCAATTGCCGCACCACCAGATGCAACCGCAGACCATATTCCAATAGCTAATGCCCTTTCTTTTGGGTCTAAAAAAACATGCCTGACAATAGCAAGGGTGGCAGGCATACTTACTGCTGCACCAACAGCTAAAAAGCCACGAGACAAAATCAAACTTGTTGCGGTTGGTGAAAAAGCAGCACACAACGAGGCTAAACCAAATAACGGTAGCCCCAATAAAAACATTTGCTTGTGGCCGACTTTATCACTTAGCATCCCTGCTGCAGGTAATAACCCAGCAACCACCAGTGGGTAAGCGTTCATTATCCACAGTTTTTCAGATGACGTAGCGCCTAAATCATGGGTTAATTTAGGTAACGCGGTATATAGTACAGTGACATCAATAACGATAAGAAACAGTACACTTGAAACTAATAGAAGCACTATCCAGCGCTTATAATCGGTTAACATAAAATTCTCTCAATGAGTTTATTTGATCATGATTTTTGTGCTGATCGTGCTACAATATAAATCCATACGTACGTATTGAAAAGAGGTTTTTCTAAATGGGACGTCAACGAACAATCGATAGAGAAAAATTGCTTGATGCAGCTGAAGACATTGTATTACAACAAGGTGCTACCGCTCTCACTATCGATGCAGTCGCCAAAGCGATGGGGGTCTCCAAAGGCGGTGTTCAGTACTGTTTTGGCAATAAAGATGCCTTAATTGATGCGATGTTTGAGCGTTGGGGCCAGTCTTATGATGAAATTTTTAATCAAGTCACACTGCAAGACAACTCTCCTGAAGGGCAAATTTTTGCTCATATGCAAGCTACCCACCAGCACGATAAAGTTGCAATGGCAAAAGGCGCTTCCTTAATGGCATCCTTATTACAAACCCCTGAATACCTAGAAAGTACGCGTACTTGGTATCGTGAACGGCTTGCGAGACTAGATACTTCAACAGAGAAAGGCAAACAAGCAAGAATTGTTTTTCTAGCAACTGAAGGCGCTTTTATGCTGCGCTATATGGGATTCATGGAAATTGATGATAATGAGTGGCAATCTATATTTGGTGATTTGGAAAATTTATTAAAGGGTTAGCCTTAGTCTCTTTTTTTGATATAGATAATGACTCCACTCCAATAAACTAATAATAAACCAAATGGAGATCATTAAAAATGAACATAGATAGATTAAAATACTTTATAGAAACAAATAATAACAATAGTATTAATAATAATAATAAAAAGTCATTCAGCTACAATATAAAAGAAAAACCCATCAACACTAACTGTGTCTCTTTATTAAAGATGAAATTTGAAAAGATAGATACAAACACAAAAAATTTAAAACATATACATACAAATAAAGCACAAAACCTCATAAAAAAAGAATCATTAGAATACGACATTAGCGCATTTAAAAATGATTTAATGAAAAAAAACCTTTATTTTATTTATAGTTCACCAAACTCAAAAAAAATAGAGTTAATACACAATCATAATGAAAACAAAATAAATAGTGAAAATGCAATTTTTATCAATATGTTTGATTTATTAAAAAATGAACCGGATGGTTCCATATATAAAATAAATAATTACATCATAAAAATAGCCAATAAAAACAAAAAACTAACAATAAATGATAATCGATTTACTCACAACATCACCTTAAAAAATGGGAAAGACATATTAATAGAAAGATATAATGAAAAAAGTAAATTTTCATTTTAATAAAGAATAACCCGGCAAAAACAGATTGTCGGGTTATTCTTATTATAAATATATTACGGATTTATTTTCCCAATGTATTTATATGTTGAATTTAAATAAAAAATACTAAATATAATAATTAAGGTGGATTTATGAATAAATAATAATATTTAGTTTTATCATTCTTGGTACTGATATTATTTTAAAATTATCTAGTATGAAAAATGTGTTTTACGTTCCTATGCAGCAAGATTAGGTGATTGAATCATTAAGACATAAAATTATGTGTTAGTGATTCAAGAAAATCCCCTTATCATCGTCAATTATAATTTGTTTTAATGATTTATGAATACCGCCATCATCTGTTTGCAAGATAAACACAAATAAAACCTGACAAAGTACTGATTGAGGGCAATGACGAGGCCGATATTTTGAATAGGGAGACCATCCATTAGCTAGATACCTTTCATGCATTCGCTTCATTGCATCAACAACAGAGTTCGCAGCTTGTCCTTTGTTGATTTTAGTCGATTTTTTTTGATGATACACAAAAGCATCAGTAACCGTTTTAGATATAATATAGAAAACTTGCCCAACAGATAAGTTTTCTAATAAATAGGTGATGTTTTTTGTTGTTTTTTCACCAATCAGAAAAGATGTGAAATTATATTCATCCATTTCATAATTTAAATAAAAAAAACACTCAAATAGATTATTTTTCTTACATAACTCAATTAGTGATTTTGTATTTTCTTGTAAATAATAGATATTAGCTAATTTTAGCTCTAGTAGGTCAATAATCGTAGATAAACTATTAGTTTCTTTAATAATAACTTCCCAGCACATAAATATATTATTAAAATAAATATAATCTTCACTAACACTTATATATTTTAAATTAGTAACTGGACTTACTGCAATCACACCTGCAGTATAAAGTTGTTCTATGATTAACAGGTCAAACTTATAATTCGGTGTTAATTTTTCATACCTCTGATTATCAAGGCTATCTAAATACATTAGATTTTCATCAGCACAACACCGTATAAGTGCAAGTAAAAAAACACTATTTTCAAAAGAAAGATCATTGATACTTAAAGCATTCTCTTTTTTTAAAAATAATAGATTATCAATATATTCAATTTTTTCTTGCCTTTCTTTTTCATTCTCTATACGAATACAATCAACACAAATATGTTCAAGATTACTTAAATGTGAAAAATGGCTTCTATCTCGTAAATATTCTATTTCACCACATGCCACACATTTTAGCTTTAAACAATAAGCTTTGCAGCTTTTAGCCACAATAGCTTTTATTTCTTTAGATTTTAATTGTGTTTTTTCTTCTATCTTAATCATTGAATATAAAAAACGGCCATTTTCTGCAACCTGCCAATATAGTTGGCATACAAATTCATATTCCTTATCAATAATATCAATAAATATAATTTCCATACGTTTATTTCCTTGTTTTTTATTATGTTATATTAAAAAAAACAAAAAATAGAAATTATATTTTGAAAAAAAATAAAAAGGCTCATTACGGTTAAATAATGAGCCCTTTATTAATCAAATTATTGATTACTCAACCGTCACCGACTTCGCCAAGTTACGTGGTTGGTCTACGTCTGTACCTTTAATCAATGCAACGTGATAAGACAACAGTTGCAGAGGAACAGTGTAGAAAATAGGTGCGATGAGCTCTTCAACATGAGGCAGCGAAACAATTTTCATATTTTCACTAGCTTCAAAGCCCGCATCTTGGTCAGCAAACACATACAGCAAACCACCACGCGCACGAACTTCCTCAATATTTGATTTCAGTTTTTCTAACAATTCATTGTTAGGTGCCACGATGATAACAGGCATATCGGCATCAATTAACGCTAATGGGCCGTGCTTTAATTCACCAGCGGCATACGCTTCCGCGTGTATATATGAAATCTCTTTTAATTTCAGAGCCCCTTCAACGGCAATAGGGAACTGATCACCGCGGCCTAAGAACAACGCGTGGTGTTTATCAGAGAAATCTTCTGCCAATGCTTCAATGACTTTATCTTGCGATAACATGCTTTCAATACGCGCAGGCAATGCATGCAGAGCGTGAGAAATATTTTCTTCGAGCTCCGGATTAGCACCTTTCAAACGGCCCATATACGCCACTAGCATTAGTAAAACAGTTAACTGTGTGGTAAACGCTTTGGTTGATGCCACACCAATTTCAGCCCCTGCTTTGGTCATCAGGGCAAACTCAGATTCACGTACCAGTGAAGAACCCGCAACGTTACACACCGCTAAAGAAGTCAAATAGCCTAACTCTTTCGATAAACGCAATGCTGCCAGTGTATCTGCAGTTTCACCTGATTGAGACAGCGTTATCATTAAGCTGTTTTTACGGTGCGCAGGGTTACGGTAGCGATACTCTGAAGCGATTTCCACATCACATGGAATACCCGCTAAAGACTCAAACCAATAACGCGCTACCATGCCAGCATTGTAAGATGTCCCGCAAGCTACGATTTGGATATGTTCAACTTGAGATAAAATTTCACTCGCACGAGGGCCTAATTCGCTCAGATCAATGCCATTATCTTTGCTAAAACGCCCTTCAAGGGTGTTTTTAATCGCCATCGGCTGTTCATAAATCTCTTTTTGCATGTAATGGCGGTAAACGCCTTTATCGCCCGCATCATATTGAACGTTTGATTCAATTTGCTCACGATCGACAGCTTCACCACTTTTATCAAAGATACGAACAGTACGACGAGTGACTTCGGCAACATCCCCTTCTTCAAGGTAAATAAAGCGACGAGTCACAGGCAACAATGCTAATTGGTCTGATGCTAAGAAGTTTTCACCCACACCTAAACCAATAACCAATGGGCTACCAGAACGTGCGGCGACTAATAATTCAGGAATACGGCTATCCATAATTACCGTACCATAAGCACCGCGTAATTGTGGAATAACACGTTGAACCACTTCCATCAGCGTGCCGCCCTTTTGTTGTTCATGGTGAACAAGATGAGCAATCACTTCGGTGTCAGTTTCTGAACTAAAGACATAACCGAGCTTTTTCAGTTCATCTTTCAGTTCTAAATAGTTTTCAATAATGCCGTTATGAACAACCGCAATATAACCAGAGGTATGTGGGTGAGCATTACGTTCACTTGGAATACCATGAGTCGCCCAACGGGTATGTGCAATCCCCGTTCCACCCGATACTGGGTTTTTCTCCGCTTCTTCCGCTAACATTTGCACTTTGCCGACTTCACGTAAGCGTTGCAAATGACCTTCGTGATCAACCACAGCCATACCCGCTGAGTCATAACCACGGTATTCAAGACGACGAAGACCTTCTAACAGAATTTCTGCAATATCACGTTGTGCAACAGCACCTACAATTCCACACATATTTTTTTGATTCCTAGACAAAAGGTTTCTTTCTTGAGAAACCTTTATTTGTCGCAACCTAATTGTTGTAAAGTTTTCACTGCTCCCCAGCCTTGTAGAAAATGGGGATATTATTTTTATATTGCTACCTTAGGTAGCTATTTTAATTTTCGCGATTAATTCGCATTTATAATAGGAGAGATATTGCTACCTCTCCTCAATATTTACTTATTTTTTCTTAACTGGACGTTGCCAGTTTTTAATATGCATTTGCTTTACACGGCTGACAACGAGTTCGTCTTCATTCACGTCACGAGTTACCGTCGTGCCAGCACCAATTGTTGCACCTTTTGCTACAGAAACTGGCGCGACTAATTGAGTGTCTGAGCCTACAAATACATCATCACCAATAATGGTTTTGTGTTTATTTGCGCCATCATAATTACAAGTGATAGTACCTGCGCCAATATTCACGTTATCGCCAATTTGGGCATCCCCAAGGTAACTTAAATGGCCCGCTTTAGAGCCTAAACCTAAAGAGGCATTTTTCATTTCTACAAAGTTACCCACATGTGCTTTGGCTGCTAATTTAGCACCTGGACGTAAACGTGCAAAAGGACCAACCGTACATTCTGATGACAATTCAGAGTTTTCTATGACTGAATACGGGCTAATCACTGAGTTATCACCGATTACACAGTCTTTCAAAATACAGCCAGATTGAATATGTACGTTATTCCCTAATGTGACATTGCCTTCAATAATCACGTTAGTATCAATAATAATATCGCGACCATGAGTTAGATTTCCGCGCAGATCAAAACGTGCAGGGTCAATTAACATTACTCCTGCTAATAACAATTTTTCCGCTTGTTCTTTCTGATAAACTCTTTCTAACGCAGCCAGTTGTAGGCGGTTATTCACGCCTTCCATCTCACTTAAATGTTTAGGATGAACGGTTGCAATTTTATTACCTTCTTTATGTGCTAATGCAATAATATCAGTAATATAATATTCGCCTTGTGCATTATCGTTGTTTAGCTGTGCCAACCAACGTTTAAAATCTTTACCGCTGGCAACCATGATCCCAGTGTTAATCTCTTGGATTTTACGTTGCTCTTCAGTCGCATCTTTTTGCTCGATAATACCGACAACTTCATTATTTTCACGAATGATACGGCCATACCCTGTTGGGTTATCTAAAATAACCGTCAGTAAGCCAATACCACCTTCTGGCTTCACGTCAATTAAGCGATCTAGGGTATCTTTAGCAATTAACGGTACATCGCCATATAGCATGACAATATTTTCATCGTCTTGGAAGCTTGGCGCGGCTTGTTGCATCGCATGGCCAGTGCCGAGCTGCTCGGCCTGCAATACCCAATTGAGGTTTTGCTCACCTAGTTTTTCTTTCAGTAAATCACCGCCATGTCCGTATACCAGATGAATATCTGATGCACCAATGGATTTTGCTGTATCTATAACATGCTGAACCATTGGTTTGCCTGCAAGCAAATGCAAAACTTTAGGTAGCTCTGAATACATCCGTGTGCCTTTACCGGCAGCTAAAATCACGACACTTTTTCTTTGCACAGTCATTTTTCCTGAAACTCCAACTTAGGGATGAAAGTAAACCTATTTCCTTTATAAATTACTACATATTTCGCTCAAATAAAAAAGCCAGTTAGACTTAACCAACTGGCTTTTTTTACTATACCGCTATCATTACATTAGCTTTTTAGTTAACTCGATGACTCGAAGTTTCGCTATTGCTTTTGCAAGTTCTGCTGATGCCTGAGCATAATCAACATCGCCGTGAGCTTTACGGACGTGTTCTTCCGCTTTGCGTTTAGACTCCACTGCACGAGCTTCGTCTAAATCTTTACCACGGATCGCTGTATCAGCGAGTACGATAACACCATTTGGTTGTACTTCTAAAATACCGCCGGAGAGGTAAATTAGCTCTTCTTCACCAAACTGTTTGGTAATACGTACCATGCCCGGTTTTATGGCAGTCAGCAGCGGGGTATGCTGCGGGTAAATCCCCAGCTCACCTTCACTACCTGTCACCTGAATTTTCTGTACCATGCCTTCAAACATTTGTTTTTCAGCACTCACTACAGTCAGGTGGTATGTCATTGCAGCTACCATATCAACCTCCTGTCAGCTGGATTAAAGCTTTTTCGCTTTTTCCACAGCTTCTTCAATGGTACCAACCATATAGAACGCTTGTTCTGGCAGGTGGTCGTAATCACCGTTCAGGATCCCACTGAAGCCACGGATAGTGTCTTTCAGAGAAACGAACTTACCTGGTGAACCGGTAAATACTTCAGCAACGAAGAATGGTTGAGACAGGAAGCGCTGGATCTTACGAGCACGAGCAACAACCAGTTTGTCTTCTTCAGACAGTTCATCCATACCCAGAATTGCAATGATATCTTTCAGTTCTTGGTAACGTTGCAGAATAGACTGAACGCCACGAGCAACATCATAGTGCTCTTGACCAACAACCAGCGGGTCAAGCTGACGGCTAGTAGAATCCAGAGGGTCAACCGCAGGGTAAATACCCAGTGATGCGATTTGACGGCTCAGAACGACTGTTGCGTCTAAGTGAGCAAAGGTAGTTGCTGGTGATGGGTCAGTTAAGTCATCCGCAGGAACGTAAACCGCTTGAACAGAAGTGATAGAACCCGTTTGAGTTGAGGTAATACGTTCTTGCAGAACACCCATCTCTTCCGCCAGCGTTGGCTGATAACCTACCGCTGAAGGCATACGACCTAACAGTGCTGATACTTCAGTACCTGCCAGTGTATAACGGTAGATGTTGTCAACGAACAGCAGTACGTCACGACCTTCGTCACGGAATTTTTCAGCCATAGTCAGACCAGTCAACGCAACGCGCAGACGGTTTCCTGGTGGCTCATTCATCTGGCCATAAACCAGTGATACTTTATCCAGAACGTTTGAGTCGGTCATTTCATGATAGAAGTCGTTCCCTTCACGAGTACGCTCACCAACACCTGCGAATACTGAGTAACCTGAGTGCTCAATCGCGATGTTACGGATCAGTTCCATCATGTTTACTGTTTTACCAACACCCGCACCACCGAACAGACCAACTTTACCACCTTTCGCGAATGGACAGATTAAGTCCATTACTTTGATACCGGTTTCCAGCAGTTCTGTTGAGTTAGCTAGTTCTTCATAGCTAGGTGCAGCACGGTGAATTGACCAGCGCTCTTCTTCACCGATATCACCTTTCATATCAATAGGCTGACCCAGAACGTTCATGATACGTCCTAAAGTTGCTTTACCTACTGGTACTTCAATTGGGTGCTCTAAGTTTACAACTTCTAAACCACGGCTCAGGCCATCTGATGTACCCATTGCGATACAACGGACAACACCTCCGCCTAACTGTTGCTGAACTTCCAGCACCAGTTTTTCTTTACCGTTAACAACCTCAAGAGCGTCGTACACTTTTGGTACGTCATCTTGAGGGAACTCGACGTCCACAACGGCGCCGATTACCTGGATAATCTTTCCAGTAGCCATCTTGAATCCTCTACGTAATTCGTAAACCTAGCTGTTAAACCGCGGAAGCGCCCGAAACAATTTCGGTAAGCTCCTGAGTAATGCTGGCCTGACGAGCTTTGTTGTAAACCAACTGCAACTCTTTGATCAGGTTTCCACCATTATCAGTAGCGGCTTTCATCGCTACCATTCGTGCGGCCTGCTCACTAGCCAGGTTTTCAACGACGCCCTGATAAACCTGCGACTCGATATAACGACGTAGCAGGGTATCCAGCAACGCCTTAGGATCGGGTTCGTAAATGTAATCCCAAGACTTCTTCTTCAGTGTTTCATCATTGCTTGCAGGCAATGGTAACAATTGAAGAATAGTTGGCTCCTGAGACATTGTATTGATGAACTTATTCGTCACCACATACAGTTTATCCAAACGCCCTTCATCATAGGCTTGTAGCATTGTGTTAACTGGACCAATCAAGTCCGAAAGCGTTGGGTTATCCCCCATTCCAGTAACTTGTGTCACGACATTGCCGCCCACAGAACCGAAGAATGATACCGCTTTAGAACCGATTAAAGCCAAGTCAACCTGAACGTTTTTCTCAGACCATGACTTCATATCTGCTAATAGTTTTTTGAACAGGTTAATGTTCAAGCCACCACACAGACCGCGGTCTGTTGAAACAACCAGATACCCGACACGTTTAACTTCACGCTCTTCGAGATATGGATGTTTATATTCCAGATTACCTAACGCTAGGTGACCAATCACACTGCGCATGGTTTCTGCATAAGGACGGCTGGCCGCCATGCGTTCCTGCGTTTTACGCATTTTGGACGCAGCGACCATTTCCATCGCTTTAGTGATCTTTTGTGTATTTTGTACACTTCCGATCTTGGAACGTATCTCTTTTGCGCCGGCCATTTCTGCTTCTCCTTATTAACCAGACGGCCCTAGGAACTGGGCCGAATAGTATTACCAGGACTGAGTTGCTTTAAATGATTCGAGCAGTTTTTTCAACTTGCCTTCGATATCATCGTTATAGCTACCAGCCGGGCCAATTTCGTTCATAAGGTCAGCATGCTCGCGCTGTGCAAAAGAAACTAAAGCAGCTTCAAACGCACCAATTTTCGCTAACTCAACATCATCCAAGAACCCACGTTCTGCCGCGAACAGAGACAGTGCCTGCTCTGCTACTGACATTGGTGCGTACTGTTTCTGTTTCAGCAGTTCAGTTACTTTCTGACCATGACTTAACTGTTTACGAGTCGCGTCATCGAGGTCGGAAGCAAACTGAGCAAACGCTGCCAGTTCACGATACTGAGCAAGTGCGGTACGGATACCACCAGACAGTTTCTTGATAATTTTAGTCTGAGCAGCACCACCAACACGAGATACTGAAATACCTGGGTTAACCGCTGGACGAATACCAGAGTTAAACAGGTTAGATTCCAGGAAGATCTGACCATCTGTAATCGAAATTACGTTTGTTGGTACGAATGCAGAAACGTCACCAGCTTGGGTTTCAATGATAGGCAGAGCTGTCAATGAACCTGTTTTGCCTTTAACTTCACCTTTAGTAAAATTTTCTACGTATTCAGCGTTAACGCGAGCAGCACGCTCAAGTAAACGTGAGTGCAGATAGAAAACGTCACCTGGGTAAGCTTCACGTCCTGGTGGACGACGCAGCAACAGTGAGATTTGACGGTATGCAACAGCCTGTTTAGACAGGTCATCGTATACGATCAGAGCATCTTCACCGCGGTCACGGAAATATTCACCCATCGCACAACCAGCATATGGCGCTAAGTATTGCAGAGCAGCTGATTCAGATGCTGTAGCAACAACAACGATAGTGTTTTGCAGTGCGCCGTGCTCTTCCAGTTTACGAACTACGTTAGAAACGGTAGATGCTTTCTGGCCGATAGCCACGTACACACATTTGATGCCTGAGTCGCGTTGGTTGATGATTGCATCGATAGCCAAAGCAGTTTTACCTGTTTGACGGTCACCGATAACAAGCTCACGCTGACCACGACCGATTGGGATCATGGCATCGACTGATTTATAACCAGTTTGAACTGGTTGATCAACGGATTGACGGTCGATAACACCTGGCGCAATAACTTCTACAGGAGAGAAGCCATCGTTATCAACAGGACCTTTACCATCAATTGGTTGACCCAGTGTATTCACAACACGTCCTAGCAGGCCACGGCCTACTGGAACTTCAAGAATACGGCCAGTACATTTAACTTTCATGCCTTCTGCCAAGTCGGCATAAGGACCCATAACGACCGCACCAACAGAGTCACGCTCTAAGTTCAGTGCGATAGCGTAACGGTTGCCAGGCAGCGCGATCATTTCACCCTGCATGACTTCGGCTAAACCGTGAATACGAATAATACCGTCATTAACGGATACAATCGTACCTTCATTGTGAGCTTCACTCACAACATCGAACTGAGCAATACGCTGTTTGATCAGTTCGCTGATTTCGGTGGAATTCAGTTGCATATGCTCCAGTCCCCTTAAGACTGCAAGACGTCAGTTAAACGCTCTAAGCGACCGCGGATACTCCCGTCAATAACGAGGTCTCCAGCACGAATGATCACTCCAGCAATAACAGACTTATCAATTTTGCAATTCAGCTTAACTTTGCGTGACAGACGTTTTTCCATCGCTGCAGAAATTTTAGCTGACTGCTGTTCACTCAGTTCGTTAGCAGAAATCACATCAACTTCAATGGTTGATTCCAGAGAGTCGCGCAATTGGATAAACTGCGTCAACACTTCTGGCAGCGTCGTTAAACGCCCGTTATCTGCCATAACACGAATCAGATTCTGAACATGCTCGTCAATTTCATCTCCACAAACAGAGATAAACGTTTTAGCTAATGTTTCTGGTGCAATAGAACCAGAAAGCAGCTCCCCAACCTGTTCATTGCGCGTCACCTCAGCGGTGAAGGCTAGCATTTCCTGCCATTTAGCAACAGCTTGGTTTTCCACAGCAAAGTCAAAAGCTGCTTTGGCGTAGGGGCGAGCTACAGTAGCAATTTCAGACATGCCCCTCCCTCCTTACAGTTCAGCGACTAGTTTATCAACGATGTCGCTGTTAGCAGCTTCATCCACGGAACGTTCGATAATCTTCTCGGCACCTGCGATAGCAAGCATCGCAACCTGTTTACGTAACTCTTCACGTGCACGTTTGCGCTCAGCATCAATTTCAGCTTGCGCTTGCGCGACGATTTTTGCACGTTCTGCTTCTGCTTCTGCTTTTGCTTCATCAATCATTTGAACGCGTTGTTTATTCGCTTGTTCAATGATGACTTGAGCTTCAGCTTTCGCTTTTTTCAGTCGGTCGGTTGCGTCGGTTTGCGCCAGTTCCAGGTTCTTTTTAGCACGTTCTGCGGAAGATAAACCGTCAGCAATTTCTTTTTGACGTTTTTCAATGGCCGCCATAATCGGTGGCCATACATACTTCATACAGAACCAAACAAACAGGACAAACGCGATAGCCTGGCCGAGGATTGTTGCATTTAGATTCACAGACAATACCTCATATTCATTAGTGAATTAATGTTCTTACAGTGTTCCGTAACGTTAATTAGGCAACAGCGAACATTACATACAAGCCCAGACCAACAGCAATCATCGGAATAGCATCGACCAGACCCATTACGATAAAGAACTGTGTACGCAGCAGAGGAATTAAATCTGGCTGACGAGCAGCACCTTCTAAAAATTTACCACCTAGGATGCCGATACCGATCGCAGCACCGATCGCCGCTAAGCCCATCATCACAGCGGCAGCCATGTACAGCAGATCCATACTCAGGTTTTCCATGACAGTCTCCAGTTTGTTTCAGTTAATACAATTATTGATAAAATTAAATTAGTGTTCTTCAGATGCCATCGACAGATAGACAACCGTCAGAACCATAAAAATAAAGGCTTGTAGCGTAATAATCAGTATGTGGAAGATAGCCCAAGGTAGGCTTAACAACCACTGTGACCACCACGGTAGCAGAGCCGCGATAAGAATAAAGATCAATTCACCTGCATACATGTTACCAAACAGTCGCAGACCGAGTGATACAGGTTTTGACAGCAGGCTTACCCCTTCAAGAATCAAGTTGACTGGAATGAAGACAGGATGGTTAAAAGGCTGCATTGTGAGCTCTTTTGTAAATCCGCCAATTCCTTTCATTTTGATGCTGTAGAAGAGGATTAGGATAAACACACCAATAGCCATCGATAATGTGACACTAACATCTGCGGTTGGTACTGCACGTAATGCAGGTAACCCGAGATAATGCTCAGCAATATACGGAAGGAAATCAATTGGGAGTAAATCCATTAGGTTCATTAAGAATACCCAGACGAACACCGTTAATGCTAAAGGAGCAATAACTTTGCTCTTGCCGTGATACATATCACGGACTGAGTTATCAACGAAACCAATGATCAGTTCTATTGCAGTCTGTAACTTACCGGGTACGCCACTAGTCGCATTAACTGCAACTCTTCTAAATAGCCACAGGAACAGAGCCCCGAGAACTACCGAGAAAAAAAGCGAGTCAATGTTCAACGTCCAAAATGTTGGACTAGCGTGGGGATCGACCAACTTAAAGGTACTCAGGTCCAACTGAAGGTTTCTCAGATGGTGGCCTATGTAATCCTCTGTAGTCATCACTTCTCCTGATGCAGACATGATGCCTCTTACCCTTTTGTAGTTTAAAAATACTTACCGTTTAAAAACGGCTGGTGCAACAATCTGAACAATTAGCACCGCTAAATAGGTCAAACCCAGTGGTGTTAATGACGCTTTGAACACACCGAAAGCAACAACTAAGACAGCGATAGTTGTAACAACCTTTAGCCCTGCTCCTAATGCTAAGAACCAGGCAATGCGGACAGGTTCATCCTCTCCTTTTGCTTTCTGAAATTGTGCTAGCAGCATAAATACGATATTTGGTAACCAGCATGCTAACCCACCAGCAAGAGCAGAGGCCCCCCATTCTATACTATTTGCACAGAAAGCCCCACTGAGGATCACTAAAGTTATAAACTGAACAGACAACTGCTTTGCAGCGTGTTTGTTGTCATAAAGGGATACAGACATAACTTTTTGTTTACTCCCAGCTCTTCTCAGCCTCAGAAACGCTAAGTGTTGTATAAAACTGCCTTTGCGTAAATGTGTCAAGAGACAAAAACGTGCAAATTATACGGGCAGGCGAAATGAATTCAATCAGTAAGTAGCGAAAAGGTGAATAAATATTTAATTTTTTCGAGTTGGCGCAGAATTGTCGCTGTAATAATTAATAAATAGTTAATGAATTGCTGCATATATTCACATTAATGTGATAAATATCACATTTAGCTTTATTCTCTTTATTTATTCTTTCAACTTTACTGACAACAAAAAATAGATTTAATCTGTAAATCAAACAATTAAAGAAGCAGATTTTTAAGTTAAATTTAAAAGTGATAAATCAAATATTTTACTATTAACTATTTATCTAGCTAAATCGATTAAGTAAAAATTGCCAATTTCCTTATATTTTTTCTTTCAACACCTTATTTTTGAAACTTATTCGTTATTTCCATGTAAATAACACGTGAAATATAAATATTTATTCTTTAGCTAAAAACAAGAATAGCCGGTGCTTTGTAACACACCGACTATCGCTCTAAAAGACAAAATATTTTGACAGAAAGCAACTTTATTTTATAGAAACTTTAACCAAATGGCGCTGTTCATCAAGTTCAGGCACTTCAAGCTCTGTGATAGATTCAATCACAAAACCTTCTGGTAGCGCTATTTCATCATCACGAATGACGCCTTTAAGCGCATAAAAACGCCCATCAGATGACGGTAAATGATGGCACCAACTCAGCATATCGTTCAATGAAGCAAATGCGCGGCTAATCACCCCATCAAAACCATTTTCAACCGGGTACTCTTCAACACGTGATTGAACAGGTTCGATATTCGTTAGCCCTAGTTCATGTTGAACCTGTTTTAAAAAGCGTATGCGCTTTCCTAAGCTGTCCAGTAAAACAAAATGGGAATCTGGCCGAACAATAGCTAAAGGAACGCCAGGTAAACCTGGTCCTGTTCCTACATCAATAAATTTTGTTCCGTTGAGTTGACCGTTCACCACTATGCTGTCCATGATATGACGGATCAACATCTGTTGTGGGTCACGTACCGAAGTCAGGTTATAGGCTTTGTTCCATTTAGCTAATAACCCAACATAGTCAACTAACTGCTGTTTTTGCTTTTCCGTTAAATCGATATCGGTTTTTACTAGCAATTGATTAAGTTTTGATAATAAATCCATGTTAAGCGCTCCGGCGTAGCATGCCTTGTTTCTTCAGCCAAACAAGTAAGATAGAGATTGCCGCAGGCGTGATCCCTGAAATTCGTGATGCTTGACCAATAGATGTCGGTTTATGGTCGTTCAGTTTAGCCATCACTTCGTTCGACAACCCTTTAACTTGTTTGTAATCGAGGTCTACAGGCAACAAGGTATTTTCATTACGCAGTTGTCTTTCGATTTCTTCTTTTTGGCGAGCGATATAACCTTCGTATTTAACTTGGATTTCCACTTGATCCGCAGCTTGAGGATCGTCAATCCCTGGGGCAAACAGGTTGAGCGAGGTTAGCATTTGATACGTCATTTCTGGACGACGCAGTAAATCTTCCCCATTTGCTTCTTTCGATAATGGAACGGTTAAAATTCCATCTATCTCAGTATGGTTGTCTGATTTAGGATGAACCCAAATATCTTTTAAGCGTTGACGTTCTTTTTCAATCAGTTCAACTTTTTTATTAAAGTGAGCCCAACGTACGTCATCAACTAAGCCTAACTCTCGGCCTTTTTCAGTGAGTCGTAAATCGGCATTGTCTTCACGAAGCATCAAACGGTATTCCGCACGTGAAGTAAACATACGGTAAGGTTCTTTTGTCCCTAAAGTACAAAGGTCATCAACGAGAACGCCGATATAAGCTTGGTCACGACGAGGAAACCAACCGTCTAAACCAAAGGCATGTTGTGCAGCATTAAGGCCCGCTAATAGCCCTTGAGCCCCGGCTTCTTCATAACCTGTTGTACCGTTTATTTGGCCAGCAAAGAATAAACCATCAATAAATTTACTCTCAAGCGTTTGTTTTAGATCTCTAGGGTCAAAGAAATCGTACTCGATAGCATAACCAGGGCGAATGATCCTTGCATTTTCCATTCCTTTCATGGAATGAACAATTTGCATTTGAACATCAAATGGTAAGCTGGTGGATATCCCGTTAGGATAAATTTCATTGCTGGTTAAGCCTTCTGGCTCTAAGAAGATCTGATGTGAGTCTTTATCTGCAAAACGCATGACTTTATCTTCGATCGAAGGGCAATAACGTGGGCCGATCCCTTCAATAACCCCTGCATACATAGGGCTACGATCCAAGTTATTTCTGATCACATCATGGGTTTTTTCATTGGTATAGGTGATATGACAAGGCATCTGTTGTGGATGTTGATCTTGTGAACCTAAAAATGAAAAAACGGGCATTGGGTCATCACCTAGCTGTTGAGCTAACTGACTGAAATCAATAGTTCTTGCATCAATACGTGGTGGTGTTCCTGTTTTTAAACGATTAACACGTAAAGGCAATTCTCTCAAACGTTGAGAGAGTGAAATCGAAGGAGGATCCCCTGCACGACCGCCACTGTAATTTTCTAAACCAATATGAATTTTGCCATCAAGGAAAGTACCAACGGTTAATACCACGGCTTTGGCTTTAAATTTTAAGCCCATGCGGGTAATTGCCCCAGTAACTCGATTGTTTTCAACAAGCAAGTCTTCTACGGGTTGTTGGAAAATCATTAAATTAGGCTGATTTTCTAAAGCCATTCTGACAGCTTGGCGATATAGAACACGGTCAGCTTGTGCTCGGGTTGCACGAACAGCAGGCCCCTTGCTGGCATTTAATGTTCTAAATTGAATACCTGCTTTGTCTGTAGCTATGGCCATTAGACCACCTAGGGCATCAATTTCTCTAACCAGATGTCCCTTACCGATCCCACCGATGGCTGGGTTGCAAGACATCTGGCCCAATGTATCAATATTGTGAGTCAGTAATAGGGTTTGACGCCCCATACGTGCAGCTGCCATTGCTGCTTCAGTACCGGCATGACCACCACCAATTACGATGACGTCAAATTGCTCTGGATAAAACATGTGTGGACCTTAAACGTTAGAAAATGCGGATTGTGCATTTGAGGAGAGAATTCTACTCAAGTTTGAGGAAGAGACCAAGCTTTAGGTTTCTCCCTTATATAATATAAAGATCTTTTTATTTAAAGATCTCTTTATTAGATCTTTTATTAGGATCACTGGTTTCTGTGGATAAGTGGATTTTCACTTTAAAGATCATAAAACTGTAAAGGATCATATACTGTGAATGATCCGTGATCCATTTGCGTATAAGCTGGGATCAAAATGGCTACTTATACACAGGCCTTGGGAGCCTAAAAACTTATACTCTGGATAACTACGGGTTAATACCGGGATCTTCCCTGAGTTATCCACAGCTGACTGCTGGTATTTTAATCAAATTAGAGTTCGGTTGCCCAAATTTTAACCCATTCCCCAGCGGGATCTTCCGGTATTTCGTGTTGTTGGACATCAATTTCCAAACATTCACCGATCCTTTTAGCCCCTTGTTTGATTAATAAAGCATCTATTTTGTGGATCGCTCCACAGAAAGTGTCATATTCAGAGCTACCGATCCCAACAGAGCCAAATTGGACTTGGCTTAGATCAGGGGCGTTTTCTTCTATTGAATCAAAAAGAGGTTGAATATTTTCAGGTAGATCACCTGCACCATGTGTTGAGCTCACCACCAGCCATATACCTTCAAGTGTTAAGTCATCAAGCTCTGGGCCATGTTGAATTTCAGTTTCATGACCGAGTTCTTCTAAAATCTCTGCCATGTGCTCGGCAACATACTCCGCACTGCCCATTGTACTGCCACTTATTAAGGTTACTTTTGTCATGGTGATTCTCTTTCACAATAATAGGCCGCTATTGTACGCTGTGAATGAGCTGGGATCTACCTGTGGATAATGTGGTTATATCATTTTTTTTCTACGGGTTGATTGTTCGTAAGATCGGGTTTTGTAAGGAGATCAGTGTTTCTGTGGATTGTATCTCATCAATGGTCTGAATTTTGTTGATAAGTACGTCTTGTAAAGAATCGATAGAACGGCACATTACTTTAATAAAAATGCTGTATTGCCCTGTTGTGTAGTACACCTCGACAACTTCTTCTAAGGCATCTAATTTTTTTAGTGCGGTTGGGTAATCTTTTGCACTTTTTAAAATAATGCCAATAAAGCAACAAACATCAAAACCTAATTGTTTTGGGTTTATATCAATACGTGTGCCTTTAATAATTCCTGCTTGCTTCATTTTTTCGACTCGGACATGAATTGTTCCGGGGCTAACAGCGAATTTTTTTGCTAATTCAGCATACGGTATGCGCGCATTTCCCATTAATTCGTGAAGTATGTCACGATCGAGATTATCGATTTGATAATTTTCCGGCATTATTTCATCTCCATTTTAACGATTCATCATTTTTATACCTGTTTTTTTATTCAAAATAAACAGTAAAGGCTTTTTTTAATGGTGGATATTGAATTTATACCTCATTTTGTTGCTTAATCTATACATCAGCTAACACAGCTAACAAATTATGGGAATAAATTATGGACAAGTCATTTATCGAACATCAGCAACAAATTAGTTTTGTGAAATCGTATTTCTCACGTTTACTTGAAAAAGAATTAGGGTTAATTGAAGTTCAAGGGCCAATCCTAAGCCGTTTAGGGGATGGTACTCAAGACAACTTATCGGGCAGTGAAAAAGCCGTTCAAGTAAAAGTGAAATCAATTCCAGGTGCAACCTTTGAAGTGGTTCATTCTTTGGCTAAATGGAAACGTAAAACATTAGGGCGTTTCGGTTTTAGTAAAGGCCAAGGTCTATACACGCATATGAAAGCGTTGCGTCCGGACGAGGATCGCTTAACCCCAATCCACTCCGTCTATGTTGATCAGTGGGATTGGGAAAAAGTGATGGCAGATGAGGAACGTACACTTCCTTATCTGAAGCAGACAGTGGGTAAAATCTATAAGGCAATAAAAGAAACAGAAGCTGCCGTAAGTAAAGAGTTTGGGTTGGCACCGTTCCTGCCAGACCAAATCCACTTTATTCACAGTGAAGAATTGTTACAGCGCTATCCTGATTTAGATGCGAAAGGGCGTGAACGTGCAATCGCGAAAGAATTAGGCGCAGTATTCTTAATTGGTATCGGTGGTAAGCTATCTAGTGGTGAATCACATGATGTTCGTGCGCCAGACTACGACGACTGGACAACAAAAAATGAAGACGGTTTTTGTGGTTTGAACGGCGACATCATTGTGTGGAACCCTGTTTTACAGGACGCATTTGAGCTTTCTTCAATGGGAATTCGCGTAAGTCCGGAGTGTTTGACCCGTCAATTAAAGTTAACTGACGATGAAAAACGTATGGAATTAGAATGGCACCAAGCGTTAGTCAAAGGCGAAATGCCACAAACTATCGGTGGTGGCATTGGCCAGTCGCGCTTAGTCATGTTACTTCTTCAACGCCAACACATTGGCCAAGTGCAATGTGGTGTATGGGGTGCTGAAATGCAAGAATCCGTTGAAGGTATGCTGTAGTTAGCGACTAAAGCGGCGTAACAACCTGCTTTTTAACCCAGTATCAAAACGCCAAATATGGTCAAAGATTTTCATGATGCTGGGTTTCCCATAATTTGACACAGATACCGCATGGAAGCGGTATTTACCTTTCTTTTGCATGGTTTTTATTTTTTGAATCAACTCATCAGGTAAACGCTGAGCAACAAAATCAGAAATCACCACGGCATCTGCATCTATCCACTGCTTTGATTCCAATTTTATTGCTGTTTCTTGCAAACAAGCCGCAAGATCAGTCCCACCTTTAAATGTTTGATGTAAAAATCGAATACATTGCTCTAGACCATCAATAGAAAGTAAATCGTAATGCACAATTTCTGTGGAAAATAACATTACATGACATGAACGGTTATCCGCTAGCGCAATTTTCATTAATGCGAGGCAAAAAGCTTTTGCACAGCGTTCATTTAAACCGCCCATCGAACCTGAGGTATCAATACATACAACAAATGGACCTCTCGGTTGTTCTTCATCATGGTGATGTGTTATTGGGCGAAGAACTTTCCTTTCTTGCCAGCTATCTCCTTGTAATCGATAAGTTAGAAGCTGTTTTTCAAGTAATTTTCGATAGAACTCAAATTCAATATCTTCAAGACCTAACATAGCGAGTTCTGCAGGTAATAAGCGTAAAATATCGTCACTTTGATTTAAGCCATTAACTTGCTCAGGAACAGTTTCAGGTACTTTTTCCATGATAGTCATCGGTTCTAGCACCACGCTATCATCAGGGATTGCTTGTGCAGTTTGGCTACGGCCTAATAATTGGGCTATTTTTTCTAATTCAGGTTGCTGACGTAAAAATTCACTGTATCGGCTTAATAATTGGTCATTATAAGCTGAAGTCATGTTTACACCTTTGGTTAAATCCCACAACCGGCCAGCAGCACGTTCATTTTCACCTAAGATATCCTCTAAATTGCCACTTAGTGCTAATCGGCGCTGTAGTTCCGCCAGCAATTGTTCTTTTTCTTGTTCTAACATTTCTTTATGTAGAGTCGTCACTTGTAAAATTAAACTGACTCGCCATTTTTGTACAAACAGTGATTGCCTTGCACTGCGATTTTCTATTTTCCCACTCTGTAACTGATGTGCCTCACGGTAAAAAGGGGAATCCAGTTGGTGAAGTTTTGCTATGACACTCGGTAATTGGATAAAAAAAGCATCGGTTGAAATGCCAAGAGATTGACGATAGAGCTCAAATTCTTCCGAAAGTTGAGCAGGAACGAGCGCATCTTGCATACGCTGTTTGAGATCTTTTTTCCAACCAGATAAATCTTTTAGTAACGCTTTTTTTAATCTAGGGTGTTTTTCAAAAAAGACCGCCAATTGAGGGGTTGCTAGCAAAGATATAATTATCTCCTCGATTAATTGACCTTCATTAACCGAAAGCAGCATTTCTAGTGTGGCTAAACTCATCATCGTTATTCAGCCACTTTACCTGTGATTTGGTTACGTAATTGGCTTAGTTTTTCCGTGAGTTTCATGAAGCTTTGTTCAATATCTGCAAGCCAGTGTGATTCAATAAATAAGTTGGGCTGCTGTTTTTCAAACTGATAGCGTGCGGATTGAACTTCTTCTTGAATTTTATCTAGTTTGTCTAGCCATTCTTGGTTATTTGTATTTGGCACGAGTGATGAGGCTTTATCTTGAATATATAAAGTAGATGATTGATGACTTACATCTAATAACTGTATTTGGTTTAAATTATTTACCTCAGCGGCAATGTCTTGTGCAAAACCAATCCCATTTAGGTGAGCGGATAGTGTCGTTCCTTTATTTAAGAACGTTATCAGTGATTTTTTATCAGTAGTTACAAAAGTCACTTTCATATTATGTAGTTGCAGTGGACGATGTAAAAACAGGGTAATTCGACCGTCACTGATATTTTCGGGCAGTACATATGACGCTTTACGAGCAAACATCGCATTGTTTTTATTGACTTTAAATGCGTCTTGGTTGTTTTGGTCTTGGGTCGATGACATCCATTGCTGATAAATCTGCTCTATTTCTCGAGTCAACTTTCTCTGCTGCCAGCCATCATCTTGTAATAATGACTGTAATAGTTGCGGTAAAGTCTTCATCGATTGCATGTCATGCCAGAGGCAATCTTTTAATAACACAAGATCTAGAGGAGATACGCTGTTGCGACCATTAAAGAAAGCACTTGCTTGTAATAGGTAAACTGCTTTTTTCCAGCGCCTATCGGAAACATAAAGTTGTTTATCTGTAGCATCTAATTGTTGGCGTAATTGATAAATAAGTTCAAAACAGTGATCGGGTAGCGTAATTTTGGGAATTTCTTGTTGCCATTGTTGGTACTCTTCATCGCTAATTTTTAAATGTTCTGGCATTTGAGATTCATTCAGCGATGATTTTCCTGTTAATAGTGCGCGAAAATTTTGTTTTTCTTGCACTTTATCCAGCCAAATACGTACTAGCATTCTGTCGAATAGCGCCTCAAGGCTATTATCTGCATCAGGTAACTCATTTGATGCTGTGACTAATAACCGCATCGGGATGGATTTTTCTTCATCACCATTACGGAACTTGCGCTCATTTACCGCGGTTAATAAAGTATTTAAGATGGCAGGGCCTGCTTTCCATATCTCATCAAGGAATACGACTTCAGCGTCAGGTAAATAACCTTTGGTTAAACGTTCATATCGCCCTTCATCTTTTAGCGCTTGTATTGAAAGCGGGCCAAATATTTCTTCAGGTGTTGAAAATCGCGTCATTAAGTACTCAAAAGCATTTGCCTGACGAAAAGCATATTTCATTCTTCGTGCAATCAAGCTTTTGGCAATACCCGGAGGGCCTAATAGAAATACGCTTTCGCCGCTTAATGTGGCTAATAAGCACAAACGAATAGCCTGCTGGCGTTCATATAAACCGCTTTCAAGGTAATTGCTTAATTGGGCAATTCGTTCAGCAAGCTGCATTATTCATTCCTTTTATTAATAGAGGCGTTGATATCAAAACTATCAATTTCTTTTATTACATACTGCGACCTATTTTTCCATTTTTCTTTGATATGCCCCAATAAATAAGAAAAAACGATTCAGCTACAAGTGATTCAATAAGTTATTGTTTTTAAGCTTTTCTAATGGGAACGAAACGTTTCGATACTGATCACAAATATCAACTATCAATATTGAGTTGTGATTTATCTTTACTATGATTACATGAGCGAAACGTTTCGCTTACTAGAATGGCGGTGAAAAATGAAAAAGGGTGTTTTGCTTAATGCCAACGTTACCTCTGTAATTGCCAAGTTAGGTCATACGGACCAAATAACGCTTGCTGATGCCGGTTTGCCTATTTCTCAAGGAACGGAGCGCATTGATTTAGCGATTACACAAGGTTTACCCGATTTCATGTCAGTTTTAAGTGTCATTACTCAAGAGATGCAAGTCGAAAAAGCCATTCTAGCGGAGGAAATCAGTACCATTAACCCTCAAATGGAAGACGCTATTTTAGCTCACTTACAACAGTTAGAAGTCACCCAAAATAATACGATTGAAATTATTTATTGCAGCCATGAACGTTTTAAACAGCTGACTCATGACAGTAAAGCGGTGATCCGCACTGGAGAATGTTCACCGTTCGCTAACATTATTCTTTGTTCTGGTGTGACTTTCTGAGGTGATTATGCAACCTTTATTAGAACTTATCGGGATCGATAAATCATTTCCAGGGGTAAAAGCCCTCAATGGGGCGACATTAAATGTCTACCCAGGAAAAGTCATGGCGCTGGTAGGGGAAAATGGGGCTGGCAAATCAACCATGATGAAAGTGCTGACGGGTATTTATAAAAAAGATGCCGGTCAAATCCGCTATTTAGGTAAAGAAGTCGCATTCAACGGCCCTAAAAGCTCCCAAGAAGCAGGAATAGGGATTATCCACCAAGAACTTAACTTGATACCTGAATTAACCATCGCAGAGAATATTTTTCTTGGTCGAGAGTATGTTAATGCATTTGGCAAAATTGACTGGAAAAAAATGTTCAGTGAGTCAGACAAACTGCTTAAACGGCTTAACCTTTATTATGATAGCCATCAAACTATTGCAGAGCTTTCTATTGGCGAACAACAAATGGTGGAAATCGCTAAAGTCCTGAGCTTTCAATCACAAGTCATTATTATGGATGAACCCACAGATGCGTTAACCGACACGGAAACAGAATCCTTATTTAGAGTTATCGAAGACTTAAAAGCTCAAGGTTGCGGTATTGTTTATATTTCCCATCGTTTAAAAGAAATTTTTGAAATTTGCGACGATGTAACGGTGTTTCGCGATGGCCAGTTTATTGGTGAGAAACCCGTGAGCGAATTAGAAGAAGAAAAACTCATTGAAATGATGGTTGGTCGTAAACTTGAAGACCAGTATCCAAGAGTTGATGTGCCTGAAGGGAGTATCCGTCTGCAATTACAAAATATATCTGGCCCCGGTGTTACTGATGCGAGCTTTACCTTGAAAGCGGGGGAAATCTTAGGGGTTTCTGGCTTGATGGGGGCTGGGCGTACTGAACTGATGAAAATCATTTATGGTGCAGCAGCAAAGAAAACAGGGGTTATCACTCTTGATGGTAAAGAAATCACACTAAAAACGCCTCAAGACGGCTTAGCTAACGGTATTGTCTATATTTCTGAAGATCGTAAACGTGATGGATTAGTATTAGGTATGTCAGTGAAAGAAAATATGTCATTGACAGCATTACGTTATTTTAGCCGCGCTGGTGGCAGCCTCAAACATGGGGAAGAACAGCAAACTGTGAGTGATTTCATTCGCTTATTTAATATTAAAACCCCTTCTATGGATCAAATTATTGGCAATCTTTCCGGTGGTAATCAGCAAAAAGTGGCCATTGCACGTGGGTTAATGACAAGGCCAAAAGTATTGATCCTTGATGAGCCAACGCGAGGTGTTGACGTTGGTGCTAAAAAAGAAATTTATCAACTAATTAATCAATTTAAGAAAGAAGGGCTGAGTATCATTTTAGTTTCTTCAGAAATGCCTGAAGTAATAGGAATGAGTGACCGTATTTTTGTTATGCACGAAGGTCATATCAGCGGCGAATTTTCTGCTAAAGACGCGACTCAGGA
This sequence comes from Providencia sp. PROV174, assembly GCF_028480685.1. NCBI lineage: Bacteria > Pseudomonadati > Pseudomonadota > Gammaproteobacteria > Enterobacterales > Morganellaceae > Providencia > Providencia sp. PROV174. The sequence continues at coordinate 196,974 of NZ_JAMPOT010000023.1, forward strand.
AGCCTTAATGGCTGCCGCAGTGGGTAAAAATTACGGCTCAGTTAAGGAGTTATCAGCATGAGTTCAACTACCGCATCATCAAAACGCTGGTTCAGCAAAGCATGGCTGATGGAGCAAAAATCATTAATCGCACTATTAGTTTTGATTGCCATTGTATCAACATTAAGCCCGAATTTTTTTACGGTTAATAACCTATTCAATATCTTACAACAAACCTCCGTTAATGCCATTATGGCCGTTGGAATGACATTAGTTATCTTAACGTCAGGAATTGACCTCTCAGTTGGGTCTTTATTAGCCTTAACGGGCGCAGTTGCTGCCTCAATGGTTAGTGCTGACGTGAATGCGTTAGTGGCTGTTGCGGGGGCGTTGGCGTTAGGTGCCGCAATTGGCGCATGTACAGGCGTGATTGTTGCAAAAGGAAAAGTCCAAGCTTTTATTGCGACTTTAGTCATGATGCTACTACTGCGCGGCGTGACACGAGTTTACACAGATGGCAGCCCTATCAATACAGGGTTTAGTGATAACGCCGACTTGTTTGGTTGGTTTGGTATTGGACGCCCATTTGGTATTCCTACCCCTGTATGGTTGATGATCATCGTTTTTGCTGCAGCGTGGTATATGTTGCACCATACTCGCCTTGGTCGTTACATCTACGCACTTGGTGGGAATGAAGCGGCTACCCGTCTTTCTGGTATAAATGTCGATCGCATTAAAATAGCGGTTTATGCCTTATGTGGACTGCTAGCGGCATTGGCGAGTGTCATTGAAGTTGCACGTTTATCATCGGCTCAGCCAATGGCAGGTAATGGGTATGAACTTGATGCTATCGCTGCGGTTGTACTTGGTGGTACCAGCCTTGCTGGTGGTAAGGGGCGTATCGTCGGTACATTGATTGGTGCGCTTATCCTTGGTTTCTTAAACAATGGATTAAACTTATTAGGAATTTCGTCAAACTACCAGATGATTGTTAAAGCTGTCGTCATCTTACTTGCTGTACTTGTTGATAATAAAAAGTAACCCTACAGGAAAATTATTATGAAACTGAACAAACTAGCAACGTTATTATCGGCAGTTGCACTGAGTGCAACTGTTAGTGTCAATGCGATGGCGAAAGATAGCATTGCACTCGTAATTTCTACATTGAATAACCCATTCTTTGTGACGATGAAAGACAGCGCACAAAAAGAAGCGGATAAACTAGGTTATGAGCTGATTGTTTTAGATTCTCAAGACAACCCAGCCAAAGAGTTAGCAAACGTACAAGATTTAACCGTTCGCGGTACAAAATTAATGTTAATTAACCCAACAGATTCAGATGCGGTGGGTAACTCAATATTAATGGCGAATAAAGCGAATATACCCGTAATTACTTTGGATAGAGCGGCTAACAAAGGTGAAGTTGTCAGCCATGTAGCTTCTGATAACCGCATGGGCGGGAAGATGGCCGCTGACTACATTGCACAAAAAACAGGCAGTGAGGCTAAAGTTATTCAATTAGAAGGCATTTCAGGCACATCAGCCGCACGTGAGCGCGGTGAAGGTTTTAACACCGGTGCGAAAGAGCACAAATTCAATTTACTGGCGAGCCAACCGGCTGATTTCGATAGAACAAAAGGCTTGAACGTAATGCAGAACTTGTTAACGGCACATCCAGCTGTTCAAGCGGTATTTGCACAAAATGATGAAATGGCATTAGGGGCATTAAGAGCTCTGCAAACTGCAGGCCGTACCGATGTTCTAGTTGTCGGTTTTGATGGAACAAATGATGGTATCAAAGCCGTTGAAGGCGGAAAATTAGGTGCAACTATTGCACAGCGCCCAGACCAAATTGGGATTGTTGGTGTACAGATTGCAGATAAAGTCTTAAAAGGCGAAAAAGTAGATTCAACGGTTCCGGTTGAATTGGAATTAGTGGTAAAACAATAAGATAAAAACCGCTGCGGTATACTGCGGCGGTTTATTTTAGTTTGCAATTCATTGGGTCATCAAAAAAGGAAATAAACGTTATGGGTACAGCAAAGCTGGTGGTTCTCGGTAGTATCAATGCTGATCATATATTAAATGTTAAGCATTTCCCTCAACCGGGTGAAACAGTTAGGGGTGATCATTACCAAGTTGCGTTTGGTGGAAAAGGTGCTAACCAAGCTGTTGCTGCTGGTCGCAGTGGTGCTGACATAACATTTATTGCCTGTGTTGGTGATGACGATATTGGGGCGAGTATAAAAAAACAGTTATCTCTCGATAACATTAAAACCGAATGTATTGATGCCATTGAAGGTGAAACGACAGGTGTCGCCCTCATTTATGTGAATCAACAAGGGGAAAATACGATTGGTATCAATGCAGGTGCAAATGCGCAACTTACCAAGGAAAGGTTAGGCGATTATCAGCAAAAAATTGTGGAAGCGAGTGCGGTATTGATGCAATTGGAATCTCCCATTGAAACAGTACAAATGGCGGCTGAAATAGCGAAGAAAAACAATACAATAGTCATTTTGAACCCAGCGCCAGCTCAATCCTTACCTGATTCATTATTATCATTAGTGGATATCATCACACCAAATGAAACAGAAGCTGAACATTTAACAGGCATTGCGGTTAATGATAATCAAGGTGCTCAGGATGCGGCTGAAGCCTTACACCAAAAAGGGATTAGTAAAGTGATGATAACACTCGGTTCTCGAGGTGTTTGGTATAGTGAAAAAGGTGTAGAAGGTAAAATAATTTCTGCATTTCGCGTAAAAGCAGTGGATACTATTGCCGCAGGTGATACATTCAATGGGGCTTACGTTACTGCACTGCTGGAAGGTAAGGCTGACGAAGAAGCGATTATTTTTGCCCATGCGGCAGCAGCGATAGCGGTGACTCGCCCTGGAGCTCAACCCTCTGTTCCATGGCGTAAAGAAATTGACCAGTTTTTGACTCAACAGGATTAACTTGTGGCAACAATGAAAGATGTGGCACGCCTTGCGGGGGTGTCGACATCCACCGTCTCTCACGTTATTAATCAAAATCGCTATGTCAGCGAGAGCATTACCGTACGCGTTAAAAATGCGATTGAAGAGTTAAATTATGCCCCTTCTGCGCTGGCGCGTAGTTTAAAAATGAATCGTACGAATACGATTGGGATGTTACTGACAACAAGTAATAACCCATTCTACGCTGAGGTAGTGCGGGGTGTAGAACGTAGTTGCTACGAACGCGGTTATAGTTTGATTTTGTGCAACACTGAAGGCGACCTTCAGCGAATGAATCATAGCTTAGAAACATTGCTACAAAAGCGTGTTGATGGGTTACTGATTATGTGCACTGAAGTACAGGGGCCATCAAAAAATGTTTTGGCTCGTTACCCCGCTGTGCCAACGGTTATGATGGATTGGTCTCCATTCGAGTCAGATGGAGACATTATTCAAGATAACTCTTTTCTTGGTGGGGAAATAGCCACTCGTTACCTTATTAAAGCAGGTTTCACCCGTATTGCATGTATTGCAGGGCCTCAAGATAAATCACCAGCAAGAGCGCGTCATCAAGGTTTTATTCAAGCCATGACTGATGGCGGCATTAATATTTATGATGATTATATCATTTTCAGTGATTTTGAATTTGCTGGTGGGTTTGAGTCAATGAATAAATTGCTTAGCTTACCTACCCCTCCCGAGGCTATTTTTGCAGGTAATGATGCGATGGCGGTGGGAGCTTATCAAGCGATATACCAAAAGGGCTTGAAAGTGCCCGATGATATTTCAATCATTGGTTATGATGATATCGATCTTTCGCCTTATATGATCCCACCACTTACAACAATTCATCAGCCAAAAGATAAGCTAGGCCAACAGGCTGTTGACCAACTTATTTATCGTATGGATAACCCAGAGGCAAAGGCAAGCGTTTTGGTTCTTACCCCTGAGCTAATTGAGCGCCAATCGGTTAAAAAATATTAATTCTTCGCTTTTTTGGTTTTATTTTTTATTAAATTATCACCGTCTGTCTTACTTAATAATAAGAAGACAAAAGCTGAGATAAGCGTAATGACACCAACGGTAATAAAAGTGTAGTGAAAATTATCGACCGTATTGCTATTAGGTTGCCCACCATAGAAGTTTAAGATTGCAGCACTGACTGCAATACCGAAGCTTATCGATAGTTGCTGAGTCACAGCTAACATACTATTTCCCGCACTTGCATTATTGTCTGTTAAATCAGCCAAGCAAATAGTATTCATTGCAGTGAACTGCACTGACATCACCATTCCTAAAATAAATAAAGGTACGATTAACAGGTAAATCGACATACTTGGTGATTGCAAGGAAAACTGTGCGATCATTAATCCAATAATTATGGTGATAACAAATAATGTATTACGGTAGCCGTATTTAGTCAGGATCCGAGTAACGCCCGACTTAGCAGTGATTGAACCAATTGCAAGTGGCGCCATCATCATTCCCGCCACAACGGCTTCATAACCAAAACCCACCTGCAACATTAATGGCATTAAAAATGGGATACTGCCTGTTCCCAAGCGTGTTGCGATATTACCGCTGATCCCAATAGAAAAAGTGCGTGTTTTAAATAGATTTAGTGGGATTATTGCATGCTTAACTCGCCTTGCGTGAAGAACATAAATAAATAAGAAGAGAAAACCCACTAAGACAATAATTGCAGGAACAGAGGCAGGGAGGGATTTATCACCAAATAAGTCTAAACTAACAGATAGCATGACTAAGCCAAAACCAAACAATAAGAATCCGAGCGTATCAAATTTACGTTTTGGCATTTTAAAGTCGGGCATATGTTTTAAGGCATAAAAAATACCTAAAACACCTATAGGAATATTAATAATAAATATCCAATGCCAAGTTGCATAGGTTACTAAGATACCGCCTAACAGAGGCCCCAATATTGGGCCAACTAAACCTGGAATAGTGACAAAATTTAATATTGGTAGTAACTCACTTCGAGGGTAAGCCCTTATTAAGGCTAAACGAGCCACTGGCATCATCATTGCCCCACCAATACCTTGAATAACCCTAGAGGTTACTAAGAAATTTAAGGATGGCGAAAGGGCACAAAGTAATGAACCAAGAGAAAATAAGGAAACCGCTAGAATAAATATACGTCTTGTACCAAATCTATCAGCAAACCAGCCGCTTACAGGAATTAATAGCGCAACAGTAAGCGTATAGCTAACTACAGCTGATTGCATTGCAAGCGGTGAGTGATCAAGGCTTCTTGCAATATCGGGTAAAGCCGTATTCAAAATGGTGGCATCGAGCGCTTGCATGAAAAAGGCCATTGCCGCAATCCATGGAAGGCCAGACATATTTTTTGCTGTTTTGAACATCAGTTACCTATACAAATAAATGAAAGCTTCAATGGGATATTGTTTTACTAGTCTTGCTTTTGGGTAGTTGTTAGTAAGTTATAGCAAAGGTCGAGTGCTATTGTACTTTTACCATGAATAATTGCATTGGCAAGTTGTTGATGAATTTCGACCTCTATAACCTCATTATTAGTAATGACATCAAAGTAACGCTGATAAATTGAACGGAATAAATTAGCAAAAGAAATTAGAAAAGGATTGGCACAAGCTTTATAAATAGTTAAATGGAAATGATAATCAACTTTTACCCAATGTGCTCTATCAAATTCTTTGGCGAGTAACTGCATTTCACTGGCTAATAGTTGTAATGACTGTTTTTGTTCTTTTGTTGCATGTATAGCAGCAAGGTAACAAGCTTGAGGTTCTATTGCGAGTCGAACGATTTTAAAGTGCTTCATTACAACAGATTGCTCTTCACTATTAGACCACCACGTTAAGAGATCTTGGTCTAAAAAATTCCAATTTGAAGGAGGCATAACACGGGTGCCTATTTTGGGGCGTGCTAATACCATGCCTTTTGCTGCTAATATTTTTATTGCTTCTCTTATAGCTGTTCGACTTGCTTGGAATTGTTCTGATAATTCTAATTCGCTAGGTAAAATGGAGTCTGGTAAATAGGTGCTGGTTAAAATCAACTGTCCAAGATTTTCTGCAATAATATAAGAGCGATTTTTTTGTGAGGCTGTTTGTTGCTTACTTAATTCCATAATTCATCTCAAAGCATAATTCTTAGATACATATATTACGTGAGTAGATGTACAATTGCTGCTGAAATAGTCAATCCACAGACCAAATTTAACTTATAAATGCCTTTTTGGCTAAAAAAAACACGAACAAAATAAAAACG
>NZ_JAMPOT010000024.1:0-104626 GCF_028480685.1 Providencia sp. PROV174
ATCGAAGCCTCGTGATGAAAATCACGAGGCTTTTTTGTGTTTCTAACATACTGAATTTTATCGATAATAGCCTATTGTAGGTTAAACAATATTAATATCAAAAATACGCTTTAAAGCTTTTTTACCGTTGGAAGTAAAAGTAATTTCTCTATAGCCTTTTGCTTTATCTATCCATCTATTTTCCTCAAAGAATTGTAGTAGCAAGGCTCCTGCAAGTCCTCCTAGGTGCATGCGCCTTTCACTCCAATCCAAGCAAGCGCATGCTATTTTTCGTTTTGTATGAGGAATAATATCTATCCCAAATTTTTTAAATTGCGCCATACCAATATCTGATAGCTTGTTTTCTTTAGCGGTAAACCAACCATTTTTATCCATAAATTCGTAGATCTGAACAGCAATTTCCCCTGCTAAGTGATCATAGCAAGTACGTGCTTTTCGCAGATGAATAGGTGTTGCTATTGGTGGGGTATAATCTAATTTCATGGATACCCCCATTAATGTTTCTAATAATTCGGCAATATCTGAGCCTGCAAGTCGATAATAACGATGCCTTCCTTGAGATAGACAGCTAATTAAGTGGCTATTTAATAGCTTAGTGAGGTGTGCACTTGTTGTTGATGGTGCTATATCTGCAACTGCACTTAATTCTGTTGCTGTCCATGCTCTACCATCCATTAATGCACACAAAATGCTGACCCTTGAAGGGTCAGCAATCGCAAATGCAACTTTTGCGATAGATTTCTCTAATGGCTCTTTCTCTTCAATGAGAATACTATTTTTGCTTGGTATCATATGGTAGGCTTTCCCACTTCTTTGTGACTTCAGCAGTTAATATATTATTGTCTGTTATTAATATTAGCCTGTTATTATGGTCGCTATATTGGACTAAGATATTAATTTGGTGGAGTGCAAGCTGAGAAACAATTTCTCCAAGTTCGCCTGGGCGTTCTTGTTTTAATTTGCGGATCACAGGTTTTGAAATACTTTCAACCTTCAGCCCTACGGTAGCCAGAGCATTGCTTGCTTTTTCTGGCTGGGTGACGAGAAAGTGAGCATGGCTTTTTCCTTCGATAGAAAAAACACCACCACCTTCAAGGCCAATACCATGTTTCCCTAATGTTGTTGCCAGTAGTGCTAAAGCTCCCACTTGGTTTTCAAGAATCACATGAATATCATACATCAAAATTATCCTCTTTATTGAATGAGTAATCCTTTAGGGTATGGGCAATTCGAATTCGATAATGAGAAAAAATGGTTTGTTGTCCTTCAACTTGCGCTTCAATATGCATGAAATGTTTTTTCCAATTTTTTACGGCTTCTTCTGTTTCCCACCACGAAAGAGAGAGAATTTTTCCTTCAGTGGTTATACTTTGAAAACGTTCAACCGAAATAAATCCCTCTATGCGCATAAGTTCAGATTTTAGTTGACCGGCTAGTTCAAAATAACGATTTTTTTGTTCTGGTACTGGGATGGCTTCGAAAATCACTGCGATCATAAGTCTCTCCTTAATATTGAGAGCTCAACTATAGAGTATTAATTAAGAGATACTTCGATAGTGAACGAAATATTGAAAATAACAGGGGGGATTTAAATGAATGGGAAGTAAGGAGAGGGTTACTTTAAGGACTGATATAAACTATAACCCGCGATAGAACCCGCAATATCATAAGCAAAATCATGCCAGCTCCAACCGGTGCCTTCAGGCCGGCTATCATATAATTCTTTTGCGGCACCTAATGAAACTGAAAACAAGACCCCGAACTGCGCCGCTTCTCTGTGCCCCATATTTTGTCTATCTGCATAAGCGTTACCCGCTGCAGCCATAGCGGCTGAGAATGCAAAATGTTGTGCTTTATCTTTACCTTTCCAATTGTCATTGGACCAATGAAAACCACTGCATCCTGAGATGGAAAATATAAGTAAGCTAAAAATTAATGGCTTAAACATATTAGGTATCATTATCCAGATGATGAATGTAAAAAGCGCCACTTAAGTGACGCTAAATTGAGATGTATTATAAAATCCGACTAATTAACCGATCCACTCGTATTCGACGTAGCCTACGAATAAGTTTTTTCACTTTCACTGGATAAGTTTGGATGCTATCTAGTTCACGAAAATGGCTAACAACCTTAGTATGAGTTCGAATACACTCTAGTTCGTGATTTCGTTGCTCTTGCAATTGCTGTTTCGGGTCGTGAATTAGTACTGCGTTTTCAAGATCTAGCCCCCAAGCGCGTGGGTTTAAGTTGTTGCCTGTGATCAATTGCCAGTGATTATCAACCCACATCCCCTTTAGATGATAGGTATTGTCTGCGTCTTTCCAGAGCCTAACTGTTAACTGCTGGCTATCAATAAAGCGTTGCAAGCGACTAACAAAACGGCGGAGGTTGATTTCATAAAGGTATGGTAATGCACCAATTATTTTAAAGGGTTCTTCTGGTGGAATGTAGAAGTCATTGGCAGTTTTGTCACCAATGATAATTTCTACTTGTTTGCCATCACGGAGTAACCGGCTAATAACCCTGACTAATACCGCAGGTAAATTAAAATAAGGCGTGCAGATTGTTAGCTTATTATTTGTTGAACCCATTAAATGAGTGATAACACGGTTTAAATCGTTTTTCTTGCCGAGGCCAACAAAGGGAGTAACAGACAGTTCATCATTTGATGCATTCCCTGAAAACTGATAGGACGTACCTCGTAAGCTCAGACGGAATTGTTTAATTAGGTGCTTAAATTCAGCTGTTTTTGGCCGAGTCGGTGTATTTAATAGATGAATGGCGTCAGACTGTAACAATGCGTCATCAATAAATTTTTTCATTGATGCGGTAAGTTGGCTGTTTTTGATAAGGTGATAACGGTCATAACGGTATTTATTATGACGCTGTAAATAGACGTCATTAATACTTGCACCGCTATAGAGCAGAGTATCATCAAATAAAAAGCCTTTTAGGTGCAGAACACCCAGTGCTTCCCGTGTATTTACAGGAATACCGTAGATAGGGATTTCAATTTCAGGGTAATGTTTTGCAACATCATAATACCAATCGGCATTTGTGGCATTTGCAGCAGCCCCTATCCGGCCTCGTTGAGCACGGTGCCAGTCTACGAGAATTTTGATATCCAATGATGTATTAGCTTGTTTTGCAGAATATAGAGCATGAAGTACGTCTTTACCTGCATCGTCTTTCTCTAAATACAAAGCCGTTATGTAGATAGTATTTTGAGCTTGAGAGATTTGTTTAAGCAGTTCATCACGAAAATCTTCTGTCTTATATAGCGTTTTTACATCAGCAATTTCTTGAGATAGTTTTGGCAAACTGACCAAATATTGTTGATGTTTTGCTTGTTTTAATTTTGACAACATCACAGTGTGAATTTTCTCTTATTAGTCTAATAGCAACTCGCTTTGCGCACATTTTTAAGCGAATGATCTATGGATGATAGCATATTTAGCCAAACCATTTAGTATAAATTGACGACTTGTTTAATTACTATACAAGTTGAGTCGTGTTCTTGGATATTTCTATAAGTGCAGTGTCAGGTTAACTACTCCATCTTCAAACTGAACGTCAATTTCAAAGCCGAGTTTTTTCGCTAGGCTAATCATATTACGGTTTTCAGGCATAGTTATTGCCGTCAGTTTTTTAATGCCGTGGCTCCGAGTATAGTTAAGTAACTTTTGCATCAGTTGATAACCGAGCGTTTGCCCTTTCATGTCGGAACGAACCAGTACTGCAAATTCAGCCTCTTGGTTATCAGGATCAGCCATCGCCCGTGTGACACCAATAATTTCAGGAGCTGTATTAGAATTTTTTACCGCAACAAAAGCCATTTCCCGGTCATAATCAATCTGAGTCATATTGGCGAGGTCATCATGGGTAAACTCACTAATTTCGCTAAAGTAGCGATAATAAAGATCTTCCTTAGTGACTTGTTCTATAAAGGATTTTAGCAAAGGCTCATCTTCAGGGAGGATCGGACGTAGTAAGCAAGTAAGGTCTTCTTTTAAATGAATCGTTTCTTCAAGTTCACTAGGGTAAGGGCGAATTGCCAACCTTGATGTTGTTGCATCATCTGTTGGGCTTAGAGTCATGGAGACATCAAGTAACGTAAATTCATCCCCTGAGGCAAGCAATGGGTGAATGTCTAACCTTGTAATATTCGGGCAATCAATAATTAAATTTGAAACACGTACTAATAGAGCTGACAACCCTATGATATTTAAGGGTTCTAAAGCACTTCGCGATTTGATTTTGTAACTTTTGATGGCATTAATAACTTGGTAGCGAGCTAAAGCCATATTTAGCGGGGGAAGAGCGACAGCAGCTTGGCTTTCTTGTTGCCACTCAATACCGCCTTCTCCTAACATGATGAGAGGGCCAAAAACAGGGTCTAGCTCAACAGCGATTCTGAGTTCTTGAGCGCCAGCTCGATTGGCCATACTTTGTACCAATAGGCCTTCAATTCGTGCGTTAGGGAAATTTGTTGAAACACGCTCCATAATTGCTTTGGCGGCATCTTCTACCTCTTTAGCATTACGCAAGTAGAGCATAACCCCTTGTACTTCTGACTTATGAACAATATCAGGAGAACGCAATTTTAAGGCAACGGGATACCCAATTTTTTCTGCAATTTCAATGGCTTCATTACTAGAGTGTGCTATCCATGTGGGTAAGCTATTTAACCCGTAGGCTTTTAAAATAGGTTGAACCTCATGCGTATCTAAGTGTAGCTTATTATTTTCCAGTGCTTGTTGAATATATTCATGAGCTTGTTGAGTATTTGCTGTAATACCAACAGGTAGAGCCGGAGTTTCTTTGAGTTGTTTTTGGTTACGGCGATATTCCACCATATGCATGTATGCAGTGATTGCCCCTTCTGGCGTACGGTAGGTTGGGATCCCAGCTTCACTAAATAGCCGACGAGATTCTTGAGATGAATATTCTCCACACCAGTTGGTTAAGATGGTTAGCCATTTCCCTCGTGGGTGCTGCTTAATCGTTTTAATTATTTTTTCTGCCATGGTTTTACTTTCCGTTATCGCACTGGGGGTGTGGATAAGCAATAAAGCGTCATGGTCGTGGCTGTCGAGCATTTTGTTCAGTACATTGATATAGCGTTCAACGGTGGAATCATCCCCCAAGTCAATCGGGTTTTGCGTCGATAAATCAAGAGGTAACAGTGAGCTTAATTCATTTTCTGTTTCAACACTTAACGTTGCAAGTTTGCCACTACGTAAGAGAAGCTCGTCTAGTGCCATCGCGGCAGGGGCTGAGCCATTGCTCATGATTGACAGACGCTCACCGCGTAATGGTGTCATATAGCTTAATGTCTCAACCGCAGAAAACATTTCGTGAGTATCTTGCACGCGAAGGAGCCCAGCACGCTGGATTGCGGCGTCATAAGCGGCATCTAGGCTCGGTTTATCACCTAGAAGTTCTTGTGCTTTGCGGGTTCGACCGCTTTTTATCACTAATATAGGTTTATTACGTGAAGCACTGCGAGATGAAGATAAGAAACGTCGCGCATCACTAATACTTTCGAGATACAGCAAAATGGCACTGGTTTTGCTATCACGGGCTAAATAATCGAGTAAATCGTCAATATCAATATCGATGCTATCACCAAGGGCAATAAAATAAGAAAAACCGATGTCTCGGTACCTTGCCCAATCCAGAACGGTATTTGATACAGCAGCAGATTGTGAGATAAAAGCGAGTTTTCCTTTTAAGATTGGAATTGGGGAAAAACTGGCATTCAAGCCTTGCCATGGGGCGAGAAAACCGAGGCTATTCGGGCCTAATAGGCGAATTTGATAGTGCTGGGCGACTTTTTTTAATTCATTAAACTGAATGGAAGGGGATGATAAAATAATAACTACTTTACAGCCAGCTTCCCCTAATTGCTGTAAACAGGCGACATTACGTGAGTAATGAGTGCAGATAACGGCAAGGTCGGGTTTGAGTGGTAATTTATCTATGGAAGGATAAGCAAGTACGCCAAGGACAGAGTTTCGGTTTGGGTTAACAGGTAAAATAGGGCCTTTAAAGCCGCTGGTAAGTAGGTTCTTCATCATCACCGAACCTGCACGGCTCGGGTTTTCAGATGCTCCAACGACAACAATAGACTTTGGCCGGAATAAAGATTCTAACTGACTGACTAAACCCATGGTTGATAACCCTTTGCTTTGCTGAACGAGATAAGCGTTCAATAGATAAAAAGTGGCTGAGTGATACTTATGAATACTATGCCTTATCTTTGCGATTGCGCTAGTTTATCTGGTGAGTTTAATTAATTTATACAAGCACGTTCACGTTTTATCAGTACGATGATCTAAAAATTGCCATTTAATGGTACTGGCCTCGAAAAGAAAGAGAAAAACAGTACCAATAAATAGTTAGAGGTGGGGGGCTGTAAGGAGCATCTGTGCAATAGGGTGATGCGGCTTTCCTTCAAGGTATTTTTGACGGAAAAGATTGAAGTGGCTAAATAGTTGTTGTGATGCGTTTAAATCTCCCGCTAATTCTAAAACGGTAGCTGCAACTTCAGCGGTACAATGTTGTTCTTCCTTTGATGGTGTACGTAGTAAATAGTCAGTCCTTGCTTTGGTATTAATGGAAAGCATTGGAATATCATTAAGATAAGGACTTTTACGAAACATTTTACGTGCTTCTGGCCAGGTTCCATCGAGTAAAATAAATAAAGCGGGTTTATCCGACAAAGTAGGCTCATTGACCACAACGCGTTCATTTTGAGCGTAGCTTTCTGGAAAGATGAGATAAGGTTGCCTTGAGGTGTCTTGTAATGCCGACAGTAGCTGTGCATCAGGCTCTGTCCTTGACCACTGAAAGGCCAAAGTGTTGGGTAAAATATCCGCAATCAATTTACCCGTATTACTTGGCTTAAATACTTCACCATCAAACATAATCAAGCAGAATTGACTTTTTGCTTGTGACGATACAGTGTCTTGGCACAGGCATTGTGGGATAGGTAATAAGCAATATTGGCAACGTTTTACTCGGCAGCCTCGTGCTTTAAACGGTTTAGTCGATAATGCGAGGCGCTGTTGACGCAGGTGATAAACGGCATTCGAAGTCATGTTGAGTGATATTTTTTAGGCCTAAAATGAAGGCGCATATTGTACGCAAAACGATTTCTATGCGATAGAAGTATATTCAATAACTTTTAGATGAGATAATAGTGTGAATCGGTAGCGTAGCCATGCAACATCATGTAATCTTCGCGCCATAGCTTAGTAGGGGATAGTGATGAACGACTCAAATGATTTTAGTGGTAAAAACGGCAAAGTAAAAGTGATGTATGTCCGCAGTGAAGAGCAGGACAGCAATAAAGGCAATGATAAACGCCGAGGCGGTGGCCGTGACGATAGGCGTGGTAATGACAAGCGTGGTGCCCGTCAAGATCGTGGTGGCCGCTCAAATCGCCCTGAAGGTAGTCGTGAAGGGCGTCGCTCCGATAACCGTAATGAGGAACCTCGTGAACGTTCACCATGGCGTACTGTTTCTAAGCCAGATAGCGAAGAATTAGCGAATGACCACGGCGGGATCGTTGGCAAGAGTCAAATCGACCCTGAACAACTGCGTAAGCAGCGCCAAGAAGAAACTCGTATCTATGGTGAGAATGCCTGCCAAGCCATGTTTAAAAACCGCCCAGATGCGATTGTTCGTGCATGGTTCTTGCAATCCGTCACGCCGCGTTTTCGAGATGCGCTAAAATGGATGGCGGCAAATCGCAAGGCTTACCACGTGGTAGATGACGAAGAATTATCGAAAGCATCAGGAACCGAACATCATGGTGGTGTCTGTTTTATCATCAAAAAACGTGGTGGAATGAGTGCAGATGCATATTTGCAGCAAGCGACAGGTAATGACTGCGTATTAGCACTGGAAGATGTGGGAAATCCTCATAATCTGGGCGGTATTATGCGTAGCTGTGCGCATTTTGGCATCAAAGGTGTAATTTTGCAGGATGCAGGTATGCTGGAGTCTGGTGCGGCAATTCGTACTGCAGAAGGCGGTGCTGAGCACATTAAAGCGATTGATGCAGATGGATTAACAGATACTTTGGATAAATTCCGCAAAGCGGGTTATACCATTGTGACGACTTCCAGCCATAAAGGCAGCCAAGATCTCGCAAAAGCGAAGTTACCAGCCAAAATGGTATTAGTTTTAGGCCAAGAGAGTGATGGCTTAAGTGATAGCACGTGGGATCAAGGTGATATGAGTTTGTATATCGGTGGAACAGGTAAAGTGGAAAGCTTGAATGTATCTGTTGCAACGGGAATTATGTTGGCCCAGTGGTGGCAACAAAACCAAGTTAAATAACCCTCACGTTTTATAAAAAAATAAGGCCATACATAAAGGATGCATATCCCACGCTGTATGGCTTTTTTATTTCTGTCACAAAGGCAACTTACTGAATCAGTATGAAAATTTTGCCAAGAGCCTCAGAGAACCCCATAAAATTATATGGGGTTGGGCTGATTAATGAGCACCGCCGCCGTCTTTCGAACCTGCCCCAAATGGTGGCTTAGCGAACCAGACAATGACCATTAGTAGAATGAAAATTCCAGCTGAAAGCCAAAATATCTCATTTGCTGACATAATCAAGCCTTGGTCAGTAATCGTTTTAGCGAGGTATGCCGCACTTTGTTGCTCGTTCATACCAATTTTTGCCAGCTCACTGTACATCTGTTGAGCATTTGGGTTGTATGGGTTTACAAATTCAGCGAGATTTTCATGATGCATTGACTCTCTTTGGGTCCACATCGTTGTGGTAATTGATGTCCCGATGGCTCCAGCTAAGGTACGAGTGAAGTTGGATAAACTGGATGCAGAGGCCATTTTCTCTGGTGGTAGACCAGATAATGTAATGGTTGTCAAAGGCATAAAGAAACAAGCGATAGCTAAACCTTGTACAAATTGCGGCCAAGCGGCTTCAGCGAAACTCATTCCGGGTTCGAATGTATAAGCACGCCAATAGTAACAAACTGCATAGATAATAAAGCTGAATGTCACTAAATAACGCATATCAATTCGGTTACCAAAACGCCCTATAATTGGCGTAATCAGTAGCGGTAATAACCCGACAGGAGCAGAGGCTAGCCCAGCCCAGGTCGCAGTATAGCCATAAACCTCTTGTAGCAATTGCGGTAGTAGTACAATCGTCCCGAAATAGAGCATGTAAGCCAAACTTAGGGATAAACAGCCAATCGTAAAATTGCGTTCTTTAAATAGGGATAAGTCGATGACAGGATGGTCATCGGTGAGTTCCCAGACAATTAAGAAGGCGATAGCGACAACGGCAATAACGGTTAGGACGATAATTTCAGTCGAATTAAACCAATCCAGCTCTTTGCCTTGGTCAAGCATAATTTGTAAAGCACCAATACCGACAACTAATAGTACCAAACCAATAGTATCAATACGCTGAATAGATATTTTAGTTTCACGGCCTTTTAAGGTACGCATGATGGCAAAAATGATTGCAATACTAAATGGCACATTGATAAAGAATATCCAGCCCCAATGGTAGTTATCACTAATATAACCACCAAGAATCGGTCCGCAAATAGGAGCAATAACGATAGTCATTGACCAAAGGGCGAGGGCCATGTTGCGCTTGGCTGGGGGATAATTATTAAGCAGCAGGCTTTGAGACAAAGGAATGAGCGGTCCTGCAACTAAACCTTGTAAAACACGAAATAAGATCAACATCTCTAAGCTGCCAGAAATACCGCACAGCCATGAAGTTAAAGCGAATAAGCCTGTGGACCATAAAAATAGCCTGACCTCACCGATTCTACGCGCTAACCAACCAGTAATAGGGATGGAAATTGCATTGGCAACACCAAAAGAGGTTATTACCCATGTTCCTTGTGAGTTGGATGCCCCTAAATTTCCAGCAATGGTCGGAATAGCTACATTAGCAATGGTGGAATCAAGAACTTGCATAAATGTTGCCAACGAAAGGGCAATCGTCATCCATGCGAGTTTTGATCCCGTTAAAGGTGCTGTCGTCACGATTGCACCTCCACCTATTGATTCCCTAGGTTATTATTAATTATCTCAGTAACTATTTTATCTGCAGGAGACATATCGACAGCTAATGCAGCAGTATGGTAAGCAGGGGTATCGCGCATCCCTTTCGAAAGTACTTTGCCGTTTTTATCCAATGTATCAACCGTAACTTCAGTGGATAAACCGATACGTAGTGGATGTTCTTCAAGCTGGGTTGCATCTAAGGCAATACGCACGGGGAGGCGTTGGACTACCTTTATCCAGTTACCACTGGCATTTTGTGCAGGTAATAAAGAGAATGCGCTACCTGTTCCCATATCAAGCCCAACTACAGTACCGTTAAACACGATATCTTTACCGTAAAAATCAGTCGTGACCTTCGCAGGTTGACCGATACGCATGTCCGCAAGTTGTGTTTCTTTAAAGTTCGCATCAATCCACATACCATTGGACGGAATAATAGCCATCAATGGTGTTGAAGGGGTAATTTGTGAACCCACTTGCACACTTCGACGTGAAACATAGCCATCAACAGGGCTGACGATCTTCGTCCGTTGTAGGGTGAGCCAAGCGTTTCTAACTTGTGTCGCGGCCTGTTCTACTGCGGGTTGTTTTTCAATTGCGGTATTCAAAACAATGGCTTGATTAGCATTATATTGTTCTATTGCCATATCTAATGCTGCTTTTGCACTGACAACGGCTTCTCTCGCGTGTTGTAGTTCTTCTTTACCGATGACATGGCTACTGCCTAAAACTTCGCGACGTTTTAAATCATTCTGTAAGCGGTTTAATTCAGACCGTTTTACGTCAATGTTGGCTTGTAGCTGGCGGCTATTAACCATGTGCTGGCGAGTCTGGCGTACACTGTTTGCTAATTCTGTTTTTGCTTTGTCTAGTGTCAACTCTGCATCACGTGGGTCTAGTTCAACCAAAACAGTTCCACTTGTCACGAAGTCGGTATTATCCACATTGACTGTCATAACGCTCCCAGAAACTTGGGATTGTATTTGTACTTGGTTACCTGCGACATAAGCGTTGTCAGTTGATTCATAGTGGCGAAGAACGAGATACCAGTAGACCGCCCAGCCAACGCCTATAATAATAAATAATAGAGTCAAAAAGATAAGCGCATTTTTGCGTTGTCTTTTTTTATTTCGTTGGGGAGTTTGCGTTTGTTGCATTTCCTCAGGGGAACTCATACTCGTATTTCTCCACTTCTATGGATAAGGGTCACGGTTGTTTCCAGTAGTTAGGTATTAACCACTACTGGAAACTGAGACTACAAATGATTTTGCTGTTTGATGGGATATCGTAAAGCATAAGGGTAAAAGGATAATGAAATATTATTGGCTGAAAAGTATTTTTTCAGCTTTGAGCTAAAGAATGGCTCAAATACATTAACCTTACAATTTATATGGTCAATCTTTTATAGTATCTAGTTTTGTCAGTAATTTACGCATCAGCGTGTCAAGCTGTTGTTTTTCATCAGCATCTAAAACAGACCAAATATCAATTAATGCGCTGTGTTGAGGTGGCAATAGACCATTTAAAAATTCAGTCCCTTTTTCTGTGAGGTGTAGATGAAGGCAACGTCTATCGTTGTGACTTTCTTTGCGTTCAATCCAACCATTTTTTTCCAGTTCATCTGCAATTCGTGTCGCGTTGGTTCTTGACGAACCAAGAGCTGCACTGAGCTCAGATGGCTGAATACTGCGGGAGTCTTTTGTATCAAGGATCATGAGCGCCATAAATAGTGTTTCATTAATACCTTGAGACCTTAACATATTATTCCGAGTTTCAAGTAATTTCCCATGAACATGCATACATAGGCGTGTTAGCAGAATTTCTTGATATGGAATAGGACTTTCATGTGAATCTTGTTGTTCTACACGAGCATTGAGTAGCTCTTCAGTCGGTGTAAATGAACTTTCCATTATTGGGATACCTTATTAGTTTCAGTTGGTAAGATTACAACTGTCATCAACCATCTAAATGGTATATTAAAAGATAGAATTAGCAATTATACTTAATTAATATCGCCGATTTTATTTTGATAATGATACATGATTCATAAATTTTATGAATGTAATTTGCCAGTTTTAGTATAGCCCATTGACTATTTCACTCAGAGTGCGTCAGTTTTGGCTATAAAACAACCAACCTAATGCTAAATTAAAGGCTAATTCCAATCATACAAAACAATATATAATCACATGACATTAACTCAATACCATTTTTTTTGTTACCCAATAATTACAAGTTAGATAGATATTTTTAATTTGTAGGTGTAATTACTTATTTTTGTATAATTAAAACATTATTTGATGAAACAGTAATTTGATTTATTAACAGGGATACTACCTTTTTATCGAGTCATTGTATTTGTTTAACTGTGTCATTCACTAATATTTACTTTGTTTACTATTACACCTGATAACTATCAGTTCTGTGATGGTTTGTTTATTTGTTCAATATTCAACATATTGGGTGGATAAAATTGAACCGTATAATTTTTAATACATTATAACTTTTTATATGTTGATGTGTGGACTCGTCAATTTTTATCTAAAAACGTATTGATATCGGTATGAGTCATATTTAGTCATCAGTTGTGGTGATAACGGGATCAAAGCGAATCCCTATAGCCCAAATAATTAAACTTATGGTGGTTAAGATTGCACCTGCAACGGCAATGCCCTCCCAACCTGCATGTTCATAGGCATAACCTGAAAGTAGAGATCCTAGTGCGCCTCCAATAAAATAACTGGTCATATAGCCAGCAGTTAGGCGGTTACGAGCTTCTGGTAATATACGATATAACGTACTCTGACTAGTGACATGAACGGCTTGCACTGCAAGGTCTAACACTAATACACCAATGATAAATGCGACGAGGGAATATTTAGCTAAGCCGATAGGTATCCAGGACAATAGTAACAATACCAATCCGATAGTTGTAATGCGCTTTCCTTTGCCTTTATCGACAAGATGCCCTGCTTGGGAAGCCATAAGTGCACCTGCGGCACCGACTAAGCCAAATAAACCAATAGTCCCTTCGGAATAATTGAATGGCGGGCTGGCTAACAAGAAAGCCATTGCGGTCCACAGTAAACCAAAATTAGCAAATGATAGTGCACCGAGAGAAGCGCGTACCGCGAGCACTGGAGTGCCGAAAAATAGCCGGCCAATAGAGCAAATGAGCTGAAAGTAGTTTAAGTTAGTTTTTTGATGATAACGTGGAAGTTTAATGGCTAGAACAATCATTAAGAGCATCAATAGCGCAAAGGCCAACCAATAGATAGCACGCCAGCCACCGACCATAGCAACAGCACCTGAAACCGTTCTCGCAAGTAAAATACCCAGCAATAAGCCACTCATAATCATTCCCACCGCTTTACCTCGTTTGTGTGGCTTAGCAATAGATGCCGCGAGAGGGATCAGAACTTGTGCAACAACAGAAAATAGCCCTGTAAGGGCGGTACCTAAAAGGATTTGCCAAATATTATTTGAAAGCGCTGTAATTAATAACCCTAATGCGGAAAGAAAGGTCATGGTTAAAATTAAGCGTTTACGTTCAAATAAGTCTCCCAAAGGAACTAAAAACAGTAAACCTGCGGCATAACCGAGTTGCGCGGCGGTGACAATAAACCCAGCCATATTGGTTGTTAAATTAAACTGCCCCGCAATGGTCTCTAAAAGCGGTTGAGCATAGTAATTACTGGCAACGACAAGGCCTGTGGCAATGGCCATTAAAATAGTGAGGCCCGTTGTCAACTCTGCAGTTTGGGTCTGTTTCATGAGGATTACCTATTATTAGCTAGGTGACTACTATAAACAAAATTTATTACCTTGGTTTATTTCTTTTTGTCATTGATGTAAAAAAGCCACCGGCTAGGGTGGCTGAGGTTATTAATCGGGTTGTTTATTTTTACTTAGCGGCTGCTTGTGCTTCCTTTACCCAGCCATCAAAAGTGGATTGATGGGCTTTGATCCAAGCATTTGTGTGGCGTTGAATATCCGATTGTGATGCTTCACCGTTATGCATTCTTAAGTTCTGTGCATTGATATCGGCAATAGGTAGTTTCATCACCTCAAATAATTTTGCCGCTGCTGGGTTATCCGCAGCCCATTTTTTATTGGCGACGATATGCATGGTATTTGGTGGGAAACCATAGTTTTTTCCGTTAGGTAGAGCTGTATCTGTTTTTTCACCATTTGGCATTGAAGAGAACGGCACTTCTAACCAAACTACATCACGACCCGGCTTGAGGACATCACTTATCCAATAAGGTGTCCACGTATAATATAAAATAGGTTTACCTTCTTTATATCGGGTAATGGTGTCAGCCATCATCGCCGCATAGTTACCTTGGTTATGGTCGACTGTTTTTTCTAGGTCATAGGCTTTTAAATGGTTATTGATGGCCGCTTCACAGCCCCAACCTGGGTTACATCCCGTTAAGTCCGCTTTACCATTACCATTTGAATCAAAGAGCTTGGCAATTTTAGGATCTTTGAGTTGTTCAACATTGGTAATATTGTATTTTTCTGCTGTTTTTTTGTCGATGAGGTAGCCTTGGGCTGCATTAACAACATAATTGCCTTGACGATAGAACACATTATCGCCACCCGCAGCGTCATATTGTGCGTTATGTAAAGGAACCCAGCTGGTGGCTAAGTAAGTCGCATCGCCGTTCGCAATGGATGCGTAAGCCACGTTATAGTCGACTTCTTTGATGGGTTGAACATCATAGCCAAGTTCTTCAAGGGCTTTCGCCACAATCAGTGTTTGGAATGTTTCCTCACTGATCGTGCTTTGCACTGGGTTAATTTTGATTCCTTTACCTGGCAGGTCGTTAGCACCTGCAAATGGGACGGCAAACATGGCTGTTAGTGCAGATGCAAGAATGATTTTATGTTTCATTATATTGTTCCCTCTGTTTTTTCGCAGCGAGCTTGGCTTTCATGCTAAGTGCCAAGTTAGGTGCCATATGAATGGCACTCAGGTGAATGGAGGATGTTTTGATTAATGGTTTTTTTTACAAAATGGGCGCATAACCAACCCAATAGGCCCTTTTTGGTACCAACGGCATGATGTTTTGCCACGAGTATCTTGCCCTAAAGATTGGGTAAAGCGGTCTAAGATGATAGCTAGAATAACAATACCGACCCCCCCGACAGATGCGAGACCCATATCAAGTCGACCAATACCCCGTAAGACCATTTGGCCTAAGCCCCCAACAGCAATCATTGAGGCGATAACGACCATTGACAGCGCTAACATCAAGGTTTGGTTGACCCCAGCCATAATCGTTGGCATCGCCAATGGCAATTGCACTTTAAACAGCATTTGGCGAGGACTTGCACCGAATGATTCAGCGGCTTCAATTAAATCAGCTGGGACTTGTTTGATCCCTAAAATGGTCAAACGAATGATTGGCGGTAAAGCAAATATAATAGTGACGACAACACCGGGCACATTACCGATACCAAATAACATAACAATCGGGACTAAATAGACGAATGCCGGTGTGGTTTGCATCGCATCAAGTAATGGGCGAATAACTTTAGCGGCTTTATCACTACGTGCCAGCCAAATCCCCAGTGGCAGTCCTATGACAATACAAAACAGTAAAGAGGTGAGGACCAGAGACAGTGTCACCATGGCTTCTGACCAAGCACCAATTGCTCCGATGGCTATCATCGAAACAAATGTGGCCACCCCCATCGCGCGTCCTGCTAATTGCCAAGCGAGTAATGCGAAAATGATAATGGCAACAGGGGACGGTAGTGAGGTGAGAAATTGTTCAAACCCACTCAGAATAAAATCAATGGGGGCTCGAATCCCTTGGAATACAGGACGAAAGTTGAGAACTACCCAATCGATAGCATGTGCAACCCATGAATCAAGAGGGATCAGAGTGTGCTGGAAGGGATCCATAATATTAAACTGATCGGGTATGATGCTATCTGTTGGGGCGGCATCAAGCCAATCACTCGAACTGGTGTCAGCAGGTGTGGTTATGTCTGATGCATTTCCCCAAGGATCATCCCCAGCGGTATTTGTTTCGCTAGAGCTTGTCGTTGCCCATGGGTCGTCTGCCGGTATATTTTCAGTACCTTGTGTTGGCGTATTCGTGGCTTCAGTATCCGCCCATGGGTCTTGTTGGCTATTCGTTGCTTCTTGATTCTGCTTACTCATTTGGTGTCTCCTTATCCAGCGCCTGTAACAGCATTCCTTTTGAAATTACGCCCAAATAGCGGTTTTTTTCGTTAATAACCGGAACAGCGCAAGGGGCTTGTGCCACGGTAGAAATAACTTCATTTAAGGATGTATCACCTTGAATTGGCTCGATATCAGTTAATATTGCAGCTTCAATACCTGCTTTTTCATGGAGTGCTTTTTCTAAGGATTCAACAGAAACCACACCGGCAAAGGTATGCCCTCGAGAAATTAAATAACCGTGATAGCGGTCTTCATCGTTGAGGACTTTTAGCGCTGAACGAGGGCCAAAACCCGGTGCGATATGCAATAGTGCATTAGGACGTCTGCGTGCAATGTCCTTCGCACTGAATACTTGGCTGATATCTACACCACGGAAGAAGGTCTTAACATAGTCATTTGCTGGATTATTGAGAATTTCATCAGGTGTGCCGACTTGAACAACAACGCCTCCTTGCATAATGGCAATGCGGTCGCCAATTCTCATCGCTTCATCAAGGTCATGAGAAATAAAGACAATCGTGCGTTGCTTATCCCCTTGTAAGGAGAGCAGTTCATCTTGCATTTCAGTACGAATTAGTGGGTCAAGGGCTGAGAACGCTTCGTCCATTAACAGAATATCAGGGTCATTGGCTAGTGCTCTGGCTAACCCGATACGTTGACGCATCCCACCAGAGAGCTCATCTGGGTATGAATTAGCCCATTTTTCAAGATTAACTTGTTCAAGCGCACTCATGGCTTTCTTATGGCGTTCTTCTTTTGGAATGGCAGAAAGTTCCATACCAAAAGCGGTGTTATCGATGACATTCATATGTGGCATCAGCGCAAAGGATTGAAACACCATACTAATTTTTGTTCGCCTAACTTCGCGCAGCGCTTTGTCAGAAATATTGGAAATATCCTCTCCATCTATCATGACTTGCCCGCTGGTCGGTTCGATCAGGCGATTGAGGAGGCGCACCAAGGTTGATTTTCCTGAGCCAGAAAGTCCCATGACAACAAAGATTTCGCCTTCTTCAATCGTCAGATTAACATCTTGAACACCTACAGTAAGGCCTGTTTTTTCAAAGATATCATCTTTATTCATACCTGATTCTAATAGCTTAAATGCTTGGTCAGGATTGTCCCCAAATATTTTATATAAATTTTTAACTTGTAATTTTATTGCCATATATTATTTACCCAATTTTCAATCAACAAGGAAGACAAATTACCTATATTGAAAGTGATGAATTCTATCGTGATAGTTAACATTATGTTTCCTATCTATGATTATCCTTTGAAAATTATTAGGGCAGAAATTCCTATATTCGTTTTAATGGGTTAGTTAATTATGGATTAAATTCAAATTTCTCCGTTTGAGTTATTAGTAAAATTTGCAAGCAATAAACCCTAGCATAATAAAATCAGCTGACAACCCTAGGTTAAGTATAATTAATCAAAAAAATAGAGATGAAATTTGATGCTATTAATGTAAATAAAAACGATATTAAGTTATATAATGATGAATTTTATGGTTTCTATATTAAAGTTAACTTACTGGTGAGATTGAATTTAATTGAAAATAATACACACTAATCTAATCAATATGCGAGTTGCCGATTTTATTCGATTTTTATGTGGGATAAATGCTTAATTGATAGATAAAAAAATAGAAATTAATATCAAATTCATTAAATAAATTTATGTAAAATGAAGTGGAAATTGATTGGATTAAAAATAATTGCCAGATTGACTCATTAAAAATGAGTAATTAAACAGATATACATATAAAAAACGAATTAATTTGACTGCTTTTTGAGCTAAAAAATACCATGACAAATAAATTCATTATAATTCATCATGGTATGGATTTGGTTGTGAGTGATTCTTATTTATAAGTTAAATTAACAGTTTAATTAGAAGTTCCAGTCATCATCTTCGGTACTGACTGCTTTGCCAATAATATAAGATGAACCGGAGCCCGAAAAGAAATCATGATTTTCATTTGCATCAGGAGATAAAGCCGATAATATCGCTGCACTTACATCAGTGACGGTATCAGGAAATAAGGCTTCATAACCTAAATTCATTAATGCTTTATTGGCATTGTAATGAAGGAATTTTTTGACATCTTCCGACCAACCTACTGTGTCATAAAGTTCTTGTGTATATTTCACTTCATTTTCATATAAATCGAATAATAATGAAAAAGCAAAATCCTTAATTTCTTTCTGAGTATTGTCATCATATTGTGATAATGATTTTTGAAACTTATAGCCAATATAATAGCCATGTATGGCTTCATCTCGAATAATTAAACGTATAAGATCTGCGGTATTTGTTAACTTTCCTCTGCTTGACCAATACATTGGTAAATAGAAACCCGAATAAAATAGAAATGATTCTAAAAAGACACTTGCGATCTTTTTCTTTAAAGGGTGTGAATCACAATAGTAAGATAGGATGATCTTAGCTTTATTCTGTAATGCAATATTTTCTTCACTCCAGCGGTATGCATCATCAACATCAATTGTTGAACAAAGAGTTGAAAATATTGAGCTATAAGAGCGCGCATGTACTGCTTCCATAAAGCTAATGTTCGATAAAACGGCTTCTTCGTGAGGTGTTTGTGCATCTGGCATTAAACAAGGTGCACCCACTGTATTTTGAATCGTATCTAGCAGGGTGAGGCCAGTGAATACACGTATTGTTAGCTGTTTTTCTGCAGCAGTTAAAGTATTCCAAGAAGGAATATCATTAGATAATGGTACTTTTTCGGGAAGCCAAAAATTACTCGTTAATCGGTTCCATACTTCTAAGTCTTTATCATCCTGAAGACGGTTCCAGTTAATGGCTTTTACTGGCGCGCTAGATATGCTGGTGGTCATAATATTTTCCTATTACAAAGTGCAAGATACGCAGCCTTCGACTTCAGTTCCTTCGAGGGCAGTTTGGCGTAATCGGATGTAATACAATGTCTTGATTCCTTTTCGCCAAGCATATATTTGCGCTCGGTTAATATCTCGCGTGGTGGCATCATCTTTAAAAAATAGAGTCAAAGATAAACCTTGGTCAACGTGCTGAGTTGCCATGGCATAAGTATCAATAATTTTTTCTGGACCGATTTGGTAAGCATCTTGGTAATATTCTAAGTTCTCATTCGTCATGAAAGGAGCGGGGTAGTAGACACGACCAATCTTACCTTCTTTACGAATTTCAATTCGTGAAACAATGGGGTGAATGCTTGATGTTGAATTATTGATATAAGAGATAGACCCAGTCGGAGGTATCGCTTGCAAGTTTTGGTTATAAATTCCATAGGTAATAACAGACTGTTTTAAGCCTTGCCAGTCTTCACGAGTTGGAATTTCGATACCCGAACGTCGGAATAATTCCTGAACGATTTGTGTTTTTGGTAGCCAAATATTGTTGATATATTTATCAAAATAATCACCAGAGGCATAAGTTGAATGTTCAAAACCAACAAATGCAGTTTTCCTTTCAATAGCTAATTGATTGGACGTTTTTAATGCGTAATAGGTGACCGCATAAAAATAGATATTGGTGAAATCGAGCGCTTCTTCTGAGCCATAATAGATATGCTCCCTTGCCAAGTAGCCGTGTAAATTCATTTGACCTAATCCAATCGCATGTGATTGTCGGTTACCTTCGGCAATGGAAGGGACAGAACGAATGTTACTCATATCTGAAACCGCACTCAGTGCTCTAACGGCAGCCGCTATTGATTGAGCGAAATTTGGTGAATCCATCGTTTTAGCGATATTCATGGAGCCTAAATTACAGCTAATATCTTTACCGATTTGTTGATAGCTTAAATCGTCTTCATAAACACTAGGGCGATTAACTTGCAGTATTTCTGAGCACAGATTGCTCATATTAATGCGTCCTGCGATAGGGTTGGTTCGATTGGCGGTATCTTCAAATAAAATATACGGATATCCAGACTCAAACTGGATTTCAGCTAAAGTTTGGAAAAATTCCCGAGCATTGATTTTGTATTTTTTTATCGCTTTGTTATTGACCATTTCATGGTATTTGTCTGTCACACTGATTTCAGACATAGGGACACCATAGGTGCGTGCTACATCGTATGGTGAAAACAAATACATGTCCTGGTTATCTTTCGCTAACTGGAAAGTGATATCAGGAATAACTACCCCTAAAGACAGTGTTTTAATGCGTATTTTTTCATCTGCATTTTCACGTTTGGTATCAAGAAAACGCATGATATCAGGGTGGTGAGCGTGCAAATAAACGGCACCGGCACCTTGCCTTGCGCCTAATTGGTTGGCATAAGAAAAAGCATCTTCTAACATTTTCATGACAGGAACAACGCCAGAAGATTGATTTTCAATTAGTTTTATTGGGGCGCCTTGCTCCCGTAAATTGGTCATTAGAAAGGCAACGCCGCCACCGCGTTTGGATAACTGCAAAGCAGAATTGACTGAGCGGCCAATGGACTCCATGTTGTCTTCAATTCTTAAAAGAAAACAAGAGATTAGCTCGCCACGTTGTTTTTTACCGCAGTTAAGGAAGGTGGGAGTTGCAGGTTGAAAACGACCTGTAATAATTTCATCGACATACAACTTAGCAAGGGATTCATCCCCTTGAGCAAGGGTTAAAGCAACCATACAGACGCGGTCTTCATAGCGTTCGAGGTAGCGTTTGCCATCAAAGGTTTTCAGCGTATAGCTAGTATAATATTTAAAGGCACCGAGAAACGTTTGAAAACGAAATTTGTGAGCGTATGCCTGTTTAAACAGTGATTTGATAAATTCAAAGTTATATTGTTCTAATACACTGTTTTCGTAATAGTTTTCTTGTACTAAAAAGTCTAACTTTTCTTTTAAATCATGGAAAAATACGGTGTTTTGGTTCACATGCTGTCGAAAATAGTGATGAGCCGCTTCTTTGTCTTTATCAAATTGAATACGGCCTTCGTTATCATATAAATTCAACATCGCATTGAGCGCATGATAATCCACATCTGATATATTTTGCATTTTATCCATTTGGAATAACTCTAGTTGTTTGTACGTTGCCAAAACGTTTTTAGGCCTCGTTGAACGGATTGAACATCTTTATCAGTACCAAGAAGTTCAAACCGGTATAGGTAGGGAATATGGCATTTTTGCGCGATGATATTTCCAGCTATCGCATAGGCATCACCAAAATTGGTATTACCCGCAGCAATAACACCACGGATAAATGCGCGATTGGCTTCAATATTAAGAAATTGAATCACTTCTTTTGGAACAGCCCCTTTTGTACCGCCACCACCATAGGTTGGTAGTAATAAAACATAAGGTTTTGTCGCAATTAGGCTATTTTCGTGGTTGCCAATAGGTAACCGTGTTGCAGGAATACCGAGCTTTTCAATAAAGCGATGGCAATTTTCAGAGCGACTTGAAAAATAGATGAGTGATTCCGTTTCCATGACATCACCTAAGCGGCTAATAGACTAATCATGTCAGGTCGAAAACCGGTCCAATGTTTGTCACCTGCAATAACAACAGGGACTTGTTGATAACCCAATTTTTTTACGAGTTCAAGGGCTTGGCTATCTTCAGTAAGGTCAATAATTTGGTAGGAAATAGATTTGCGATCTAAGGCTTGATAAGTAGCATTACACTGAACGCAGTTAGGTTTACTATAAATGGTAATCTCAGTCATGTTATTAACCTTTTGAATGTTTATTCGCATTAAAAATAAGGCGCGTGGCACATAAATACTATATATGGATTTTAAATTTATCAACCATACAATATGTAGTGAATATGAAATGTTGAATGATAATTATTCTAATTGTTAGCTAGGTGGTTATTAACATTGAAAATAAAAAAATATCGTATTAGATGATTCAGATAGAGACTCTAAGAAAAAAGATCATTGCAAAGTGGAAATAATTTACACTATAACTGTATATACAATCAGGTAATTGAGTCCTTTTGAGGAGATACTATGTACCATCAATATTTAGCAACACCGGATAAATTTCCTAAACCGTGGGTCCATATTACGGCTGATGACAACGGGATAACGAGCCTTTATTTTGTTGATGAAAAAACAGAAAAAGAAACGAAGAATGAGCATTCAAAGCTTTGTGTGAAAGAACTAAAGGAATATTTTAATCACAAAAGAACCGTTTTTACGGTGGCATTAAATCCACAAGGCACAGAATTTCAGAAAAAAGTCTGGCAACATCTTTGTGGGATACCTTATGGGGAACGCTGGAGCTATAAAGATTTGGCTTTAAAGTTAGGCTCAGCTAATTATTGTCGTGCTGTCGGCATGGCAAACTCACGTAACCCAATCTCATTAATTGTTCCTTGTCATCGTGTACTTGGGCATGATGGGAAATTAGTGGGGTATACTGGGGGCTTGGATATCAAAGACTGGCTACTTTTACATGAGAAGTAAAATCTAAATAATTAGCTATAGATAATACTATTGGTTGTGATAATTGCTATTGGTAAGAATTATTGTCGAAATCAGAACCTATTCTATCGATAAATAATATTTTTTTATCTTTTTAGTCCATTTTCGTGATCTAGGTTGTAGACAAGTAACTGAGAAATCTGATGTACTGAGCTTGATACAGATGGTGTGTCTATTTTATTTTAAAGGTAATATTTGATGTCTAAAGTTAAAGGTAACGTTAAGTGGTTCAACGAATCTAAAGGTTTTGGTTTTATCACTCCAGAAGATGGTAGCAAAGATGTATTTGTTCACTTTTCTGCGATTATGGGCGATGGTTTCAAAACCTTAGCTGAAGGCCAAAAAGTGGAATTTGAAATTACTGAAGGTGCTAAAGGCCCATCTGCTGCTAACGTTATTCCTCTGTAATTTTTATAATTAAGATTAAAACGAACAGCTGAAAACTCGCGCTAGTTATCTAGGGCGAGTTTTTTTATTGCAATAGATAAAAAAATGCCTGATATCAATCAGGCATTTTTTGTCTATACGTTAAATAATGGAGGCTATTTAACTTCCTCACCTTTAGCTTGTAAATCAGCATGGTAAGAAGAGCGAACGAATGGGCCGCAAGCAGCGTGAGTGAAGCCCATTGCCATGGCTTCTTCTTTCATCTCATCGAACTCAGCAGGACTAACATAGCGTTTAACCGGTAAGTGATGGCGGCTTGGTTGTAGGTATTGGCCTAGTGTAAGCATCGTTACGCCATGGCGACGTAAGTCGTGCATAACCTCGATAATTTCTTTATTGGTTTCACCAAGACCAACCATTAACCCTGATTTAGTTGGGATATCGGGATGGGCTTCTTTAAATTTTTCGAGTAATTTTAAAGACCATTCATAATTAGCACCAGGGCGAACTTGACGGTAAACACGTGGTACGTTTTCAAGGTTATGGTTAAACACATCAGGTGGTGTCGCGGTTAAAATTTCTAATGCGCGATCCATACGGCCACGGAAATCAGGAACAAGCGTTTCAATTTTAATCGATGGGCTTTTTTCACGAATAGCGCTAATGCAATCAGCAAAGTGCTGTGCTCCGCCATCACGTAGATCA
Source organism: Providencia sp. PROV174 (assembly GCF_028480685.1). Lineage (NCBI taxonomy): Bacteria > Pseudomonadati > Pseudomonadota > Gammaproteobacteria > Enterobacterales > Morganellaceae > Providencia > Providencia sp. PROV174. The sequence continues at coordinate 23,804 of NZ_JAMPOT010000024.1, forward strand.
TCTCGGTCAACTGACGTAATGACGACATAGCGTAATGCCATATCTTTAATAGTCTGTGCTAATTTCTCAGGCTCATTGGCATCTGGTGCATTTGGGCGGCCATGAGCAACATCACAGAATGGGCAGCGGCGGGTACAGATAGCCCCTAAAATCATAAAGGTCGCAGTACCATGGTTAAAACACTCAGAGAGATTAGGGCATGACGCTTCTTCACAAACAGAATGCAGTCCATTTTTGCGCATGGCTGCTTTAATGCCTTGAATACGAGTGGAGTCAGCAGGAAGCCTAATTTTCATCCAGTCAGGTTTACGTAGAATTTCTTCTCGTTCAGTCACAACGTTTTTGACAGGGATCAGCGCCATTTTGTCGGCGTCACGATATTTAATTCCGCGTTCTATCTGAATTGGTTTACTCATAATATGACGGTTCCAGTTATCTTTTATGCTGATGGATAAGTGATAATTCTAAATAAAACCAAATGAAGGCTGTTATCCATTCATTAAAATATTTTTTAAAAATGTTAAAAAATTATAGCATTATTATTGAACAATATGAAATCCCAGTGTGTCACAGAATTGACGAATTAGCACAGGCTGAACATCAGATAATGATACTTTGGGAGCAAGATCACTAACCTGAGTCATCTTTAATTCACTGTAACCACAAGGGTTTATGCGATTAAAGGGTTCAAGATCCATATCAATATTCAAAGCGAGACCATGAAAAGAACAACCTTGCCTTATGCGTAATCCAAGAGAACAAATTTTGTCGCCATTCACATAGACACCAGGGGCATCAGGGCGAGGATACGCTGCAATATTAAAGTGGGCAAGGGTATTCACGACGGTATTTTCCAGTGCGGTGACGAGTTCTCTAACGCCAATTTTATTGCGCTTTAAGTCGAGCATCACGTACATCACTTGCTGGCCTGGCCCATGGTAGGTGACTTGGCCACCACGATCGCTTTGTATAACAGGGATATCTCCGGGTGCCAGTACATGCTCAGCTTTTCCGGCTTGGCCTTGAGTAAACACGCGAGGGTGTTCAACCAACCAAATCTCATCACAGGTTTCAGGCATGCGGTGTTCGGTGAATTGGTGCATCGCATCAGATACTTGTCGGTATGGTGCGAGCCCTAACTGACGTACGATTATCGCTCTTTCTGACAATGTTTTAACATCCAGCTGAAAAAATGAGTACTTAGTATAACGCTGGTAGGGGGGGAGCGCTAGTTTTGTCATGTTATAGATATGTTAGCGCTACTCTTCTGAGTGAAGTATGAAAAAGGTAGGAATTTGGATAAATTTATATTTTTAGGTTTGGGAATTGATATGAAAAGCTATTATTCATTAGGAATCTTTTGGTGAAAAACTTATTTTATTTGTACTATCAGCAAGAAAAAATAATTATAGGGCGTTGTAGTGCAGAATAAATAAAAAACTACACCTTAATCGGTTATGGCTAACCTTTGGGATGTAGTTTATTTTTACAGAAATTAAAGTACAACTTTAACTAATTCTAATGCCCCTAATTCGCTATACAAAGTTTCCACTTGTTCAATATGGGTGGCATTGATAGTAATGGAAACTGAGTGATACGTGCCTTTGCTGCTCGGTTTTACGTCTGGAGAGTAATCACCCGGTGCATGGCGTTGTATCACTTCAATAACTTGATCAACCAGTTCAGGCTGTGCCAAGCCCATCACTTTGTAGGTTAATGGGCATGGGAACTCAAGCAGTTCACCTAATTTCGTTTTCATGGGCACTCCTAATTTTTAAATTGGGCTGCTGGCTGAAAAAGATTGGCTGATATTAAACCAGCCAATGAGATGTATTCATCCAACAAACATTTCGATACTTACTTTATTTCGATAGTTACTATATGGGGATGACTTATTTTAGTTTCAAGCCCTAACCAAACCAGCGATGGAAGAGTAACTTAATATAGTCAATTAACCGACTGAAAAAACCACCTTCTTCCACATCTTTTAATACGGCTAAAGGATGTTGTTCAATGATTTTTCCGTCGAGTTGGAAACTAATGATACCGACTTGCTGCCCTTTGGTTAATGGTGCTTCAAGCTCAGTGGTTGTTAATTCATAACTGGCTTTTAAATCTTTTAAGCGACCTCGTGGGATGGTGAGGTATAAATCTTCAGTGACACCTAATTTTACTTCATTTTCATCACCAAACCAGACTGGCACACTGGCAAAATCCACATTGGCTTGTAATGGTTTAACAGTTTCATAAAAGCGGAAACCGTAAGTGAGTAACTTTTTACTTTCGGCATCACGGCCTTTGCTGCTTTTACCTCCCATAACAACAGAGATCAGGCGCATATCACCTTCGGTTGCTGAGGCAACAAGGTTATAGCCCGCGGCATTAGTATGACCGGTTTTTATGCCATCAACAGCAAGGCTCTTATCCCACAATAGGCCATTGCGGTTTGTTTGGCGGATATTGTTAAAGGTAAATTCTTTTTCTTTATAGATTGCGTACTCTTCAGGCACATCACGTACGAGTGCTTGCCCAATAAGCGCCATATCACGGGCTGAGCTATATTGGCCTTCGGCATCTAAACCATGAACGGTTTGAAAATGGGTATTTTTCAGCCCTAATTTGTTTACATAGCCATTCATTAATTGAACGAAGTTGGCTTGGTCCCCTGCAATATAGTCGGCCATAGCGACACAAGCGTCGTTACCTGATTGCAAGTTAATACCACGAGTTAATTGAGATACGCTAACACGGTCGCCAGGTTTTAAGAACATCAATGATGAACCTTTAAACACCGGATTACCGGTAGCCCACGCATCATTTCCGACCGTGACAATATCATTTTCACCAATTTTACCTGACTTAATTGCTTGACCAATAACATAACTGGTCATCATTTTTGTCAAGCTTGCCGGATCGCGGCGTTGGTCGGCATTACTTTCAGCGAGAACTTTTCCCGAATTATAATCAATTAAGATATAAGCTTCTGCATCAATAGCGGGTGCCGCAGGAATTGATGTATTCGGGAAGGTTTCATTAGCATTCGCAATATTCGCAGTCATAAGAAGGAGTGCAGAGCCCAGCACTGTATGACGCACGATGCGTGATGGAGCGACATTATTCATGGTTTTACCATTACATCCGAAATTCGGTTAACACAAGGAGGCGCAGTTTAGCAAAAGAATAGGATCAGAAAAAAGCCACTTTTGCACTGTACCAATGATTTTTTTGTCAGTTTAACATTGCCTAACTTTAGGTTGCATCAAATGTAACGGAGCAACCTAAAGCTATGTTGTACTAGGGCGCAACGACCATTGACGATTGGTTTTTTTCAGACTGTAAACGGCCTTGAACCTCAACGGCTTGTTGCCTTGTACTAAATGGTCCTAACTGTACTCGGTAAATACCATTATAAGGTTGTAGCCGCCCAGGAACATTAAACTGTGTTTTCAATTCATTCAGCATATTTTGCGCATTGGTTTGGCTACTAATGGCGCCTACTTGAACGAGAAAACCACGCTCAGGAACCGCTTCTTCGGTTGTTGTTGGTGGTGGTGGCGTTGGTGTTTGTAAGCTCATGTCAGGCATCGTAGGCTGCATTGGCTCTTTTGGCTGCTGAACGGGCAATGTATTTTCTGGCGTTGGCAAGTTCTCCATCACAGGGGTACCCATTGGGCCAGAACCTAATTGTGGACGCCCTGGTAATGCATAGCTTTGTTTCACAAAATTAGAGCCAACGGTTCCAGTTCCTGACAAGGTGCCATCTTGAGCGACTTGAATGGCATCAATTTTAATTTTTGTCGTCGGCATTAAATTCAGGCGGTCAGCGGTTGCGCGTGACACGGCAATACTTTTTCCTGGCGTATAAGGCCCTCGGTCATTAACACGCACGACCATCATCCGGCCATTCATCATGTTGGTGATACGGACATAGCTAGGGATCGGTAACGTTGGGTGAGCAGCGGTTAATTCCACTGGATTAACCCGTTCACCAATCGCAGTCATATTTCCTGCAGACTCGGCACCATAAATAGACGCATAACCCACTTGGCTAAATTGTGATGGGTCGCGTACGATTTGGTACTGTTGACCATTGCGTGAGTAATCATTATTTGCAGTTGGATGATACGGCTCATAATGAGGCTCTGCACCTAATACATCTTGAGTGGGTACATTGGTTGGCACTTGGGCTGGTTGTTTAACTTCTTCTGTCACACAGCCACTAAGTAGCGCGGCGGTGACGCCAAGCATTATCCATTGTAAACGCATACTAAGCCTCATTTTATAAACTTTTAGAAAGGAATTTTCGGTGTGTATGTATCGACATGATAATACCGAATCCAGCCATTAAAACAATCAAAGCGGAGCCCCCGTAGCTCACTAAAGGAAGGGGAACACCAACTACCGGTAATATACCACTGACCATACCGATATTCACAAATACATAGACAAAAAGGATTAAGATCAAACCACCAACCATAACCCGACCAAAAGTATTTTGTGCGCTAGCAGCAATATAAAGCCCACGAATAATCAATAAAAGGTATAAACCAAGTAAAATAAGCACGCCGACTAAGCCAAGTTCTTCTGCTAACACAGCAAAAATAAAGTCAGTATGTCTTTCTGGTAAAAACTCAAGCTGTGATTGTGTGCCATGTAGCCAACCTTTGCCCATTAATCCACCAGAACCAATCGCAATTTTTGATTGGATAATATGGTAACCAGCGCCTAGTGGATCAGTTTCTGGGTCTAATAACATCATGACACGGGCTCTTTGATAACCATGCATTAAAAAGAACCACAGTAGTGGAATAAAGGCGGCGAGCGCAATGGCGGCAACTGCAATAAGCCGCCAACTCATTCCGGCAAGGAACAAAACGAATAGGCCTGAAGCTGCAACTAAAATCGAGGTACCAAGGTCAGGCTGTGCAGCCACTAATAATGTTGGTACAAAAATCAATACAAGTGCAATTAATGTATTTTTGAATGAAGGAGGGCATAGGTCTCGGTTCATGAATCGAGCGACCATTAAAGGGACGGCAATTTTTGCAATTTCAGAGGGTTGGAACCGAATAAAACCCAAGTCTAACCAGCGCTGGGCCCCTTTACTTATCTGCCCAAAGACGTCAACAAAAACCAGTAAAATAACGCAGAAGATAAACAGGTGAGGCGCCCAATTTTCATACATTCTAGGAGGGATCTGCGCCATTACTATCATTACGACGAAGCCTGTCGCTATCTGCCCTAATTTACGCTCCATCATTTCAGGATCTTGGCCGCTAGCACTCCACATAATAAATGCGCTGTATGCAAGCAACGCGATAATAATTAGCAGCATAGGCACATCTATATGCAGACGTGTGGATAACGAAATTTTTTTCTTATCGTCTGTCATATTCTTTATAGCTCATTGTTATTATTAGGATTATGCATCAGCGGTCTTCTCCTGCATTGGTTGCTGACACCGCAACTTCAGTACGGTTATCACCAAGAAGAACGTGGTCAAATATTTGCCGCACAATATCACCGACTGCTGGGCCCGCGCCCCCGTTTTCCAGAATAATTGCAACGGCAATCGTGGGTTTATCATACGGAGCATAAGCAATCATCAATTTGTGGTCACGGAGGTGCTCAGCAAGTTTACTGGCATTATAGGTTTCATAGCTGAAGACCTGCGCAGTACCCGATTTTGCCGCCGCTTTATAAGGGGTACCAATGAAACTACGGCGCCCAGTACCATTCGGTGCATTGGCGACACCGTACATTCCATGCTTCGCTAGCTCCCAAAAACCGGAATTGATATCGCCAATTTGTTTGGTTTCTTTGTCTTCATAAGGAACCATGGCATTACCCAATTTTGTGCCGTAAAGCAAATGTGGGGTTTTAACTTGGCCATCATTGATTAATGTCATTAATGCTTTTGACATTTGAATTGGCGTTGCAGTCCAATAGCCTTGCCCGATCCCAACTGGAATAGTATCACCTTGATACCAAGGCTTTTTATAGCGTTTTTGTTTCCATTCACGGGTCGGCATGATACCAGAACGTTCTTCTGCAAGGTCAATTCCGGTATAATCACCAAAACCAAAACGGCTCATCCATTCAGAAATACGGTCAATTCCCATATCATAAGCGACTTGGTAGAAGAAGGTGTCTGCAGATTCAATAATAGATTTTGATACATTGAGTTTGCCGTGTCCCCAACGTTTCCAGTCACGGTAACGCTTTTCCGAACCAGGTAATTGCCACCAACCAGGGTCAAAAATAGTTGTATTGGGGGTAATTACTTTTTCACTTAATGCCGCAACAGAAATAAAGGGTTTTACTGTCGAAGCAGGGGGATACAAACCTTGAGTTGTTCGGTTTATCAACGGTCTGTCAGGGTTATTTAATAACGCTTGATAATCTTTATTTGAGATACCGTTTACAAACAAGTTAGAGTCATAACTTGGATTAGACACCAGAGCCAAAATTTCGCCATTACGTGGGTCAGTGACCACTACGGCTGCACGGCTAGTGGTTAACAGTTTTTCGATATAAATTTGTAATTCGAGGTCAATAGTGAGGTAGATATCTCGACCTGCTTGCGGTGGTTGCTCATGCAATTGTCGAATAACGCGACCGCGGCTATTCACTTCAACTTCTTCATAGCCAGTTTTACCGTGTAAGACATCTTCATAATAACGTTCAATACCTAATTTGCCGATATCATGACTAGCTGCATAATTAGGTAATAAACCTTCTTTATCAAGACGTTCAACATCTTTGTCATTGATTTTCGCCACATAGCCAATCACATGAGTTAATGCGGAACCATATGGGTAAGAGCGTCGTTGGTAACTTTTGACTTCTAAACCGGGAAAACGGTACTGATTAACGGCAAAACGAGCAACTTGAACTTCGTTGAGCTGGGTTTTCAATGCAATAGAGGTAAACCGACGTGAGCGTTTACGCTCTTTTTCAAAATTAGTAATGTCTTCGTCAGTTAAATCTACCACATTACGAAGGTTATCTAAGGTTTCTTGCAGATTACTGACTTTTTCAGGCACGATTTCTAACTGGTAAAACGTGCTATTAAGGGCGAGTTGAGTCCCTCGGCGGTCATAAATAATCCCACGGCTTGGTGCAATAGGCACCAATTTAATTCGGTTATCATTTGACCGCGTTTGATAATCTTCATGCCGGACAATTTGTAAGTGATACAAATTGGTCACAAGAATAGATGTTAAAATGACAATCACACCGAAGGCGATAAGCGCTCGGCGGATAAATAAAACTGATTCAGCGGTATGGTCGCGAAAAGGGGTGCGTTGTGTTTTCATCCCATTGCCATTTTGAACATATTTAAACCTGACTATTCCCTGTGATAAGGGTGGTTAGTCGTAATACTCCATGCGCGATAAAGACTCTCGGCAACAAGGACACGAACCAGTGGATGAGGTAGCGTAAGTGGTGATAGTGACCAACTTTGCTCTGCCGCTGCCTTACAAGCAGGCGCAAGGCCTTCGGGACCACCGATTAATAAGCTGACATTACGGCCATCTTGTTTCCATTTATCGAGTTGTACGGCAAGTTTTGGGGTGTCCCAACGATCGCCTGGAATATCCAAGGTGACGATGCGATTTCCTTTACCTACGGCTGCGAGCATTAATTCGCCTTCTTTTTCTAGAATGCGTTTTATATCTGCATTTTTCCCACGTTTTCCTGCAGGAATTTCCGTTAATTCAAATGGCATATCTTTAGGAAAACGATGGAGGTAATCCATAAAGCCGGTCTGGACCCAGTCCGGCATTTTTGTTCCAACGGCAATGAGCTGTAATTTCAAACTCAGCTCCAGAGCTTTTCTAATTCATACATACGACGACTTTCATCTTGCATAATATGAACAATGGCATCGCCAAGGTCGACGACTATCCAATCAGAAATACCTTGTCCTTCAACACCTAATGGCATTAAACCATTTTTACGGCAAGCTTCGATTAACCTGTCAGCGACTGACATCAAATGGCGACTTGATGTCCCTGTACAGATGATCATCTGATCGGTAATACTTGATTTCCCTTGAACATCGATAGTAATGATATCTTCTGCTTTAGCATCATCAAGCTGATCGATAATAAATTGTTGGAGTTCAGTTCCTTGCAAAAGGTTCACCTTTTATTCAAATAAACAGAATATCGCGTTAAACACTGTTTGTAGTTTGTAGATAAAATAATCGCTGATAACACAGTAAACATATTAACAGCCCTGCTATTTTACCCTAGATTTTAAGAAAAATCGGCTAAATTATTTTTTATTCATCGTGGAGTGAAATTTATAGGGATATCCGTACATTTGAGCAAGAAGTTTGTGCTAACTTTACAAAATAACGCTAAAAACTGTACTCCTGACAAATATTTTATAATGAGATGTGTATTGTGCAAATAATTAAACCAAAAGTTTTTATATTTGAAGGAATTAATCATCTACCCGCTAATATTCATCGACAGGTGAATTCTATGGTTGAATTTGTAACGAGCCTCACCCATGAGGGGATGCAAAATAAAGTTAATGGTATTATTTGCTCTAGACAGCAACTAGCTAAATTACAAGGGTTATTCCCAGCGAATATTCCGACATTAACGGATGATAAGCTACAAGATATAGCGTCTTGGGATTGCTTTCTGACGAAATTGTATACGATACAAAGATTAGACGGTTTATATAACGAGCTAACACATCACAACATGATTCAATTTCATAGTTGCCATAAATATCTCATCATGGCGTATTCCCCAATTGGCTACCAGTATACGGGGCGATTAGTGGCGAGTATTAAAAGCACTACTGACCTTATGTGCTTTTTAAATCAATATAAAGCCTGTTTAATGGAAATATTGGCGGCAGTGCCAGCAAAAAATATTGAAGTTAATGCGCTGAACCATATGCAAGGCTATTTCAAACATAAAGCCACGAAAGATGAGAAAAAACGCTTATCATGGCTGATTAATGACTATTTAGCGGGTAATTTACCACTAAACAGGCCATTAGAGATGATGAAGCAATTGCTTGTTCAATACCCAGACAACTATTTAATGCAGCAAGTTATTTTTGAGCCATATCCTAATAGTTGTTCAATAAGAGAGATCCCTTATTGTTGGTAAAGGTGCTGTTGATGAATATATTGCAAAACCGCATCTGGAATTAATTCGTGACAAGAGTCGCCTGAGCTTAATTTTTCGCGGATCTCTGTTGCAGAGATATTTACCAATGGGGTATCCCCAATAAAAATGTACCCATTGGCCGCTTGGTTTAAAGCAATTGGGTCTGTTGTTTGATGTTCTAATAACCAGTTTTGCATTATAGGGTCGGAAAATTGAGTGGCATATCCTGGACGCGAACAGACTAATAGATGGCAATTATCTAGAATTCGATCCCACCCGTACCATTTATTAATCGACAATAAAGAATCTTGACCAATAATAAACGCAAGCGGCTTTTCCGCCCCCATTTCTTGGCGTAATTCGGCCAGTGTTTCGATTGTATAAGAAGGGCTATTTTTCGCTAATTCACGCGTATCGATAGCAAATAAAGGGTTATCTTGTGTTGCTAACTTCACCATTTCTAAACGTTGTGCTGGTGTTGCTTCTGGCTGTGGGCGATGGGGAGGAACGTGGTTAGGTAGCAAGATCACTTTTTCGAGGCCAACTTGTTGGGCAAGGGCTTGTACAGGGCGTAAATGGCCAAAGTGAATGGGGTCGAATGTCCCGCCGAATAATGCTAGCAAGTTATGTTGTTTTGAAAATGAATTACTCATGAATAAAATTCTCTGCAAATGCTTTACCGCATAATAGCATAGACAGTGTTTGCAGGTCAGGCCATGGCGAATGGCTAAAATCTTGTTTAATATTGATTTCTGCTTGCGTTAATAACATTAATGCAGATTGCAATTGATGCAATGTTAAGCGTTGTAAGGCTTCCGTGAGCACACCTCGGCGGTTTTGCCATACTTTGTGTTGATCAAATAATGTTTTTAATGGGGTTGTTGCAGATTGGCGTTTCAATGTAATTAGCAGCATCAGATCGCGTTGGATTGAGCGCAATAAAATAACGGGCTCAACATCCTCTTGTTGCAGTTGCTCTAAAATATGCCAAGAACGGCGCGATTTACCAGCCAATAGGGCATCAACCCAATGATAGGGCGTAAAATGCGCTGAATCATTCACGGCACTTTCGACGCGAGGGTAGGTAAGTTTACCATCTGGATAAAGCAGGGATAGCCGTTCAAGCGCTTGCGCTAAACCAAGTAAATTCCCTTCATAACAGTAGCAAAGTAGTTGGTTAGCTTCGGCTTCTAAAGAAAGCCGCATACTGTAGGCGCGTTTAGAAACCCATTGTGGTAACCGTTGATATTCAGGGGTCAGGCAACTGATATAAATGGCATCTTGGCTAATTGCTTTAAACCAAGCACTGTTTTCTTGTGCTTTCGTGAGTTTATGGCCGCGTAACACAAGAAGCAGGTCTGAATGGAGTAGCTGCGCCAGTTGATTCAACTTTTCTGCCATGGCGGCGTTAGGGCCATTTTCAGGTAACAGCAGAGTGAGTGTTTGGCGGCTAGCAAACAGGCTTAAAGCTTGACAGAGACTAAAAATTTCATCCCAGTCAGTATTTTGCTCAAGAGAAAACGAAAAATGCTCTTCAAAGCCTTGTTCTTGTGCAGCTTTGCGGACGGCATCTTGGCTTTCTTGAAGAAGAAGGGGCTCATTGCCCCAAATTAAATAGCGGCCTCTTAGAGACTCTTGTAACGAAGAGGCCAGCTGCTCAGGGTAGATACGCGTCATTATGGTTGAGTATTCGCATCAGCCGCTTGGTTTTTTGCCTTCTCAAGTTCTGCTGAATGAACAAGCAATAATTTACGCACAATATTACGTGCAGCTTGTTCTTGCATTTCTTGACTTACAATTTCTTTTTCAGCATCTTTCGCAAGCGCTTCTAAAGGGTTGTCGAAGAAAGTACGTTCAACACGGCTTTGTAAAGGATAGATAGCTCCATCAGGCATCAACACTTGCACATTCATTACCAGTGTTAATTGTTTCTCTGCCGCTTTACCATCTTGGTAAACAGACACAGTTTCAGTATTTTCATTAGAGCTCAGAACTTTCAAAATGGGAACATCGGCTCTTCCCGTTTCAAGAATGGTCACGTTATTGAGCCGCAGTTGTTCCCTAAGCGCCCTTGTAAGGTAGCTATATGGGTCACTTGAACTTAGCTGCAATGTTCTCAGTTCTTCAGGAATTTGAGTTGTTCCTTGAAGACGAAAACCGCAACCTGCGGTGACCAGCACCGCTAGGCTCAAAAATAATGTTATCAGATAACGCACCTGGCCTCCTTATCTGCCAATAACCTAATATTAACCTACAACAAGGTTAAGCAATTTGCCTGGAACATAGATTACTTTGCGGATGCCAACACCTTCAAGGTATTTCGCTACGCTCGGTTCATTTTTTGCCATGTCTAAGACAAATTCTTGGTTTGCATCAGCCGGAACGGTAATGCGACCACGAACCTTGCCATTAACTTGAACGACGACCAGTTTGGTATCGTCAATCATGGCTTTTTCATCAGCAATAGGCCACTGTGCGAAATCGATGTCTGTTTGGTGACCGAGCGCTTTCCACATTTCAAAGCAAGCATGTGGAATGATTGGAGATAGCATCAGTGTGATTGCTTCGAGAGACTCTTGCACTAATGCACGGTCTTGCTCGGTTTCCTGTGGTGCACGAACTAATTTGTTCAAGAACTCCATGATAGCGGCAATCGCGGTGTTAAATGCATAACGGCGACTGAAATCATCGGAGACTTTCGCGATTGTTTTGTGCAGGTCACGACGTAAGTCTTTTTGTTCAGGTGTTAATGTGCTGATATCTAAAGGTGAAGTTGCACCTTTTTGTGAATGCTCATGCACTAAACGCCAAACGCGACGCACGAAGCGGTTAGCACCTTCAACGCTGGATTCTTGCCACTCAAGGGTTAACTCTGGTGGAGCAGCGAACATCATAAACAGACGAACGGTATCCGCACCATATTTTTCGACCATTAATTGAGGATCAATACCGTTGTTTTTCGATTTAGACATTTTGCTCATACCGGTATACACCAGTTCATGGCCTTCATTGTCTACCGCTTTAGTTATACGGTTTTTGTCGTCACGTTCAACAATGGCATCGGCTGGGGACACCCAAACACGTTGGCCATCGCTACCTGTGTAGTAGAATGCATCAGCCAGCACCATGCCTTGGCACAGCAGGCGTTTTGCTGGTTCATCGGAGTTGACTAACCCTGCATCACGCATCAATTTATGGAAGAAGCGGAAATACATTAAGTGCATGATGGCGTGTTCGATCCCACCAATATATTGGTCAACCGGTAACCAGTAGTTTGCTGCCTCAGGGTCTAACATGCCGTCGTCATATTGCGGGCAGGTATAACGTGCATAGTACCAAGAAGATTCCATAAAGGTATCGAAGGTATCGGTTTCACGTAATGCAGGTTGACCATTAATAGTCATTTTGGCCCATTCAGGATCTGCTTTAATCGGGCTTGTAATACCGTTCATTACGACATCTTCTGGCAAAATGACAGGTAACTGATCTTCAGGAACCGGAACCACAGTGCCATCTTCCAATGTTGCCATTGGGATTGGGGCACCCCAGTAACGTTGACGTGAAACACCCCAGTCACGTAAGCGGTAGTTTACTTTGCGTTGACCAGCACCCAGCGCAACGAGTTTATCTGAAATAGCATTGAAACCTGCTTGGTGGTCTAATCCACTGAATTCACCTGAGTTAATCAGTGCATTTTTCTCAGTCATCGCTTCTTGGGATAAATCAGGCTCGTTGCCATCAGCATCAGCAATAACCGCTTTGATAGGTAAGTTGTATTTGTGGGCGAATTCCCAGTCACGTTGGTCATGAGCAGGAACGGCCATAACTGCACCAGTACCGTATTCCATTAAAACAAAGTTAGCGACCCAAATTGGCAGTTTTTCTTGGGTTAATGGATGGATAACGAATAAGCCGGTTGCCATACCTTTTTTATCCATGGTGGCCATATCCGCTTCCGCAGTTTTGGTGTTACGGCACTCATCGATAAATTGGGCTAATTCAGGGTTATTTGTCGCGGCTTCTTTAGCCAGAGGGTGACCTGCTGCAACAGCCACATAAGTTGCCCCCATAAAAGTATCAGGGCGAGTGGTATAAACCGTTAAGGTTTCATAGCGGTCTGCAACATTGAATGTGATCTCAGTCCCTTCGGAGCGGCCGATCCAGTTACGTTGCATGGTTTTGACTTGCTCTGGCCAGTCATCTAATTTGTCGAGGTCGTTGAGCAGCTCTTCTGCGTAGTCGGTAATTTTAATAAACCACTGTGGGATTTCTTTGCGTTCAACCGGGGTGTCACAACGCCAGCAGCAACCATCAACCACTTGTTCATTCGCCAAAACGGTTAAGTCGTGAGGGCACCAGTTTACCGCAGAAGTTTTTTTGTACACTAAACCTTTTTCATACAGTTTAGTAAAGAACCATTGTTCCCAACGGTAATATTCAGGAGTACAAGTGGTAACTTCACGATCCCAATCGTAACCGAAGCCGAGCATTTTCAGCTGGTTTTTCATGTAATCGATATTAGCGTAAGTCCATGGCGCAGGCGCAGTATTATTTTTAACTGCAGCACCTTCAGCTGGCAGGCCAAACGCATCCCAACCAATTGGTTGAAGAACGTTTTTCCCCAACAAACGTTGGTAACGAGAGATAACGTCACCCATGGTGTAGTTACGTACGTGGCCCATGTGTAGTCGACCAGAAGGGTAAGGTAGCATGGACAGGCAATAGTATTTTTCTTTGCTGTTGTCTTCTGTCACTTTGAAAGTTGCTTTTTCATCCCAGTGACGCTGTACTTTAGGCTCTATATCTTCTGGACGATATTGTTCTTGCATGGCACCGATAATCCTATGGTGAATAAAGGCTACATCTGTAGCGTGAATGTCTTTCTTAATTGAGATCCGCATAGCATAGCGGATCTAGACCGAAAACAACAATAGTTGATTAGCTGAACCTAATAGGGGGAAGCTGGATATTGTTTTTCGGGGAACGGATCAGGATATTTAACGCTGATAACCAAACAACTTAACTAAAAAACCAGTGAAATGGTAGTGGTTTCGTGAACTATTTCAAATTCAGCAAGTTGTTGTTGATTTATTCGCTTAGGCAATACTTATAGTGCAACAATATTGACCTGCATGAATGAGTGTTAAGGCTAGGGAGCCTAGTGGCTCCCTGAGAAAGATTAATGGAGAATTTTTGCGAGGAAATCTTTTGCACGATCAGATTGTGGGTTAGCGAAAAAGTCTTCTTTTTTACTGTCTTCAACAATCTTGCCTTCATCCATAAAAATAACGCGATTAGCCACTTTTTTGGCGAAGCCCATTTCATGGGTAACCACCATCATGGTCATGCCTTCATTGGCTAATTCAACCATAACATCAAGGACTTCATTGATCATTTCTGGGTCTAGTGCTGAAGTGGGTTCATCAAATAACATTGCTATTGGGTCCATACACAGCGCTCGAGCGATAGCGACACGTTGCTGCTGCCCCCCTGAAAGCTGAGCTGGGAATTTATTGGCATGGCTGGATAAACCCACGCGTTCCAATAATTTCAAACCTTTTGCTTCAGCTTCTTTTTTATCGCGGTTTAATACTTTAACTTGCGCCAATGTCAGATTTTCAATAATCGACAAATGAGGAAATAGCTCGAAGTGTTGGAATACCATCCCAACTTTAGAGCGAAGTTTTGCAAGGTCAGTTTTTTTGTTATTAACTTGAATATCATTCACAAAAATCTCACCCTGTTGAATTGGTTCTAAACCATTCACTGTTTTTATTAATGTGGATTTACCAGAACCAGATGGCCCGCACACAACCACAACTTCACCTTTTTTAACTTCAGTTGTGCAGTCTGTAAGCACCTGAAATTGGCCATACCATTTGGATACATTTTTCAGGGTTATCATGAAACAGTCCTTTTCTTAAGATAATTCACTAACATAGAAGCGCCAAAACTGACAATAAAGTACACCAGACCCGCAAACAGTACCATCTCTACTTGTGTCCCATCACGCTCACCAATATTGGTGGCAGTACGGAAAAAGTCTGTCAAACTGAGTACATACACGAGGGATGAGTCCTGGAACAGAACAATTCCTTGAGTTAACAACAGTGGCACCATGGCTTTAAAGGCTTGCGGTAATACTACGAGCCGCATGGTTTGCATATTTGTCATTCCCAAAGCTAACGCTGCAGAAGCTTGTCCTCGTGAAATACTTTGAATACCAGCACGAATAATTTCAGAATAATAAGCGGCTTCAAAAAGAGAGAAGGCTATCATTGCAGAAATTAAACGAATATCATTTTTTGGTGATAAGCCTAGAACATTTTGTAATAAGCTAGGAACGATTAAGTAGAACCACAGCAAAACCATAACCAACGGAATAGAACGGAATGTATTCACATACAGAGCCGCAAACCAGCTGATTGGCTTGAATGTGGATAACCGCATCACGGCCAAAACCGTTCCCCACAAAATTCCTACCACTATCGCGGTCAGTGTAATTTTCGCAGTGACAATGAAGCCATCGATTAAAAAGGGCATACTCGGAGCAATTGAGCTCCAATCAAATTCATACATCATTTTATCGCCCTCCAATGGTGCCTGGTAAGCGAACTTTGCGCTCTAATAACGTCATCAGAATCATGATAATGACGTTAATACCGACATAAGCTAATGTAATTGCGGTAAAGGATTCCCATGCGTGAGCAGAATAGTCCAATAGCTTTCCTGCTTGTGCCGCCATATCGACTAAGCCAATGGTTGACGCAATGGCTGAGTTTTTAACCAAGTTCAACATTTCTGAGGTCATTGGTGGCAAAATGACCCGATAGGCATTGGGTAATAGAACGTAGCGATAGGTTTGTGGCAAAGTGAGCCCCATTGCGAGTGCGGCACTTTTTTGCCCTCTAGGCAGTGACTGAATGGCTGCACGTACTTGCTCAGTCATTCGTGCTGCGGTAAATAACCCAAGGCAAAGCATTGAGGAAATAAAGAATTGGTAGTTAGGATCCAATTCCATTTTAAACCAATCCCCGATTGAACGAGGAAGAAGTTCTGGAATAACTAAATACCAAGTAAAAAATTGTACGATAAGCGGTACGTTACGGAATAACTCTACGTAAGCGGTGCCTAAAAAAGCTAAAAAACGGTTAGGTACAGTACGTAAAATACCGAAAAATGAACCAACTAGGAATGCGATGATCCAGGCGCAAATAGAAAGTGTTACGGTGACTTCGAGGCCAGATATTAACCACCCTAAGTAGGTGGTATTCCCAAATGGGGCTTCCTGAAGGAAAATCCCCCAATTCCAATTAATAGACATAATATTGACTTCCTGTGGGCAATGAAATTCCCGAATACTGTCGTAAAAGAGGATGCAAGGCGGGGAACGACCGCCTTGCAATTCTTACTTCAGTAATACCCTGTTTGTCTTTTTATTAGTTTAATGCTTTATCATTTGGTTCTTTAAATAAGGCTTTCATTTCATCGGACAACGTAAATTTCAGGTTCAGATTTTTCGGAGGAATAGGTTGGTTGAACCAGCGATCAAAGGATTTTTCAGCGACACCTGATGTTTGTGCATTCGCAATGGTTTCATCGATAAGCGCTTTAAATTGAGGGTCATCTTTACGTAACATACAGCCATAAGCTTCTTCGGTTTGCGGCTTGCCAACGATTTCCCAGATATCCGGTTTCTTCGCTTTTGCACGCTCACCTGCTAGCAACGCATCGTCCATCATAAAGGCAACAGCACGACCTGATTCTAAGGTACGGAACGAATCACCATGGTCTTTCGCGCTGATAATGCGCATTTTCATATTTTTTTCATCATTTAACTGATTCAATAGAATTTCAGACGTTGTACCTGAGGTCACGACGACATTTTTACCGGCTAAGTCAGCAAAGTCTTTCACACCAGAGTCACCTTTGGTGAGTAAGCGCGTCCCAACCACAAAGATTGTGTTAGAGAAAGCGGCTTGTTTTTGTCTTTCTACGTTATTAGTTGTTGAACCACATTCAAAATCAAATGTGCCATTTTGCAGGAGTGGAATACGGTTTTGTGATGTGATTGGAATGAGTTTGACTTGCAGATCAGGCATGTTTAATTTTTTCTTCACTGCATCAACAATGGCATTTGAATAATCCTGTGAGTAACCAACCACTTTCTGGCTATTATCATAGTAAGAGAAAGGTACGGAAGATTCACGATGACCAACAACTATTACACCGTTGTCTTTGATTTTTTTCAGAGTGCCGTTTAACTCTTCTGCTTGAACTGCGCAGGTTGCACCTAAAATCATCATCGATAATACAAGTTTACTTATACGCATAGTTACAACTCCTTTAGAACATCGGTGTAAACCCGTTGTAATTTTAAGGTGCTATCGCCAGATAACGCCTGAATTACTGTGGTTTCGTAGTGTTGTGTTTGCAAATATTTCGCAGATTTAGACAATCCCGCGATTATCCGCTATATGTTTTATTGTTGTTAAAAAGTAATTAAATTTGTTAATTAATGAAAACGAATTGTTTCAATTTCGGGAGCTGTCTCGCATATTATTTGGGTAATTTTTGAATTACCGCACTAACATGGTGATTTGCCATCTAAAATTGTCTTAAACTGATAATCACGCACTATTAAGGTGCAAGCTATCTTCGTTTCATGCCATATATTAGATAAAGCAATTTGCGTGCCTAGTTTTGGTAGAACTGCATTTTTGTTTACTGAAAAAGAGAGTGATATTTGTAAAGTTAGCTGATGGCACTTGTACGGAATGTTTTGCTGTGTAAGATGTAACCTCTATTTAACTTATAGATGGGGTAACGGTATTAGTCAAAGATTGGTTTTTATCGTTATGGTTATCAAAGTCGCATAATTAGTGTTATTTCAGGAAGTTATACCAAGATGCGCATGAACAGGCATTTAAAATTAGGTAAAGGATTAGTGATATTCGCCTGTCTGATGGTATTGGTTTGTATGAATCAACGTGCCGTCGGAGAGCGTCTGTTCGCCAATTTTTTTGTGCCAGATGTATTAGCGCAAGCACAAATTAATACAGGTACTCACGTTTCTTATATCGATCAATCACAGGTAAAACAAAGTGATAGCAGCGGTACACATCTTTCCAGCTGTGAACTGAGTGCTAAGTCATTAATGACTTTGCTACCTGCTGTTCTTGAACCATTCTTCTTCATGTTTCTTTCTTTGGCTGCGCTAACTTTATTTTGTACTAATCTATTTATATCTAGAGCAAATAATGAAGAGAAGCATGCCCCTCCAAGAGTCAGACGACACTTACAATTTTGTAATCTTCGGAATTAGCACACAACGGATAGGGACTCGTTTGTGTAATTTATTCTGGAGGAAACAATGCGTTTTTTAATTAATTCATTTTTTATATTTTTTGCACTATTTTCGAGCAGTTTACACGCTGCGGATACGGGGTGGTTGCAACCTGCGAATACGGGGTGGATGAACGATAACACTCCACGGCATGCGCAGGTCAGGTTATTAAGTTCGGCACAGGAAAATGGCAAAATTGACATTTTGCTCGACGTAAAACTTGATGACGGGTGGAAAACCTATTGGCGTTCGCCGGGTGAAGGCGGAGTTGCACCTGAAATTGTATGGTCATCTCCTGTTGAATCAACCGATTGGCAATGGCCAACACCTGGTCGCTTTGATGTCGCGGGTGTTTCAACTCAAGGCTATATGGGAGATATTGTTTTCCCCATTACAGTCACAAGTAATGAAAAGCTCGATCAACTAGCAGGAACACTCACGTTATCAACCTGCAGTAATGTGTGTATTTTAACCGATTACCCGTTTGAGCTCGATTTAACAGAACCCGCTCCTGCCGACTTTACTTGGGCATTTAACCAAGCTAAAGGGGCAGTTCCACCATCAAGTGGTTTAGTGGAGCAAACTAAAGTTGGTTTTGCTAATGATAAGCTAATCATTGAATTACAAAAAAGCACAGGAAGCGCTTGGGAACAACCGAATATTTTCACTGATGTGGTTGAAGGCGCTGCATTAGGCGTGCCTGTAATAGAGACAACAGGCAATCATTTAACAGCAACAATAGATGTTGGTGATGATTGGGGAGGCGAGTCTCCCGATTTAACCGGTAAAACAGTTTCTTTTGTGGTTGCAGATGGCGATATTTCCCAGCAAATTAGCCATCAAGTGAGTGCATTTAGCGGCACGATAGCATCAAAAGTGAGTAATGCTTCGTTATGGCAGGTGATGCTATTTGCACTTTTGGGGGGCTTGATCCTTAATCTAATGCCATGCGTTTTACCTGTGTTAGCGATGAAACTTGGCTCTGTATTGATGGTGCCTCATGGTGAGCAAAATACTATTCGTCGTCAGTTTTTATTGTCATCTCTCGGTATTTTAGTTTCCTTTTGGTTACTGGCGCTATTGATGACGTTATTACGAGTCGGTCAACAAGCTGTCGGTTGGGGTATTCAGTTCCAAAACCCGTGGTTTATTGGTTTTATGGTATTGGTAACAGCGCTATTTACTGCAAATTTATTTGGCTTATTTGAAATTAACTTAGGTAGCAAGGCCAATACACGCTTGGCGACAGCTGGGGGGCATGGTAGCAGCGGCCATTTTTGGCAAGGGGTATTTGCGACATTACTGGCAACTCCTTGCTCTGCACCATTTTTGGGCACAGCCGTAGCATTTGCACTGGCTGCACCAATGGAAGAGTTGTGGTTGATCTTTACCGCATTGGGTGTCGGTATGAGTTTACCGTGGTTACTGATCGCTGCTTTTCCGGTTATCTCTCGCTTACTACCAAAGCCAGGTATGTGGATGCTGAAACTACGTGCCGTACTAGGGTTAATGATGCTGGTATCCAGCTTATGGTTAATTAGCTTATTAATACCGCATTTTGGTGTGTCTACTTCGACGGCGATTGCTGTCATTTTCTTAGTATTATTAGTTGTTTTTATCGCGATAAAGCGTGGTGTAAGGGCGGCCATTTTGCCATTCATATTATTTGCCGCTTTTGCTGGTGGGTTTGTTTGGATGACGCAAGAGCAGCATTCCGGCAGCCGTTCGTTCGTTAAAGATACCGTGAATTGGCAACCACTAACTGAACAAGCGATCGCGGCTGCGCTGGCGGATAACAAGCGCGTCTTTATTGATGTTACCGCTGAATGGTGCGTGACTTGTAAGGCAAATAAATACAATGTACTGCTAAGAGATGATATCCAACAGCTACTTAGTGAACCTGATGTTGTTGCTTTACGTGGTGATTGGACCAAACCTTCACCTGAAATTACGGCATTTTTACAAAAACGTGGGCAGGTCGCTGTTCCATTTAATCAAATTTATGGCCCTAACTTGGCCGAAGGCGAAGTGCTGTCAACAATACTTGACCGTGAATCGCTAATATCCGTTATGAATCAGGCCAAAGGAGCCACAAAATGAAAAAAACAATCTTAGCCGTTTTATTTTCGTCGCTAATGATGGGGTCAGTAGCACAAGCGGCACCTTTAAGTGCAGACCAAGAAGCGCAAGTACGTAAATTAGTACGTGATACTTTGATTGAAAACCCAGAAATTCTAGAAGAAGCGATTGTTGCCCTGCAGGCTAAACAAGGGGAAAGACAACAAGCCCAAATGAAAGAAACGTTAAAAGCGGAGCACGATGCTTTGTTTAATGACCCAACCAGCCCGCGTATCGGTAAAAAAGATGCCAAGTTAGTTTTGGTTAATTTTACTGATTTTAACTGCCCATTCTGTAAGCGTTTCGACCCACAACTGATGGATCTTGTGAAGAAATACCCTGATGATGTGGCTGTGGTAATTAAATATTTACCATTTAAAGGCCAAACTTCAATGGATTCAGCTCAGTTAACCATGACACTGTGGCAAGAAGACCCGAAAGCATTTGAAGCTCTACACCACAAATTTATGCAAAAACAAGGCATGCTATCAGATGCCAATATCAAAGATGCTCTCAAAGCGACAGGTAACGATAAACTGAAAGCCAGTGATGAGAGCCGTGATGGCATTCGCACCAATATGATGCTGGCAGAGAAACTGGGTGTGAATGGTACGCCAGCAACATTGGTAGGTGATGAGTTGATCCCAGGTGCTATTGATGCACAGCAGTTTGAGGCGGTAGTGAAGGAGCAGCTCGCTAAGCTCAAATAATCCTCGTCATACTTCGCGCTGTGGCGTTGTTGGCTGCTCTCGACTACGTGGGTCACATACTTGTGTATGCTCCCCACGATAGTCTCGTTTGCCGCCTAGCCACAACGCGAATTATTTAGAGGATAAAGATTAAATAATCCAAACTCTAAAATTAGAGGATAAAGATTAAATAATCCAAACTCTAGAATTAGAGGATAAAGATTAAACAATCCAAATTCTAAAATTAGAGGATAAAGATTAAACAATCCAAAACTCTAGAATTAGAGGATAGGAAAACAAATATTTAATTAAATGCTAAAGCATTCATTTTAAGTGGATGTTTTGGTTTCTTACATCTTTGATTTGTACTATTTGATAACAAATAGGTAAGTAACTATATGAATAAAATAAAAAAGTGGTCTAAAGAAATTATTGTTTTGGCAATTATTTTATTTATTGCTTTTACAGTGATGGATTTATGGCGCAAGCCACAAACCCTTGCGCCTGTATTATTGGAACAACACACTCTAGCCAACGGTGAGACGGTTTCATTGGCAGAGTTAAGTAAAGATAAGCCGATATTGGTTTATTTCTGGGCGACGTGGTGTGGGGTCTGTAATTTGACTTCGCCAATGGTATCAGAATTAAGCCAATCAGGTATGCCAATTATTTCAGTAGCGATACGTTCAGGTGAAACATCTCGCTTAATCAAAGGGATGGAAAACAAAGAGCTAACCTTTCCTGTGATCAACGATATAAGTGGGCAACTTTCCAATTCGGTTGGAGTCAGTGCAACACCCACATTTATGGTGATTGATAACGGTGAATTAGTCAGCTTTACTTCAGGTTGGACGAGTTCTTACGGTCTAAAAATGCGGATGTGGTTGGCATCTTTTTAGTTTTTTATCATCCCCTTTAGGCTAAAAAAGGGGATTTTTCTGCCTATAAGTTTAATTTATCATTATGGTAAACTCATTCGGCTATATAAATAATAAAATAGGTGAATGGGATGGCTATGTTTAAAAAAGTGGTTGGATTATTTTTAGGTGTGGTATTAATCGCGGGATGTTCCCCTGAGGTGGAAGAGAAAACAGCACCGGAACAACCGTCAGGAACGATCGGAAATTCACAAATAGAACAGCGTTATGATGAAATAAAAGCTAATTCAACAGAAGACAAAATTAATGCCTTTAATGCAAAAGGCGATGATGACCCAACGATGTTACGGGGCATTTTTCTGTCTGACATGGCTAAATCACTACCTATGCTGATTGATGATGTGACGCTATTGACTGAAGTCACCGCGAAAAATGGCATGTTATTTTACCAATACACCATTAAAGGGATCCCTGATAACGTATTGGAAGGCGATAGCTGGCAGCAAAATATGCGTGAAATTTTGAACCGCAACTACTGCGGTAAAAATGCAGGTATGGATATTTTGCATGAAATGTTCCCTGAAGGGATTACGCATAATTACCATAAGTCTAATAAACTCATTTTTACTTATATTGTGACCCCTGCGATTTGCCAATAGCATTCATTGCAACGCCTGATAATATTGATTTATCAGGCATTTCAACAATTAAAATTCCAAATTACGAATAAAACGGTAATCCGCTGATTGTGGTTTTAAGCGATATAAATTAGCCGGGCGACCGCGCTCATGGCGTTTTTCTCCAGTATCAACCAACAAATCCGCTTGTTCAAGTCGGCGCCTAAACGATTTATTTTGCAGGGGCTTACCAATCAGAACTTCATGGACATGTTGAAGTTCAGCTAAGGTAAAAACTTCAGGTAATGCAAAGCCTGGAACTATCGAATAGAGAGATTTTTGCTTGAGACGTTCTCTCGCTTGTTGATAGAGTTTGAAATGGTCGAATGCAAGAGAAAGCTGATCTATCTCATCAATAGAGACCCACCTGACAGAATCTACTGTATCAATATGGGCTTCACAGGCTTGGTAAGCAATGAGAGCCGTATAACAAACAGTGACAGACCAACCGCGTGGATCACGTTGGTGGTTTCCAACTGTACAAAGTTGCTCAATATAAGGGGGGATCACGCCTGTTTTTTCTTTTAGTTTACGTAAAATAGTCTCTTCTAAGGTTTGGTCATGTTGTTCATCAATAAATCCTCCCGGTAAGCCCCATTTCCCTTTTTCGGGGAAATTAGCTCGTTCAACCAGTAATACCTTCAACGTGTTTTCATGGTAAGCAAACAAAACGGCATCGACAGTCAGTAAAGGCGATAAATAATCTTTTCTGTCATAGCTAGCAAGAAATTCTTTTTCATTCATATTGTTACCACTCAAATCAAAGATGAAGTTTAGGGGTAAATCATACAGATAAAAATAGTTATTGTCATTAAGACATTTAGCCCTTGACTTGTTTGTGTCTATAAGACAATAATTATTTAAGGTCTTAAAGACATTAACAAGGAATACACTATGTTTAACTTTAAATATTTCAAAGCAGACTCATCAACTTTTGTTATTCAATCAGTGAATGGAAAAGTGCGTAAACAAGGTAAAGGGCTCAGTTTTTGGTATAACTCGGACAAAACCTCCATTGCGGCGCTTCCATTGAATGCACAAGAAGCCCCCTTTATTTTTAATTTACAAACTTCTGATTTCCAAAGTTTACGTATTCAGGGACAAATTTCTTTTCAGGTGGTCGCCGCCGAAAAAACGGCGGATGTTTTAAACTTTAACTTAACTAAAGATGGAAAAAGTTATGCATCTGAAGATCCACTTAAACTGAGCGACAGGGTAGTGCGTGCAGCTCAAACAATTATCCAAGCTAAGGTACAAACTACTTCATTACGAGATGCATTATTGATTAGCCAATCATTGGTGACGTTAGTCAGCAAGCAACTTGCAGAACAAGCTGCAATAGAGTCATTAGGCATCGCTATTTTAGATGTTTCCATTGCGGCAATTGCACCTTCACCTGAAACCCTCAAAGCATTAGAAGCACAAGCGAGAGAATCCATTTTGAAAGAAGCGGATGATGCTATTTATGCCAGACGAAAGTTTTCTGTCGAACAAGAAAGGACGATTAAAGAAGCTGAGCTAGAAACGGACTTATCTGTGCAGGCCAAAGAGCAGCAAATTGAAGAAGCTCGCCTTGATAATGAACGTAAGTTGTTACGTGAACGTGCAGAGATTAAGCAAGAAGAATTAACAGCACAGGTGAGTGCGGAAGCAAAACGTAATGAGCTGGTGGCACTTAGCGTGGAAAACCAACGGATCCAATCTGATGCAGATGCCTATGCGATTGAATCTAAAATGAAAGCTTATAGCCAATTACCAGTGGAGAACTTAAAAGCGCTTGCGTTAGCGAAAATGGGACCAGAGCAATTGATGGCAATGGCATTTGAATCATTAGCACAAAATGCAGGAAAAATTGGCGAGTTAAATATTTCCCCTGACTTATTTGGCCAGTTAATGAAAAAGGGGTGAAATAATGAATAAGATTGATGATGCTCGATTCATTCTCGTGATACGTAAAACTCGCTTACAGGAGCTCATTGAACGCTTCAATACATGGCCTCAGGCAAAATTTTATTTGGAACATAATCATGTGGAAGTCGATGATTACCTGAATGAACATGATTTATATCAGCGGCAATTAGTCCAAGCTGAATCAATTTTGAAGTCTTTAGGCCGATTTCAATTATTGGAAAGAAAATTATTACCAAGCTACCAATTTTCTAAGCAGGACATTATCGTTGTGATTGGGCAGGATGGCTTAGTGGCTAATACGTTAAAGTATTTAAAAGGTCAGCCCGTTATTGCGATTAACCCAGATCCTGCAAGGTGGGATGGAAAATTACTGCCATTTGAAATTAGTCAATTACAGGAGGTGGTAACGAAAACATTGAAAGGTCAGGCTGAGCAAAAATCAGTGACTTTTGCGCAGGCAACAACCAATGACGGGCAATCACTACTGGCGGTGAACGATTTATTTATTGGCCCGAAAAGCCACACATCGGCACGTTATTTATTGAACTGGAATGGAGAACAAGAGTTTCAGTCTTCTTCGGGGATCATTATATCGACAGGGTTAGGTTCAACGGGGTGGTTTCAATCTATCTTAGCAGGAGCGCAAGCCATTACAGGGGCAACGTCACATCCGCTTTCTAATGGATTCGGCTGGGGAGAAAGCAAACTACAGTTTAGTGTTAGGGAGCCATTTTTAAGTAAAACGACAGGAACCAGATGGGTATTTGGCACGATAGAGCCGAGTAACCCGTTAGCGGTTGAGTCATTAATGCCTGATAACGGCGTTATTTTTTCCGATGGTATTGAAGATGATTTCTTACAATTCAATGCAGGTTGTATTGTGACAGTGAAAATTGCAGATGTACGAGGGTTATTAGTTGCTTAGTCAATTTCCCCACCTCATTTATAGCTCTCGAGGTGGGGTTAACATCGTTACTTTTGACGTCTATTCATAGCAAAACCGAGAATACCAAATATAACGACCACTCCCCACATCGGATAATTACTCCAACGTGCGTAAGGAGTCAGCCCTGTTGTTGGGGTGACTTCGGTGGCAAGCGCCGCTGTTTTAAATTGTGGCAGCATATCTTGAATAGAGCCATCTGCACTGATCACTGCGGTGATACCATTATTGGTTGAGCGCAACAGTGGGCGACCTAACTCCAAGGAACGCATCCGTGCCATTTGGAAGTGTTGCCAAGGGCCTATAGATTTTCCAAACCACGCATCATTTGAAACAGTAAGTAAGTAGTCGCTATCAGGTTTAAAGTTATCTCTGACCTGTGTACCTAAAATAATTTCATAGCAAATAGCAGCAGTGAGATGAATATTACCAACTGCTAATTGCATTTGCTCATAATCGCCACGGCTAAAACCTGACATAGGCAAATTAAAGAACGGTGCGATAGGGCGCAGTAAATCTTCTAAAGGTACATATTCACCAAATGGCACTAAATGGTGTTTGTTATAGCGGTTTTTAGATGGATATAAATACGGTTTTTTATCTCCTAATACAATGATTGTATTATAAAAAGTGTATTCACCATCCATCGGGCGCGCATCCACAATACCCGTAATTAACTGAGTGTTCGACTCTGCCAGTAATTGGTCGAGAGATTTAAGCCATGCTTGGTTGTCGAGCTCAACGGAAGGTACTGCTGATTCAGGCCAAATAATCAAAGACGCTTTACCGATATAAGGGCGAGAGAGCTCCATATAGGTGTCTTTGGTTTGTTGTAAAAAGCTGGCTTCCCACTTCATTGATTGGGGAATATTGCCTTGAACCAGTGCGACTTCCATTTTCTTACCTTCAAGGGGGGTAAACCATTGTACATTTTTGGCAATTAATGGCGCAAAAATTAAGGCAGCAGCAACAGCGAGCGCGATAAAGCTGCGGCGTAGGATAGCGAGTACTAGCAGACCACTGATGCTAAATAATAGCAACGTAATCATTTCCACCCCAAATATAGGCGCGAATGCTTTCATCGGCCCATCAATTTGGCTATAACCAAATTGCAGCCATGGAAAACCAGTGAGAACCCAACCACGTAAAAACTCAGTAACCTGCCACAGCGCCGGGGCAAAAAAGACTAAACGCCAAATATTGGCATATGGGGCAAATTTGGCCATCAATGCGCCAAAAAGCCCGGTATAAAGAGAAAGGTATGCCGCTAAAAGAATAACAATAAATACGTTAACAGGGCCTGGCATGCCGCCAAAATCTGCAATGCTGACGTAAACCCAGTTAACGCCACTACCGAATAAGCCAAATCCCCAAGCAAAGCCGATAGCAAAAGATTGCTTGACCGTGCGCTGCAAGGTCAGTAATTGGAGGAAAAGGATAGAAAGTAGTGCGGCAGGCCAGATGTCAAAAGGCGAAAAAGCCAGTGTTCCACTGGCTCCGAAAATTAAAGCCAGCAGTAACCGCAACCGCTGACTTTGATAAATAGACGTTGAGTTCATTAAGTCTTTTCTTCTTCCAAAGTTGGAACTGGCGCGTCGTCTGGGATTTTTACGTGAAGCAGAAGGATCCGGCGACTATCTGCCATCGCAACTTTAAACTGATAGTTGTCTATGGTTATAGTTTCACCACGAGAAGGCAGATGACCAAAGGCTTGCATAACGAGGCCACCGACCGTATCAACTTCTTCATCACTAAAATGAGTCCCAAAGGCTTCATTGAAATCTTCAATCTGCGTAAGGGCGCGGACAGAATAAGAATGGCGGCTAAGCTGGCGAACATCAACATCGTCTTGGTCGTCATACTCGTCTTCGATTTCGCCTACGATGAGCTCTAAAATATCTTCAATGGTCACTAGACCAGAAACACCACCAAACTCATCAATAACGATAGCCATATGATAGCGTTGAGAGCGGAATTCTTTGAGTAGTCTGTCTACTCGCTTACTTTCAGGCACAACAACCGCTTGGCGTAATACCTTATCGATACTAAAAGGTTCTGCGTCGGTACGCATAAATGGCAGTAAATCTTTTGCCATCAATAACCCTTCGATATGGTCTTTGTCTTCACTAATAACAGGGAAGCGTGAGTGAGCAGAGTCAATAATGACATCAAGGCACTCATCAAGCGTTTGATTACGTTTTAAGGTAACAATTTGGGAACGCGGGATCATAATGTCGCGCACGCGTTGATCCGCGATATCCATTACCCCTTCAAGCATTTCGCGAGTATCAGGGTCAATCAAATCGTTTTGTTCAGAGTCGCGGATTAATTCGACCAAATCATCACGATTTTTAGGTTCACCATGGAATAGGTGATTTAACAGTGCAAAGAACCCTTTCTTAGGACCAGGGTTATCGCTACTCGAAGAGTTATCGTCGCTCATGGCGGTTAATTTTTTTTTCCTCAAAAAATACTCGTCATACTTCGAACCGCAGCGTTGTTGGCTGCACTCGGCTACTCGAATCACATACTTATGTATGCTCATCGAGATATCCTCGCTGGCCGCCTAACTGCAATTCGAATTATTTAGAGTATTCACTCGTCGTATTATCGAACCGCAGCGTTGTTGGCTGCACTTGGTACAAAAAGTAGCCCAAGTCAAAGTATTTGGAGATTAGGTTAGTTAATAAAAACAGTTTACTACATTCTTTTTTAGCACAAAACTGACGGTTTATCTGCAAAATAACCGTCAGTTTTTTGTAAAATAATGCTTTCTTTGAGAAAGATATCTCAAAAAATTATAGTAAGGTCACTCTTTTTCTGCAAGATATGGGTCTTCGTAGCCTAATTCAGCCAGAATTTCGGTTTCTAAACTTTCCATTTCTTCTGCTTCATCATCTTCAATATGGTCATAGCCTAAAAGATGAAGGCAACCATGAACAACCATATGAGCCCAGTGTTCTTCTGCTGTTTTTTGTTGCTCGATAGCTTCTTGTTCAACGACTTGGCGACAGATAATTAAATCACCAAGCAAAGGCAGCTCAATTTCTGGTGGAGCCTCAAAGGGGAATGACAACACGTTAGTCGGTTTGTCTTTGCCACGATAGGTTAAGTTTAAGTGATGGCTTTCTGGCTCATCAACCACTCGAATAGTGACTTCACTTTGCGCTTGAAATTTAGGTAAAACAGCGGTTAACCAACGCTGAAATTCGGCTTCAGAAGGTAAGCCTTCAGGGTTTTCGCACGCAATTTGTAAATCGAGAATAATGTCACTCATTTATAGATTTTCCTGCTTTTCAAATTGCTTTTGCTGTTCTTTTTCTTCACGTAACTGTTGGCGACGTTTATTATCTTGTTCTTCCCATGCTTCATAAGCCATGACGACTTTTGCAACAACAGGATGGCGAACCACATCTTCACTGTGGAAGAAATTGAAGCTTAAATCATCGACTTCGGAAAGCACTTCAATGGCATGACGTAGGCCTGATTTACTACCGCGAGGCAAGTCAACCTGAGTAATATCTCCCGTCACAACCGCTTTAGAGTTAAAGCCAATACGCGTTAAAAACATCTTCATCTGTTCTATGGTGGTGTTTTGGCTCTCATCTAAAATAATAAAAGCATCATTCAACGTACGACCTCGCATATAGGCCAGCGGTGCGACTTCGATAACATTACGCTCAATCAGTTTTTCAACTTTTTCAAAGCCTAACATTTCGAATAGCGCATCATAAAGTGGGCGCAGGTAAGGGTCGACTTTTTGGCTGAGATCTCCTGGTAAAAAACCAAGTTTCTCACCGGCTTCAACAGCAGGGCGTGTAAGCAGAATGCGGCGAACTTCTTGGCGTTCTAAGGCATCAACTGCCGCGGCTACCGCTAAATAGGTTTTCCCAGTTCCTGCTGGGCCAATGCCAAACGTAATATCATGGTCTAAAATATTGGCGATATATTGCGCTTGGTTTGGGGTGCGTGGTTTGATCACACCACGTTTAGTCTTAATATTCAACGCTTTACCGTAGTCAGGAACGCTATCGGCAGATTGCTCTAAAACACGGCTATCCAGAATGGCTAAGTGAATATTTTCAGGGTCGATATCAGGGATAACACCGCGCACAGGTGCGGTATCAACATACAGTTGACGCAAAATTTTGCTGGCCGCTTGAACATTCAGCGGCTTACCCGATAACTTAAAACGGTTATCACGGCGATTAATTTCGATAGCAAGGCGGCGTTCTAGCTGCTTGATATTATCGTCAAATGGCCCGCAGAGGCTCATTAAACGTTGGTTATCTGCGGGTTCTAGAAAGATTTCTTGTGTTGCGATTTGCAAATTTTTTGTCTCGGTCACTGAATATCCTATGGTTGTGGCTTAGGGCTGAAAACTACCAACACCTAGCTCATCTTCTTTACGGGTGCGTGCAATAACAGACTCTGGTGATTCATGAACGCGAAGACCCATTTGGTCTTCTGTACGAATGACTTTACCGCGTAATGAGTTGGTATAGACATCTACAATTTCGACATCCACAAATTTACCAATCATATCCGGTGTGCCTTCAAAGTTCACGACACGGTTATTTTCAGTACGTCCAGACAGCTCCATAACGTTTTTACGTGATGTTCCTTCAACTAAGATACGTTGAATGGTTCCCACCATTTGGCGGCTGAAGCTTAATGCCTGCTGATTAATACGCTGTTGCAGTAAGTATAGACGCTGTTTTTTTTCATCTTCCGTTACGTCGTCAGGTAAATCTGCAGCTGGCGTACCAGGACGCGCGGAATAAACAAAGCTGTAGCTCATGTCAAAATTCACGTCAGCAATCAGTTTCATGGTTTTTTCGAAGTCTTCGGTTGTTTCACCGGGGAAGCCCACGATAAAGTCTGAACTAATAAGAATACCAGGGCGTGCTTCGCGTAGTTTACGAATAATGGCTTTGTATTCAAGTGCCGTATGAGCACGTTTCATCATCGTTAGAACGCGGTCTGAGCCACTTTGCACAGGTAGATGCAAGAAGCTGACTAATTCTGGAGTATCGCGGTAAACTTCGATGATATCGTCAGTAAATTCAATTGGGTGGCTAGTGGTAAAGCGAACACGGTCTATACCATCAATAGCGGCGACTAAACGCAGTAATTCTGCAAATGAGCAAATTTCACCATCAAAAGTTGCGCCACGGTAGGCATTCACATTTTGACCCAGTAAGTTAACTTCACGTACACCTTGTGCAGCTAACTGTGCGATTTCAAATAGAATATCATCACAAGGGCGGCTAACTTCTTCACCACGGGTATAAGGCACTACGCAGAAGGTGCAATACTTGTTACAGCCTTCCATAATCGAAACGAAAGCCGTTGGCCCTTCGGCACGAGGTTCAGGTAAACGGTCAAACTTTTCAATTTCAGGGAAGCTGATATCAATAACTGGGCTGCGGGTACCTTGAACTTGATTAATCATCTCAGGCAAACGGTGCAAAGTTTGCGGGCCGAAAACGATGTCAACGCTTGGCGCACGTTGGCGAATAAAATCCCCTTCTTGTGAAGCGACACAGCCGCCTACACCAATAATAATGTCAGGGTTTTTGTCTTTAAAAAACTTCCAACGACCAAGTTGATGGAAGACTTTTTCTTGTGCTTTTTCACGAATTGAACAGGTATTAAGCAGTAATAAATCGGCTTCTTCTGCAATTTCAGTGAGTTGATAACCATGGGTATTTTCTAATAAAGAAACCATTTTGGATGAGTCATACTCATTCATCTGGCAACCCCAAGTTTTAATGTATAGCTTTTTATTCGTCGACATGTCGTATATCCGGTGTTTTCGAAGCGGCTAGTGTAATGGACTCCGAAACGCGTTGTAAATCCAAAGTCCTACCCCTTATATTTGGGAACTCGCATGCATTTTGATTAAGGACATCATTGTATGATGGGATAAATGCAAAGATATTTAAAATAATATCACCACACGAAATCTAAGGGCAGGCAATTTGCCTATTGTTTTAAAATTAGCACGTATTGTATTCATTTGCGGCATCAGTGACCAGAGGATGTTGCAAAATTGTGGTTATTTTTTGTGCGAATTAAAGTGTTTTCAGCAAAATACACTGTTTGTAAGGTTATAAAGATGAAGGACGCGAATAACCTCTAAGCCTTCAATGTCTTATTTCCTGTGAGAATCATCATTTTTCGGTACAATACCTTTATCAACGTGGTCACTGTTATCAAACAACAACCTTTATTAAACAATAAATAGTAGCGAACGTATGAATAAATTAATCGAATCTTATGATGTTGTCGTCGTTGGCGCAGGTATGACTGGCGCGGCAGCAGCATTGGGCTTTGCTCAAGAAGGCATGCGAGTCGCTTTGCTTGAAAAAGCACAACCTGCGGCCTTTGACCCACAAAGTGCTCCAGATGTTCGTATTTCTGCGATTAGCCGTGCTTCTGTTGAATTGTTGGAGCAATTAGGGGCTTGGCAACATGTTAAGGCAATGCGAAGTGCTCCATATCGCCAGTTAGAAACATGGGAAGAGCCAGAGAGCAATGTGGTTTTTGATGCTCAGAGTCTTGGGTTGCCTGAACTTGGGTTTATGGTAGAAAACCGTGTGTTACAACTTGCATTATGGCAGGAATGTGAAAAATACAGCAATCTAGACCTTGTCTGCCCTGTGAGACTTATCAATTTATACCAACCTAAGTCGCAAGAAGAGTGGATATTAGCATTAGATGATGGCCGAACTCTGCAAGCTAAGCTTGTTATTGGAGCTGATGGCGCGAATTCGCAGGTCCGCAAAATGGCAGGAATTGGTAGCCGTGGCTGGCAGTATCGCCAATCATGTATGTTGATTAGCATTCAAACACAGCAGTCTCAGCAAGATAAAACATGGCAGCAGTTTTTTCCATCAGGGCCTAGGGCATTTTTACCGTTGTATGATAATTGGGCTTCATTAGTCTGGTATGACAGCCCTGCAAAGATTAGGCGTTTACAAGGCATGTCAATGGAACAGTTGACGGGAGCGATTTCTGAAGCTTTTCCTGAACGTTTAGGGCCTGTTACCGCAATTGCAGCAGGGGCATTTCCACTGACTCGTCATCATGCACGTCGCTATGTGATAGATGGATTAGCATTGATTGGTGATGCTGCTCATACCATTAACCCATTAGCGGGGCAGGGAGTGAATTTAGGCTACCGAGATGTTGATGCATTGTTGAAAGAAGTGATTTACGCTCGTGAATATATACAGCCTTGGCATTCTCTTGATGTATTGAAACGTTATCAACACCGTCGTTTGCCTGATAATTTAATTATGCAAGCTGGAATGGACGTATTTTATATGGCATTTAGTGAAAAGTTACCGGGATTGAAAATAGTTAGGAATCTCGGGTTGATGGCGGCACAACGCGCCGGAGAAGCGAAAAAACTGGCGTTGAAGTATGCTTTAGGGTTATAGAACTTATCTTAGATATATAAATAGGCCGCTAATTAGCGGCCTATTTATTATTAAGTGAAGAAGTTATTGTTATTTATTATTGGCTAAATCAATCGGTTGAATGTGATTTGTATCCGTATTGCTGTTGTCATCTTCAGTAATCACTGAATCTAATGTTTCATTTTTTGCTGAAAATGCATGAGCCAGTTTTTCTGTGTCGAGTTCTTTTTCCCAACGCGCAACAACGATACACGCACATGCGTTACCAACTAAGTTAGTTAATGCACGGCACTCAGACATAAAACGGTCGATACCTAAAATAAGCGCCATACCTGCTACAGGAACGCTTGGCACCACCATCAGTGTGGCTGCTAAGGTAATAAACCCTGCACCCGTCACACCCGCTGCACCTTTTGAGCTTATCATCGCAACCAACAGCAACGAAATTTGTTGCCAAATAGTGAGCTCAATATTAGTGGCTTGGGCAATAAATAATGCGGCCATCGTCATATAGATGTTAGTACCGTCAAGGTTGAAAGAATAGCCTGTAGGGATCACTAACCCGACAACCGATTTTTCACACCCAGCATGCTCCATTTTGCGCATTAAGCTTGGCAGTGCCGCTTCGGAAGAAGAGGTACCTAAAACTAACCATAGCTCGTCTTTGATATATTTAATTAGCGCAATGATTGAGAAGCCGTTGTATTTAGCAACTGCACCCAGAACAAGTAAGACGAACAACAGTGAGGTAATATAGAACGTCATTATCAGCATCATTAAGTTGCCAATAGATGAAATTCCATATTTACCAATGGTAAATGCCATTGCCCCAAATGCCCCAATAGGTGCGAGTTTCATGAGCATCGCAACCATTTTGAACACAGGTTCAGAAAAGTTTTGCAGTAGCTTAACAATAGGCTCGCCGTGTTTACCTGTTGCCGCCAATGCTAATCCGAAAATGACAGCAATAAATAGAACTTGCAGAATGTTGCCGTTTACTAATGGACTAATGACGGTATCAGGGATGATATTCATCAAGAAGCCAACTATCGAAGATTCGTGTGCTTTTTCAACGTAGGTGGCAACTTTAGTGCTATCAAGGGTTGCCGGATCAATGTTAAGGCCTGATCCTGGGCGAATGATATTTGCGACGATAAGACCGATGATGAGAGCGATGGTCGAGAAAGTGATGAAGTAGAGCATCGCTTTACCTGCGACGCTACCAACGGCCTTCATGTTTGACATGCCTGATATACCAGTGACTACAGTTAAGAAGATAACTGGCGCGATAATCATTTTAACGATTTTGATGAATGCATCACCAAGCGGTTTTAATGACTCTCCAATGTCTGGAAAAAAGTGGCCAAGTGCGATACCCAGAACGATGGCTACGATTACCTGAACATATAAGATCTTATATATTGGTTGCTTTATCATGTTTCGCATAAATTTTCTCTGTAAAAATGTTGCGTTTGGCAATTTATAATTATTAGGTTTAAAACTTTTATTAGAGTTTCTGAGAACTAATTTAGTTGGAATGGAAGAAGGGGCTGAATTTATTAGTACCAGAGGTTGATAATAATTTAACTGGTAATAATCATACCTAACTACAATTCGAGCGCAGGTTAACACTTTCAGCGGTTATAGAGAAATGATTGAAGTCACATATTTGATAGAAAAGTTATGCAAACGTAAATTTTATGAGCTAAATGTTGCTTTAACATCACTTTAAACGATTAAGCTATTGGTTAATCGGTAATATTGGGATTAAATAAATAAGTAAATCACTAAAAAGTCATTATTTAAGCTAAAAATAGGGATGGAAATATAGAAAACAGTAGAGATGAAGCCTCAACTTATTAAAAAATAGAGTTATCTGCTATTTTTTTATTTTTCATTTAATTTATCAATAAAATCGATAAGCAAAATTAAGATAGTTTAGGCAGAGAAAGAGAGAATAGGAGTTAATTTAAGTGATATTGAAAAGAGAATGGCTGGGGTACCAGGATTCGAACCTGGGGATGCCAGGATCAAAACCTGGTGCCTTACCGCTTGGCGATACCCCAACAAAAGAAATGGTAGCTACGACGGGATTCGAACCTGTGACCCCAACATTATGAGTGTTGTGCTCTAACCAACTGAGCTACATAGCCATATATAATTTCTTTGAAATGAATTGTGCAACTCTAGGTAGGATAGTAGATGGCTGGGGTACCAGGATTCGAACCTGGGAATGCCAGGATCAAAACCTGGTGCCTTACCGCTTGGCGATACCCCATCCGGGAATTCTACTATTGATTGTTTTAAGATGGCTGGGGTACCAGGATTCGAACCTGGGAATGCCAGGATCAAAACCTGGTGCCTTACCGCTTGGCGATACCCCAATCTTAAATTCAATGCTACCGAGAAGGAAAATGGTGCGGGAGACAAGACTTGAACTTGCACACCTTGCGGCGCCAGAACCTAAATCTGGTGCGTCTACCAATTTCGCCACTCCCGCAAAATAATGGTGGCTATGACGGGATTCGAACCTGTGACCCCAACATTATGAGTGTTGTGCTCTAACCAGCTGAGCTACATAGCCATCTTTTTTTGCATAACCTTCGTCGGCGTTGCGGGGCGCATTATGCTAATTACAGACCCGACAGTCAACAGCTTTTTGCACTATTTTTCAGAAAACGTGACTGTTTGTTTGTTGAATAATCATTTTGTCGATAAAGCCAGCAAAAAACAAGCCCGTATTTGAAAAAAATCACTTTTTGTCTTAGACGCTAGATAAATGTAATTTGTTAAGGGGAGGAAATAATACAGCGAAAGAGCTCAAAAATTTGTGCGGGGAACAACGTGGAGGAATGGGGAGTATGCTAAAAATGATATATGAAATGAAAATATTCAGTTTATAGACAATAAAAAAGCAGGTGTCTCTACCTGCTTTAAAAAAACACGCCAAAAATTAGCTTTCAAACAGTTTTTGCAATAATTCACCATTGAGCATCGCGCGTTTAGTGAGTGCGAAAGCGCCTATTGCCGAGTTATGAACCAACTGCGATGTGACGATGGGGAGATTCTCCCTAAATCCTTTTAAGGCTTGTGTGTCAATGCAGCTTTGAATCGCGGGTAACAGAATGTGTTCTGCTTCCGTGATATCCCCTGCAATAACGACTTTTTCAGGGTTAAATAAGTTTATAGAGATAGCTATCGCTTTACCGATTTGCCGGCCAACGTGCTGGATAACTTCCGTAGCAAGTGGATCTCCCTTATTAGCGGCTTGGCAAATATGGGAAATCGTACAAGTTTCCAATGTAAGGGAGCTCGAATAGCCTTGTTCTAAACGTTGTTTTACACGGGCTTCAATCGCTTGGTTTGAGGCAATGGTTTCTAAACAACCAAAATTACCACAATGGCAAAGTTCGCCAAGAGGGTCAACTTGGATATGGCCGATTTCCCCGAGGTTACCTCGATGGTTGAGCAATATCTCTTTATTGATGACTAAACCCGCCCCTGCGCCTCTGTGGATGCGTACTAGCAGAGAGTCTTCGCAATCACGAGTAGCACCAAAATAGCTCTCAGCAAGGGCTAGGCTGCGAATATCATGCCCTGCATAACAGGTAATTTTAAAGTGTGCTTGTAAATTATCGATGAGATGCCAATTGTCGACCTTGATATGTGGCATGTAGTAAACAATCCCACTATTTGGGTTAACTAACCCAGGGAGAATAATAGAAATCGCAATCAGCTCTTTTAAGCGCTTATGATTGTGCTCAATAAAATCATCTATAGCGGCAATCAACTTTTGTTCTATGGCTTGCTGAGAAGGCTCTGTGATAGGGTAATGAGCATCAACAATCATTTTGCCACCTAAGTCGTATAAGGCGATGGTGGCATCATAGCGCCCTAAGCGGACGCCAATCGTGTGAAAATTTTTGTGTTCAGAAACAATAGATATGGCACGACGGCCTCCAGTAGAGGCCTGTTGGTCAACTTCTTTAATTAAACCACGTTCGAGTAACTGGCGAGTGATTTTAGTCACACTGGCTGGGGCAAGTTGGCTTTGCTCCGCGATTTGAATTCTTGATATCGGGCCATGTTGGTCAATTAAACTATAGACGACAGCGCTATTTAGTTGTTTGACGAGATCAATATTACCAATTTGCTTCAGCGAGTGGCTTTGATTCATTAGCTAGTTACTCATTTTTTGTAGACTTCTGCTCCGTTCACATAGGTTGCAAGGACGTCGAAGTCGTGGTTAAACGCGGTTAAATTCGCAATTTTACCCGGAGCAATAGACCCTAAAGTCTCATCAACTCCAATGGCTCTTGCGGGGTAGAGCGTTGCCATTCTCAGTGTTTCATCTAATGGAATACCCACGTACTCTACACTGTTTCTCACGGCTTCTATCATGGTGAGTGATGAGCCGCTGAGTGTGCCATTTTCATCTACACATAATCCATCGCGGTAGTATATGGTTTTACCCGCGAAGATAAAATGATCCATTTCACCAGTTTGAGGATCTATTCCTGCCGGCGCTGTGGCATCAGTCACTAAAATTAATTTATCACCTTTTAAGTGCTTACTATTACGGATATTTGCCCACTGAACATGTAAGCCATCAGCGATAATTCCCGCATACACTTCAGGAGTGTCATAAATAGCACCAACTAAACCCGGGCCACGGCCTGAAATATATGGCATGGCGTTGAAAAGATGCGTTGAAAAGCGAATTCCGGCTTTAAAGCCCAGTTTGGCCTCTTCATACGTTGCATTTGAATGCCCTGCAGAAATAACAATGCCGGAATCTTTCAGTTGGTGAATGTAATCTAGTTCAACCATTTCAGGCGCTAAAGTGATTTTAGTGATGGAGTCTGCATGAGCAGCTAAATAATCAATCATCTGCGCGGATGGTTGGCGGATAAATTCAGGGTTATGTGTGCCTTTTTTAATAACATTAATATATGGGCCTTCTAAATGAAGCCCGAGAGCTTGGTTCTTGTGGTCTTTTAAGTACTCCGTCATGACCTCAATACCATGCTTCATCAATTCGTCAGAGCACGTAATCAGCGTTGGCAGGTAACTGGTACATCCTGTACGCTCATTGGCTTTTTGCATGATATCCAAATTCTTTAATGTGACATTTTCTTTATTATCATTGAATTGGACACCACCACAGCCGTTGACTTGCAGGTCAATAAACCCTGCAGATAACGTCGCACCTTGTAGGTCATGTTGTGGAATATCGGAAGGTAATTCAGAGACAGGACAAACATCTTTGATGATTTCACCATCAATGACGACCGCATGGTTATCCAGTCTTTCATGACCTGTATAAATAATGCAATTTGTTAATGCATACATGGCTTAAAACTCCTGACCTCTGGAAGGTGGGTCACCGATCAGCCTTCGCTGATCGGGTGATTGATAAATATAATCTTAGTTAAACTTTTCAATAATTTCAGATTCTAGCTGTTTGAAATATTTAAGCGTTTTAACTTTTAATTCGAGTGTTGCTGGTTCATCACAGACAACCAGTGCTTTTGGGTGCATTTGCACGCAGCTCACTGTCCACATATGGTTAATTGAACCTTCAACTGCGGCATGAACTGCGTTTGCTTTATTCGCACCTGTTGCAAGTACCATTAACTCTTCAGCATCCATTAATGTGGCGACACCGACAGTTAAAGCAAATTTTGGTACTTGATTGATATCGTTATCAAAGAAACGTGAGTTAGCTTGGCGCGTTTCTGGTGTTAATGTTTTAATGCGGGTCCGCGAGTTCAGTGAAGAACCGGGTTCATTAAAAGCAATGTGACCGTCGTTACCAACGCCGCCCATAAATAAATTAATTTTGCCGTAAGATTTAATTTTATCTTCATAACGTTGGCATTCCGCATCAACATCTGGGGCATTACCATTCAGTAAATTAATATTTTGCGCTTGAATGTCGATGTAGTTAAAGAAATTTTCATGCATAAATGTGTGATAGCTTTGAGGATGATTAGCTGGAATACCAATATATTCATCCATATTAAATGTTACCACATGCTTAAAACTGACTTTTCCTGCATTATATAAAGCAATCAGTGCTTTATAAGTCGCAAGAGGGGTACCGCCTGTTGGTAACCCAAGAACGAAAGGGCGATCAGCTGTAGGGTTGAATGCGTTGATTTTGTCAGCGATATACTGTGCGGACCAAATGCCGACATCATGCGCATTGTTAAGTGGAATTAGCCTCATGTCTCAATTACCTCTAATAAGTCTGTGAAATCTTTCATGTATATATGTATCCCCGATGTTATTTATTAGATATAGGAATACTCGTTATACTTCAAATTTATTGTGCATTATCACTTGGTTGACATGCTGTTTTTTTTCAGGACATGCACTCAAGTGTGCTGAGAATATACAGGTTAATAGTACAAATAAGTTATTTTTAATCATAAAATAAGTTTTCATTAATAGCTAGTAATTTAGTCATATCAGTAACTCTTTCGTTGACATTTATCACAAATCGAACCTATTTATTTTGCATCGCGAAACAATTAATTTAGACTATGAAATTGATACTCTCAATAACCTAAATTATGATTTAGGTGTGTGAACAATAAGATCCCGTAAATGGGGCAAAAATAGGGCGATAAAGGGGGAGTTTGTGAATATTCTTAGCTACTTACAGCGGATTGGTAGGGCACTTATGGTGCCAGTTGCTGTACTACCAGCCGCAGCAATCCTGATGGGGATTGGCTATTGGATTGATCCAGATGGTTGGGGAGCCAATAGTGCAATCGCGGCGTTACTGATTAAATCGGGTGCGGCCATTATTGATAATATGTCCGTACTGTTTGCTATTGGTGTTGCTTATGGAATGTCAAAAGATAAGGACGGTGCGGCTGCGCTGACCGGTTTTGTTGGCTTTTTAGTGGTGACAACACTGTGTTCTCCTGCATCTTATTCCATGATCATGAATGTTCCGTTGGAAAGCGTTCCTGCGGCATTCGGTAAAATAAATAACCAGTTTGTGGGTATCTTAGTTGGGGTATTGTCTGCTGAATTGTACAACCGCTACAGTGGCGTAGAGCTACCAAAAGCGTTGTCTTTCTTTAGCGGTCGTCGCCTCGTGCCGATTTTGACATCGTTCTTAATGATCATTTTAGCCTTCATTCTGATGTATGTTTGGCCGGTGGTTTACAACGGTTTAGTCTCTTTCGGTGAAAGTATTAAAGATTTAGGCTCTGTGGGAGCGGGTATCTACGCATTCTTCAACCGTTTATTAATTCCAGTTGGTTTGCACCACGCGCTCAACTCGGTATTCTGGTTTGACGTTGCGGGTATCAATGATATTCCAAACTTCTTAGGCGGTGCTAAGTCTATTGAAGCAGGTCTGGCGACAGTGGGTATCACTGGTCGTTACCAAGCTGGTTTCTTCCCAATCATGATGTTTGGTTTGCCAGGTGCGGCATTAGCAATTTACCACTGCGCTCGCCCGGAAAATAAAGCCAAAGTGGCTGGTATTATGATTGCCGGTGCGTTTGCGGCATTCTTCACCGGTATCACTGAACCACTTGAATTCTCATTCATGTTCGTGGCTCCGATTCTGTATGTGATCCACGCATTGTTAACAGGTATTTCGGTTTATATCGCAGCAACAATGGAATGGATTTCAGGGTTCGGTTTCAGCGCAGGTTTAGTCGATATGTTATTGCAATCACGTAACCCATTAGCCGTTCAGTGGTATATGTTGATTGTTCAAGGCTTAGTATTCTTCTGCATTTACTATGTCATTTTCCGTTTTATGATCCGTAAATTCAACCTGTTAACACCAGGCCGTGAAGAGAGCGCAGGTGATGAAACGATTGATGGTTATGACGAAAGCATTAGCCCTGCCGATAACAGTGACAGCGATATTCAAAAAGAAGCTCGCCAATATGTTGCAGCGGTTGGTGGTAGTGAAAATATCGTCAGTATTGATGCCTGTATTACACGTTTACGTTTAGGCGTTAAAGATTCCGCGGTTGTTAACGATGCGATGACTAAACGTTTAGGCGCTTCAGGTGTTATCCGCTTAAGCAAACAAAATGTGCAAGTGATTGTCGGTACACGTGCTGAATTGGTCGCAAAAGCAATGACTGAAGTAATTGCAAAAGGCCCTATTGCCGGTTCTGCACCAGTTGCAGTAGCAGAAGAGAAAAAAGCCGCAGAGCCAGCGAAAGCAAAAGGTAATGTGATTTTATCTCTGGTTGCGCCAGTCAGCGGCCAAGTGTTCTCCCTTGACGATGTGCCAGATGAAGCGTTTTCTAGCCGCATTGTGGGCGATGGTATTGCCATCAAACCAACAAGCAGCGAAGTGTTAGCGCCGGCATCAGGTACGGTGGTGAAAATTTTTGAAACTAACCACGCATTCTGCCTTGAAACAGAAAACGGTGTCGAACTCATTGTTCATATGGGGATCGATACGGTTGCACTGAAAGGGGAAGGTTGTGCACGTTTAGTGGAAGAAGGGGCGGGAGTGACTGCTGGTACACCAATCCTGAACTTAGACCTCGCGTTCCTTGAAGCCAATGCTAAATCAATGATTAGCCCTGTCATCATCAGCAATATTGATGATTTTGCTGGCATCGAAATTTTAGTTGAAGGTGACGTGAAAGCAGGTGAAACCGTTATTTATAATGTTCTGAAATAATTCAGTTTAATATTATAAGTGAGTAAGAGGGTGGCTTAGGCCACCCTCTTTGTTTATGCAGTTTAAATAAGAAAAAGATAATCATATAGGGCATAACAAATAATGATAATCAGTATCAACTGAGTCCAGTGTATAAAGAAAATATAATTAATTGTTAGCTTTGTGGGCAGTGTTTGGGATAACACACTCTTTTGATAAGGAACATCCATGCAGCAAAATGATGACATCATGAACATATTGAAGTGTAACCTTTGCCCTAGGTGTGGGGAACAAGATTGCCCTTTTCTGACATATGATAAGCGTGCTAAACAGATGATGGATGCATTTAGGCGAGGTGATTTTTTAGAAGCACAAAAAATATATATAAAAACATTTGCACAAACACTATCTATGCTCAGGGAGGATTTTAAAAGTAAAATCAAAATATATGAGTCAGTAACAGACAGCCTAAGATATAAAATTTTTGATAATCAAGCAGTAACAATTCCTCCTGCACTTACTTCAGCATTAAATGCTTCTTTATCAACCTTAAAACCGTCCCCTCTAATAATCAGCCATGCTGCACCAGTCAGTACTTTCAAACTCGGTGTCACCCCTCTTTCTAACAGTGACCCTCTAGGTACTGTTATTGGGCGGTCGGTGGGATTAGGTATTGGATTACTAACATATTCGCCACCAGCGGGTGCACCCGGAATAGATACATTACATGGCTTTTCAAAACATGATTTTGATTATTTAACAAGGAATACAAATACAGCAAGGACACCCGTTGGGGAACAATTAAGAGTACCAGAGGAACGAATATTAAGAGAGGTGAGTCGTAACAAGGGCATTGTTGAAACTTATGCCGTTCCTACAGAGCATATAAGTAATGGACAAAAAATTATTGAATTAACACCAACAAATTCACCAGTCGAGACTCGAGTTATACCAGCAATCCCCACTGAACAAAAAGGGCTTTTTAGTTATTCACTGCCAAATGAACAAAAAGATAGATATATACAGATAGGAAAACCTGAGGTTTTCACAGGTACTCCCTTACCTAACCCGAAGAGATTGAAATCGTTACCTGGTGAAATATATGATATTCAACGGCCTTCAGGCATCCCGATTAGTTCACCTTCTTTTCCAACTTCCGTTATAAATTCAAGTTCTAACCCGCAATCTCCTTTTATTATTGTTTTTTCTGAGAACATCGGTGTCAAGCCAATTTATATTGCGGCAAGCAAAGGCGGTAAGAAAAATAAAGGGAAAAGATGATGAAAGAAAAGGTGTTAAAGAAAAAGGTCATTCTTATCATCCTGCACCTAAAGTTGATGAAATAAAAGGCTTAGGTGAATTAAAGCCAGTGCAAGGAAAAACGCCAAAACAAGGTGGTGGGGGACGGCGTAATCGGTGGGTTGGTGACAAAGGGCGTAAAATCTATGAGTGGGATTCTCAACATGGAGAATTGGAGGGATATAGAGGTAGTGATGGGCAGCATATAGGTGCATTCGATCCAAAAAGTGGTAAACAATTGAAACCAGCAGATCCTAAACGTAATATAAAAAAATATCTATGAAGAGGAATAAACAATGGGATTAAAACTACATACTCAATGGTTTGATAAGCAAACTGGTGAATTTATGGGTGAAGAATATTCAGAAGATTTTGGAGATGATGATTTTCTGATAGATAAAACAATTGATCCTAAAGATGAAAATATTATTAACAACGGAGTATTTGATTTGCAAAAAGAATGGGTAATTGAAATTCAAAGTCATGTCATTCATCAAATTGATTTAGATAAATTTGTGTATCAAGTTTCATTTGATTATCGGGACGAATGGTAATTATTATTCATGTTTGAATGATGTTAAATAAAGGGAGTTGAGCTCCCTTTATTTGTATTCATCAATTTGCATTTATTAATAACATTGGCGAAATCTCAAACAAGGTTGTCAAATCTGCATAAGCAAGGCGCTTTTTTCATCGATAAGATATTTTCTCAATGACTGATGAGGAATTTTCTGTGGAACTGCTTCTGTGCTTATTTGGCTTTATTTCGGGGATCACCACCGCACTATTTGGTTTTGGCGGTGGGTTTATCACGGTTCCACTGTTGTATGCGTTAATTACCTTAGTATGGGGGCCGCAAAGCGATGCAGGAACTGTGGCGATGCAAATCGCGGTGGCAACATCCACTTGCGTGATGATTTTTTCATCAACATTATCAAGTCGCGCTCATTATTTAAAAGGAAATCTCAGCTGGCCAATTATAAAGCCATTTATTATCCCTATTTCAGTGGGGGGGATATTTGGGGCGATTGTGGCGTTATCAGTAGATAGTGCATTAATTCGTTGGATATTTATTGGTTATCTCATCATCACTATTTTAGATTGCTTTATTCGCCCTGGTTTTATGAAGATAGAATCTACGGGGATACAATCCTCTCATGGCGGTATTTTTGCAGATACTCCGATTGGTGTGGTGATTGGCGCGGTAGCGGCATTTTTAGGGGTTGGCGGCAGTGTGATGACGGTTCCACTAATGCGACGCCGTGGTGCCAGTATGATCCAAGCTGCTGCCTTTGCGAACCCATTGACATTACCAATGGCGATCACGGGTACATTAACCTATTTTTATTTCGCTATTGATAAACACATTGACCTCGGAGCGGGCTTTCTGGGGATGATCTATATCAAAGGGGCATTAATTTTAATTGTGACATCGTGGCTAGGGATCCGTTTTGCTTCATTATT
Organism: Providencia sp. PROV174; assembly: GCF_028480685.1. Lineage (NCBI taxonomy): Bacteria > Pseudomonadati > Pseudomonadota > Gammaproteobacteria > Enterobacterales > Morganellaceae > Providencia > Providencia sp. PROV174. Next base: position 68,349 of record NZ_JAMPOT010000024.1, read on the forward strand.
AATGCCTTACCTTAGCGATAAACGTCATGCCCAAAGTTATCCACTACTGTTACTCGTGGTTTTAGCTGTTATGTTGCTGGTTTAAAATCGCGTATTTCGGTGGGCAAAAATGAGGTTTTTGCCCTAAATTCCTTCTGTTCATCGCTTTTGCCGCACTTGGCGCAATCAAACGGTTGTTTCCTGATTGATTATGGTAGAATATATTTAGTTACTACACGCTTTTAGCGCGCTTTTGGCATTGAGGAATGATGACAATGAATGAGGCAGATGCTCGCCCAACAAATTTTATCCGTCAGATCATAGATGAAGATCTGGCGACCGGGAAACACACGTCAGTGCATACGCGTTTTCCACCTGAACCTAATGGCTATTTACATATTGGTCATGCGAAATCAATCTGCTTGAATTTTGGCATTGCCAAGGACTATCAAGGCCAATGTAATTTGCGTTTTGATGATACAAACCCGGTAAAAGAAGATGTCGAATACGTTAACTCGATTCAAGAAGATGTTAAATGGCTTGGTTTTGAGTGGAGCGGCAATGTTCGTTATTCCTCTGACTATTTTGATACCTTGTATCAATATGCAATTGAGCTGATCAAAAAAGGCTTAGCTTACGTTGACGAGCTCAGCCCAGATGAAATTCGCGAATATCGTGGAACATTGAAAGAGCCGGGTAAAAATAGCCCATACCGTGAGCGCCTTATTGAAGATAACTTAGCATTATTCGAAAAAATGCGTGCGGGTGGCTTCGAAGAAGGAAAAGCGTGTTTACGTGCGAAAATCGATATGGCATCCCCATTTATGGTGATGCGCGATCCGGTTTTATATCGCATTAAATTTGCGGAACATCACCAATCTGGCAATAAATGGTGCATTTACCCAATGTATGACTTCACGCATTGTATTTCTGATGCATTAGAAGGTATTACACACTCTTTATGTACCTTAGAATTCCAAGACAACCGTCGTTTATATGATTGGGTATTAGATAATATCACCATTGATTGCCATCCACGTCAGTACGAGTTCTCTCGTCTGAATTTGGAATACACGGTGATGTCTAAGCGTAAACTGAACCAATTAGTCACCGAAAAACACGTCAATGGTTGGGATGATCCACGTATGTTAACCATTTCGGGTTTACGTCGTCGTGGTTATACTGCGGCATCTATTCGTGAATTTTGCCAACGTATTGGTGTGACAAAACAAGACAACAACGTTGAAATGGCCTCTTTAGAGTCCTGTATTCGTGATGACCTAAATGAGTCGGCACCACGTGCTATGGCGGTTATCGACCCAGTTCGTATTGTCATTGAAAACATGCCCGCTGGCGAAGAAATTTTAACGGCGCCAAACCATCCAAATAAACCGGAGATGGGAACTCGCCAAGTGCCATTTAGCAACGAAATTTATATTGACCGTGCAGATTTCCGTGAAGAAGCAAATCGTCAATATAAACGTTTAGTATTAGGCAAAGAAGTTCGTTTACGTAATGCTTATATCATTAAGGCTGAGCGTGTTGAAAAAGACGCCGATGGTAATATTACAACCATTTACTGTACTTATGATGCAGGCACATTAAATAAAGACCCAGCAGATGGTCGTAAAGTGAAAGGTGTTATTCATTGGGTGAGTGTTGCACACGCATTACCCGCAGAAATTCGCCTGTATGACCGTTTATTTACGGTGCCAAACCCGGGCGCAGAAGATGATTTCTTATCCGTTATCAACTCTGAATCGCTGATTATCCGGCAAGGTTTTGTTGAACCAAGCTTGAAATATGCGGTAGCAGAAAAAGCCTATCAGTTTGAGCGCGAAGGGTATTTCTGTGCAGATAATAAATTAAGCAGTGCGGATCACCTGGTGTTTAACCGGACTGTTGGGTTGCGTGATACTTGGGCGAAACTCGAAAATTCTTAATTTGATGTCCCCGTCATACTTTGCACCACAGGGGTGTTGGCTTCATTAAGTTACCCGAGTCACATACTTATGTATGCTCACGGGATAACTTAATTTGCCGCCTACCTGTGGTACAAATTATTTAGGGGCCAGATCGAGTATTAGCACAAAAAACGCTGACAAATAAATGTCAGCGTTTTTTATAGTAATCTACAAAGCCTACAGAACCTACTCGTGTTTGTTATCCACTTTTTCTTTTAATAATTCATGCAGATATTCATTCGCGGAAGTCACATTACCTTGCGCATCTTTAACTTGATACTCTTCGCCAGTAATGGACGATTTTGAAGCTACGTTATCAATAAATTGTTCTACAGTTTTGAGGCGTTTTTCTGTTTTACGCAGTTTTAATCGCAAATGAGATTCTGCGTCAGCGGCAGAATATTCAGTGCCATTACGTGTAAAAGTAAGATTTTGTTGTTTACCAAGCTCTGCTAATAATGATTCAGTACGCATTTTTTCTTCAGGGCTTAGCGCAAGGGCTTGAGTAGTCACAAAAACGCTTAAAAAAAGGACTAAAGCAGATGAAAAACGGTTTGATAGTTGGGCTGTGAGTGATTGCACGAATTTCTCTCCATAGAAAAAAGGTGAGTAAATTATAAGCAGTCTTTTAATTTAAACTATCGGTAAGATTCCTAGAATTCAATAAATGGTCATCTGTTAAGGCATAAACCGATAACCAATTCCTGTTTCGGTTAATAAGTGAATAGGGCGTGCTGGGTCATTTTCTAATTTTTGCCGTAGATGGCCCATGTAGATGCGTAAGTAATGATTATGTTCCACATAATTAGGCCCCCAGACTTGCAGTAATAAGTGCCTCTGAGTTAATACTTTACCGCTGTTAGCCACGAGTTCACTGAGTAAACGAAATTCAATCGGGGTTAGATGAAGTTCTTCATTTTGTTTGGTCACGACACGATTAATAAAGTCGATGGTAATATCCCCAAACTGGCATTTTGAGTTTTCTTGAGTGGCTTTGCCGAAGCGCCGTAAAGCCACTCTAACTCGAGCCAGTAACTCACTAATTCCGAAGGGTTTTGTGAGGTAATCATCAGCACCTGCATCCAATGCTGCCACTTTTTGTGATTCTTCTTCACGAGCGGATAAAACAATAATCGGAATACTACTCCACTGACGTAGATCACGAATTAAATCAAGCCCATCACCATCGGGTAAGCCAAGGTCTAAAATTAACAAATCAGGTTGTCGCGTACCGGATTCAATGAGGCCGCGTTGGTAATTTTCCGCCTCAAATACCTTCCAGCCTTCGCCTTCCAGCGCTAAGCGAACAAAGCGGCGGATTTCTTTTTCATCTTCAACAACCAGAATTTGATGGCTAGTACTCACAATATTGCTGATCCTTTTATGTTTCTACTTCGATATCAGGGTGTTGCTTTAAAGGTAAGACAAAATGGAAACTCGCTCCACCTTTATTATTGTTCTGCGCCCAAATTTCGCCTTCATGTAACTGAATAATAGCACGACAAATGGCGAGCCCTAAGCCAACACCTGGAATTGCGGACTCTTTTTGTGCTCGAGAAAATTTATCAAAAATGGTTTTTTCTTGCCCGTTTGGAATCGCATTGCTGGCATCCCATATTTCAATATGAATTTTTTGCCCTTCAACTGTAGCTCGAATACCAATCGGGGTATCGTCATGACTGTATTTTACGGCATTTTCTAATAGGTTGATTAACACCCGTTCAATCAAGTTAGCATCACAATAAAGTAATAAGTCTGCTGGAATATCAATTTCTAAAGGATGGCTGTGTAAGGTGTAATCTAAGGTTCTAACAGCACTACTGGTAATTTCTTGCAGTGATTCCCAGGCTAAATTGGGCTGAATACTGCCAGATTGTAAGCGAGCCATATCCAGTAAATTATTCACCAAGCGCGAAGTGCTAAGTACTTGCTGGCGCATTTGGTTCACTTGTTCTGTTAGTGGTGAGTTTTCCGCAGACAAATTCAACATTAAGATTTCGGTTTGGCCGAATAAAACGGTGAGCGGTGTTTTTAGGTCATGAGACAGTGCGGCAAGTAAGGAGTTTCTTAGTTGTTCACGTTCAATATCTAATTTGGCTGATTCAGCTTGTTTGGTCAGTTGCAGACGCGCAAGAGCGCTCGCTATCAGCCCCGTAAAGGTTTGCAGCATGCGTTGTTGTTCTGGGATCAATAACTGGCGCATGTTTCTTGGTTCAATGGCAAGAACAGCAAGGGTTTGATCGGCAGTGGTGATAGGTTGCAATTGATAGGGAACGCTTGGTAGTGTATCCGTGCCAGCACCGGCGGGTTGGCGCTTATCAAAACACCATTTAGCAATGGCTTTATCAATCAGCATTTCACTGTGACCTTCACATTTTAATGGTGATAACTGGCTGTTTTCATCGGGGAGTAGCAAGCAGCTTTTGGCTTGAAATGCATTATTCAGGAAATGGTACCCAGTTCTCCCGATATCATCTGTCGTGATAGCTTGTCCTAATTCTTTTGTCATTTCATATAGGTGACGTGTTCGCTGCTCTCGATACCGAGCGATACGAGCTTGGTAGCGCATACCTGCAGTTAAATTCCCCACAACAACCCCCACAATTAACATCACTGTAAACGTGACTAAATATTGCATATCCATGATAGCAAGGGAGAAATGGGGCTGAACAAAGAACAGATCAAAACTGATCACGTTGACCAGAGCGGCGAAAACAGAGGGGCGTCGGCCATAAAATAATGCGATTAACACGACACCTAATAGATAGAGTGTCACGAGGTTGGCTTTATCGAGAGCCAGTAAAAAGGTGCGTGAAAATAAGGTGATAGCGGCACACATCACAATAGCCATTAAATAGCCATTCATATCCGATCGCCATTTTTCAGAGAACGGCTTTCTTTCTGGTTCTTTGTCCCACTCGCTTTTCTCTTCAAGCGCGACAATCACTAAATCCAGATCAGGGCCGAGCTTACCAAGACGATCGGCAAAACCGGGACGTAAATTGAGCTTAAACCATTTGTTTGCTTTATTCCGCCGACCAATCAATATCTTCCCTAAATTATGTTCTCGAGCATAACGTAATATCGCTTTTTCTTCCGAAGGATCAGATAAAGTTGCCGTTTCAGCACCTAAGTCTTGAGCAAGACGTAACGCTTTTAAGATAGCTCTACGCTGGGGTTCAGGTAGCTGATGAAGCGAGGGAGTTTCAACATAAACAGCATGCCAGACACTACCGAATTTTGCGGCAAGTCGTGCGGCTGTACGGACTAATTTTTCATTTCCGGTATTATGGCCAATGCATAGCAATAGCCCATCCCGAGTGTGCCATACAGGGGCTTGGCCTTTACCGTCGCGAAATTCACGCATCTGGTCATCAACCCGGTCAGCAGTACGCCGCAGAGCAAGCTCACGCAGTGCAATTAAATTTCCTTTGCGGAAAAAATGCTCAATAGCGCGTTCGGCTTGCCCCGGTATGTACACTTTGCCTTCTTTAAGGCGTTGTCGTAGGTCGTCAGGAGGAAGATCAACTAATACCACCTCATCAGCCGCATCAAAAATATGGTCTGGAACCGTTTCACGTACATGAATACCTGTAATGCTCCCCACAATATCATTAAGGCTTTCAATGTGTTGAACGTTGATGGTTGTTAGTACGTCAATTCCAGCATCAAGGAGTTCTTCGACATCTTGCCAACGTTTAGGGTGGCGGCTGCCATGGGGGTTACTAAATGCTAATTCATCCATTAAAATTATGGCTGGATGCCTAGCAATTGCCGCATCAATATCGAAACCATTTAGGCGGCGACCGTGATGAGTTATGCGCCTAGGTGGCAACAGAGAAAGGCCGTCAAGTAGCGCGGCCGTTTCTTCTCTTTCATGGGTTTCTACTACGCCAATCAGCACATCTAGCCCTTGAGCTCTGAGTCTCTGTGCTTCTTGCAGCATGGCATACGTTTTTCCAACACCAGCACAGGCACCGAAAAAAATCTTTAATTTGCCACGCCCAATTTCATTGGCTTTGACCAAGAGTTCATCAGGGTTAGGGCGAATAGGTTCTTGATTGTCCATCACAGCCCCTAGTGAGTTTGACTGTTTATTTGTTGTTGATATTCATCAAGTGCTAAGTTCAGTTTTAGCACATTAATGACAGGTTCACCTAAAAAGGACAACAATGCCTGTTCAGTATGCGTTTCTATCAATGATTTTACCGCATCCAATGGAATTTGCCTGCTTTTTGCAATACGCGGAGCTTGGTATAACGCGGCCTCAATAGAAATATTGGGGTCTAAGCCGCTGGCAGATGTTGTGAGTAAATCTACAGGAATGGCGTTAGGGGCATCGGGGTTTTCTACGCGCAGTTGCTCGCTACGCTCAGCCATAGCGCGTTGTAACAATGGGTTACTGACGGCTAAATTACTGCCACCTGAGGCTAAGGTATTATAAGGTACGTTAGCTGTTGCAGAAGGGCGGCCATGAAAGTAGCCACTACCTTGTTCATTTTGCCCAATTAAGGCTGAACCAACAATGCGCTCATCTTGTGTGAGCAAAGAACCGTGAGCCTGCCATGGAAAAAAAATATTAGCGAGGCCAGTCACCATTAATGGGTAAGCAATGCCTGTAAAAATGGTGAGTATAAATAGCATAATTATCGACGAACGGATCATATTCATAATCAATTCCTTATATCCCAAAGAGGCTAATAAATAGATCAATCAGTTTGATCCCAATAAATGGCACGAGCAGCCCACCTAAACCATAAATGCCTAAGTTACGTTGCAATAATGATTGAGAGCTCATTGGCCGATAATTAACCCCTTTAATCGCGAGTGGGATCAAGAAGATAATGATCAATGCGTTAAAGATAACCGCAGAGAGGATAGCGGATGCAGGTGAGTGTAATTGCATAATATTTAACGCATTTAACTGTGGCCAAGTCACTGCAAAAGCTGCAGGGATAATGGCAAAATATTTAGCAATATCGTTAGCAATACTGAATGTGGTTAATGAGCCACGGGTCATCAGCATTTGTTTACCAATATGCACTACTTCAATCAACTTGGTTGGGTTGGAGTCTAAATCCACCATGTTACCGGCTTCTTTTGCAGCTTGAGTGCCAGAGTTCATTGCCACTGCGACATCCGCTTGCGCGAGTGCTGGCGCATCGTTGGTGCCGTCACCCGTCATGGCAACCAAGCGACCCTCGGATTGATATTGGCGGATCAGTGCCAGTTTGGCTTCAGGTGTCGCCTCAGCAAGAAAATCATCGACGCCTGCTTCGGCTGCAATTGCGGCTGCTGTTAAATGGTTATCTCCGGTGATCATCACGGTTTTGATGCCCATACTACGCATTTGAGAGAAGCGTTCTTTCATGCCCCCTTTGACGATATCTTTTAATGCTACGACACCTAAAACCGTTTTATTATCAACCACCACAAGTGGCGTTCCACCTAAATGGGCGACTTTTTCGACCAGTTGATCCGCTTCGACAGGAAATTTACTGTGGTTGGCTTCGATATAACGGCGGATGGCATCCGCAGAGCCCTTGCGGATCATTCGTTCGCCAATATTGACACCACTCATACGTGTCATTGCGGAGAAAGGAACAAAAGTTGCATTCAGGGCATGAATGTCTCTTTCACGTAAATTGAATTTTTGTTTTGCCAGTACCACAATACTGCGGCCTTCTGGCGTTTCATCCGCTAAAGATGATAATTGTGCGGCATCCGCCAGTTGCTGCTCTGTAATACCCGTTAGTGGTAAAAATTCAGAGGCTTGGCGGTTTCCCAGTGTAATGGTCCCCGTTTTATCGAGTAATAGGACGTCAACATCTCCTGCTGCTTCCACGGCACGGCCGCTGGTGGCAATCACATTCGCACCTAGCATGCGACTCATTCCTGCCACACCGATGGATGACAGCAATCCACCAATGGTTGTTGGAATCAAGCAGACTAATAACGCTATCAACACTAAAATAGAAACGGCACTGCCTGCACCTGCATGCTCTGCGGCAAAAACGGTGAATGGGTATAAGGTGGCACAAACTAAAACAAAGATAATAGTCAGCGCGGTTAACAAAATAGTTAAGGCAATTTCATTTGGCGTTTTACGGCGTTGTGCGCCTTCAACCATGGAAATCATTCTATCTAAGAAGGTTTCACCGGGATTGACGGTACACTCGACTATCAGCCAATCGGAAAGTACGCGAGTTCCGCCTGTCACTGAAGAGAAATCACCACCAGATTCGCGGATCACGGGAGCGGATTCCCCCGTGATGGCACTTTCATCCACGGAAGCACCACCTTCGATGACTTCGCCATCACAAGGAATGGTTTCTCCGGCACGGATCAACACAATATCGCCTTTGCGTAACTGATCTGAACTCACGATATCTTGGTTCGCCTCCAATGAGGCCGAAGCTAACCGTGTGGCGCTACTTTGTTGTTTAACACCTTTTAAGCTCTGTGCTTGGGCTTTGCTTCGCCCTTCGGCAAGCGCTTCTGCAAAGTTGGCAAAAATCACTGTGAACCACAGCCAAAGGGTGATCATTCCACTGAACCAAGCACTGCCTTGTGTGTAATCCATTACCATAGCTAGCCAGAGTAACGTGGTGATCATACTGCCAATATAGACCACAAACATGACTGGATTACGCCATTGCGCTTGTGGTGTACATTTTTTGATAGATTCAATAATGGATTGTTTAATTAATTGATTATTAAATAATTTAGTTTGTTTATTTTTCATTTTTCTTTCCTCATTATCCGGCAAAACCAATGTGTAATTGCTCAGCGATAGGGCCTAATGCAAGAGCGGGTACAAAGGTCAGTGCGCCAATGAGAAGTACGGTGAAAACCAGTAAGCCAATAAATAATGGGCCAGTTGTCGGTAATGTGGCATGGCTTTGGGCTTGGGGTTTCTTATTGGCCATGGAACCTGCGATAGCCAAGACAGGAAGAATGACACCAAAGCGGCCTATAAACATCGCAATGGCAAGTAGCACATTGTAAAACGGAGTGTTAGCGCTGAGCCCAGCAAAAGCGCTACCGTTATTATTAGCCGCAGAAGAAAAGGCGTATAACACTTCACTAAACCCATGCGCTCCGGGGTTTAAAATTCCTGCACGGCCCGCTTCGGTCATTAATGAAATAGTGGTACCAAGTAGCACTAAGGTTGGGGTGACTAAAATCGCCAGTGCCACCATTTTCATTTCCCGAACTTCGATTTTTTTACCGAGGTATTCAGGTGTACGGCCAATCATCAAGCCAGCAAGGAAAACGGCGAGTAACACAAACAGCAACATGCCGTATAAACCGGAACCGACACCACCAAAAACCACTTCACCAATTTGCATTAACCACATCGGTACCATTCCGCCCATCGCGGTAAAGGAGTCATGCATGGCGTTGACTGCCCCACAAGATGCTGCGGTTGTCACAACCGCAAATAAAGCGGAACCGACAATCCCAAAGCGGCTCTCTTTTCCTTCCATATTGGCGGTACTTGTCGTGTGTAAGTCTGCTAAAAATGGGTTCCCCACATACTCTGCTTTAACTACGACAATGGCAGCAACCACAAAAATGATCCCCATAACCCAGAGCAAGGTGTGGCCTTGTTTGTTGTTGCCAACCACACGGCCAAAAGCAAAGCAAAGTGCGGTAGGGATCAGGAAAATAGCAAACATTTGCACAAAATTACTCAGTGCGGTTGGGTTTTCAAAAGGATGTGATGAGTTAGCACCAAAGAAGCCGCCACCATTGGTGCCGAGCAATTTTATCGCTTCTTGGGAAGCTACTGGCCCCATGGGTAATAATTGCTCACTGCTATCTAAAGGGTGAATAATTAAATAGCCGGAGAAATTTTGAATAACCCCTTGGCTAACAAAAAAGAGAGCGAAAACTAGGGCTAAAGGGAAGAGTAAATACACGGTGATGCGGTATATATCTAACCACGCATTACCGACAGTTTTACTGCCATGGCGTGAAAAAGCGCGGATCAATGCGAAAACAACCGCAATACTGGTGGTAGCAGAAAGGAAGTTTTGTACCGTCAACCCGGCCATTTGGCTCAAATAACTTAATGTATTTTCGCCACTATAAGCTTGCCAGTTGGTATTGGAAATAAAACTAATGGCGGTATTAAAGGCTAAATCCCAGCTCATCCCTTCAAAGTGTTGAGGGTTAAGGGGTAAACGGCCTTGGCAGACTAAAATAACGAATAATAAAATAAAACCTAAAACATTAAATAATACAATCGCTAAGGCATATTGCCGCCAATTCATCTCAGCCATGTCTCTTCCTGGCTGTTTGACTCCGGTTAAACGCCAAAGTAGGGACTCACTGCTTGCTAACCGACGAGGTATATCATTGTCGATTAACCGGGCAATACCATTGCCTAAAGGCTTTGCTAAGATGAATAAGATCAGTAAAAAACTACCTAAAAATAGCAATGTGGTGGTAGTCATATCAGAAATCCTCCGCGTTAAGCAGGGCATAAATCAGATACGTCAGCAGCAAAACAACGAGAACTGCCCCAATAATGGAAAGTAATGACACAGTATTTTCTCCTTATTATTTCCATGTGATAAGGCTAAAGAGTTCGTTGTAAAGAAGCTGATAAAAAGCACGGGTAGGGTGTAAAAAAAGTATAAAAATGGCTGTTTACTTAGCAAAAAGAGAGTGCTTAATAGAAAAAGTGGCGTGGTATTTTATTGATTCATTTGTTATTTAATTGTAATTAAAATGTATGAATAAAACGTTAATTGGTTAAGGAATGTAATAAAAATACGAAATAAGCAGATTTTTTAGAAAAATTTACATATTAAGTGGTCAGATGAGTAGTTTTATTACACAATTTGCGATATCCTATCTACAGTCAATATATTTCATATTATCTGTCCGGTTTTAGTCGCTCTTTACTACTGTGTTAATGGGAAATGTGTGTTAATGGGGAATGATAGAGCAAAGCTGGAATCGACAAATAAAGTGGCAACTGAAGGAGGATACCGATGTCCACATATCGCGAATATTCCCGTAATCAGGTACTTGCACGCCGCACTGCTGCTGTAACAGCTGGCATTATTGCGTTTCCGGTTATGGTTTTTTATCCAAAAAGAGCAAAGTTTTATAGTCATTTACATAAGGTTTGGGCGAAAACCAGTGATAAACCTGTTTGGCTAGAACGTTCAGAAACAACCTTAGAAAGCCATCGCTAATTTAGTGCTTAATGGTGAGTAGTAACCCCTGCAATATTGAATTGTGGGGGTTTTGTTTTTAATCCCGCCTATTTTTATTCTATATACTTCAAATAACACAGAAAAAAATCATGTTTCCGTTTATGCTTATTGATTATCAGTCAATTACGTTCAAACTGGTGGATAAACCGTTTAGCTGTGCAGTAAAAAGGACAACATAATGCATAACTTAAGATTAGAAGAAATCATTAATGACGAATTGAAAGTTAGTGAGTTCCAAGATTTTGCACCGAATGGATTGCAAGTTGAAGGGCGACCACATGTACATAAAATCATCACTGGTGTGACAGCTTGCCAAGCATTATTGGATGTTGCCGTTGAAAAGAAAGCCGATGCCATTATTGTTCATCATGGCTATTTTTGGAAAAATGAGCCCGCCATTATCAAAGGGATGAAGAAAAATCGCTTAAAAACATTATTAGCGAATGATATCAACCTGTATGGTTATCATCTCCCATTAGATGCACACCATCAATTAGGCAATAATACACAACTTGCTTATATTATGGGGGTGCAGGTAAATGGCCAAATCGACCCATTAATGCCATTTGGTTTTTTTGATCAACCGATTACTCCTTCAGAGTTAACGTCTCGTTTAGAAACTCGCCTTGGTCGTAAAGTCCTACATTGTGGTGATAATGCAAAAGAAGAAATTCGTCAAATCGCATGGTGTACAGGGGGAGGGCAAGGCTTTATCCTACAAGCGGCTGAATTTGGTGTAGATGCCTTTGTAACGGGGGAAGTTTCGGAACAAACCATTCATATAGCAAGGGAAATGGGGATCCATTTCTACAGTGCAGGGCATCATGCAACGGAACGTTATGGGATTAAAGCGCTGACTAAGTGGCTTGTAGATGAACATGGGTTAGATGCGGAGTTTATCGATATCGATAACCCTGCCTAAATTCTCGTCATATTTCGAACTGTGGCTGTGTTGGCTTCACTCGGCTACTTGGGTCACATACTTTTGTATGCTCCCCAAGATACCCTTATTCGCCGCCTAGCCACAACTCGAACTATTTAGAGAATTAAATTTTTGCCGCCTTTTACATCAAAGCGTTGTTGGCTGCATTCACGAACCCTAGTCACATACTTATATATGCTCCTAGGGCTTCACTCTTTTGCCGCCTAGCGGTGATTCGAAATACTTAGAAGATTGATAATCTATTGAAAATAAAAATAAAAATAGCTATTGGGTTCGGTATTTTAACGATGCGAAAACCAATACTGCACTTGAAATAGTTAACACTAAACCTAAGTGCTGGCTCCAACCTGCAACCATCAAACCAATGGCGAGCCCGATGTAGTAAAATAACCCTAAAATGGCGCCGGCAGTGCCTTTTTGCTCACCATAACGGTTTAATGCATGGGCAAGTATGTTCGGGATCGCAATTCCATAACCAATAACAATGCCAATAACGGGTAAAACAAACCAAATTGAATCCATTAGCACAAAAACTAAACAACCACTCACCAATGAAATGAGGCTGGCAAGCTTAACAAGTTGTTCAGATGTGTGTTTTTTAGCCAATAAATAGCGATTTGATATCGAACCTAAACCGACTCCAAGTGCTAATAAAATCCCAGTAAATCCAAACTGTTGTTGAGTGAGCATTAATTGTTCAAAACTGAATGGTGCCAGCTGATAATAGCTAAATAAATTAATGTTGAAAAATGCTATCAATATCACATTTCTAACAATTTCTTTATCTGCGATCATCCGTAAAAATGTCTTAATAAATGAGATATGAGTCACGGTTTTAGGCTTGGTCTCGGGTAAACGACAGATTGACCAGAGAAAAAGCACCACAGCTAAAATCGCTAAGCCGATAAAAACGGTTTGATAACCACCAAAATTAACGAGTCCAGCACCAAATAACATCCCTAAAGCGGGGCTGACAGCCAAAGCAACGCCCATAATAGAAAAAACTTTGGCTAATTCATGGCCTTGGTAGCTATCGCGCATGGCGGTTTGTGTACCAATTGAACCTACGGCAGCGCCAAAGGCTGACAACATTCTCATTAGTAATAATAAATAAAAATGTGTGACAAATAACGCGCCAATAGACGCAATACCATATATCAATAAACCCGCCAGAATCGTCGGGCGGCGCCCTAAGGTGTCACACATGCGGCCCCAAAACACCACGCCTAATGCAAAAGCAAAGAAATAAAGCGACAGCGTTTGTGAAGCTTTCTCCGCATTTACTGAAAAGGCACTGGCGATATCAGTGAGTGCGGGGCTGTATATGGTTTCCACAATTTGTGGAAACATCATCAAGGCAACAGCAAGCCATAATGAAAGAGGGTGTTTCATACTTTTTTTCCTGCCAATCTACTAAAAATAAAGGGTCTAATTAGATACAACGATTCAATGGCAGGCAGTTTAGTGTTATTTTTATTGTCTTATTACAATAATAAAGACTATAAATATCAAAAAAGAGACATTATGGCTTGGCTAAATCAAACAGATGAATTTCAAACTCACTGGTATCCCGCGCCAGTATTGGGAATTGCAGCAAAAATGGGGCAGCATGACTCTGGCTTTCATAAACATGAAATGGGACAGCTTTTGTTTACACAACAAGGATGTATACGAATTTCACTGAAAAACCGTCTGTCTTTACTTCCTCCGGGTAGAGTGGCTTGGATCCCACCATTTGTTCTTCATCGAGCTCAAATGCGAGCATCAGTGGGCTACCGTTCGGTTTATTTAGCGCAAGAATACGCTGACAGAATAGGGAATGAGGTGGTGATATTAAGTATTTCATCGTTATTGAGAGAAGTGCTTGAACGCATTGCGATTGCACCATTTGATAGTGATTGGCAACAAGGGCATTTGGCTAATTTATTGCCCGTATTTATCGATGAGTTACAAAGTGCAACTTTAGAGCCAACACTGCTACCATTACCGCAAGATAGGCGTTTTAAAGGGGTTAATATCGAACAATTACCTCCAAATTTAAACCAATTAGCACAAACGGTTGGTGCGAGTGAGAAGACGATTACCCGGATTTTTTTTAAAGAAACAGGAATGAATTATCAAGCATGGCGCCAACAATGGCGTTTTATTAAAGCGATTGAATTACTCGCACAAGAAAAGCCCTATCACTATATAACTCAAGAACTTGGCCTAACCAGCGATAGCGCATTTATTAGTTTTTTCCGTAAAATGAGCGGGGTCACACCGAGGGAATACCAACAGTAATACGGCGTGAAAGAACGAAAAAAGCCTCGATTTTTCGAGGCTTTAAGACTTGTAGGGTTTTAGATTTAACTAAATATTATTTTTTTGTTAATTCTGAGTTGAATTCACGTTTGTCATAACCCGTGTACAGCTGACGAGGACGGGCAATTTTCAGGCCGTCATCGTGCATTTCATTCCAATGTGCAATCCAGCCAATAGTACGTGCAATGGCAAAAATAACAGTAAACATTGAAGAAGGAATACCCATTGCTTTCAAGATGATACCTGAATAGAAGTCAACGTTCGGGTACAGTTTTTTCTCAATGAAGTACGGGTCGTTCAATGCGATACGTTCCAGCTCCATTGCGACTTCCAGCAAACTGTCATTCAGGCCAAGTTCGTTTAGAACTTCATGGCAAGTTTCACGCATTACTGTTGCACGTGGGTCATGGTTTTTATAAACACGGTGACCGAAGCCCATTAAGCGGAAAGAGTCATTTTTGTCTTTAGCACGCTCAATAAACGCAGGGATGTGCTCAACGGTTTGGATTTCTTCCAACATACGCAAGCAAGCTTCGTTAGCACCACCGTGAGCAGGCCCCCACAGTGAAGCAATACCCGCTGCGATACAAGCAAATGGGTTTGCACCAGATGAACCCGCAGTACGAACTGTCGATGTTGAAGCGTTTTGCTCGTGGTCAGCGTGCAGAATCAAAATACGATCCATTGCGCGCTCTAAAACAGGATTAACCGTGTATTCTTCACAAGGTGTAGAGAACATCATGTGCAAGAAATTACCCGCGTATGACAGATCATTACGTGGATAAACAAAAGGTTGGCCAATTGAATATTTGTAACACATCGCTGCAACTGTTGGCATTTTTGACAGCAGGCGATAAGCCGTAATTTCACGGTGACGTGGGTTGTTAACATCCAGCGCATCGTGATAGAACGCGGCTAATGCCCCCGTAACACCACATAAAACTGCCATTGGGTGTGAGTCACGGCGGAAACCATTAAGCATGCGTGTAATTTGCTCATGGATCATGGTATGGCGAGTCACCGTATTTTTAAATACGTCATATTGTTCTTGAGTCGGTGCTTCACCGTATAGCAGGATATAACAAACTTCGAGATAAGAGGCTTCAGTGGCGAGTTGATCGATAGGGAAACCACGGTGCAACAGAATGCCTTGATCACCATCGATATAGGTGATTTTTGATTCACAGGATGCAGTAGAAGTAAAACCAGGGTCGTAGGTAAAGAACCCTTTAGAACCTAAAGTTCGGACATCGATAACGTCTTGACCAATCGTTGGGCTTAAAATATCTAGGTCAATATCACCCTTACTACCAGTCGTTAGCTTAGCTTTGTTATCAGCCATTACGGTCTCCTTAGCGCTTGATAATCGACACCCAACAACCCAGAAGCTCAGCGTTATACTGTGTCTTCGTGCATTGTTCTACCGGTATGCTTTGGAAATCAGCTCGCTATCACATAAAACCTGAAATCTGAGACCGACGACAATGTAATTAGGTTGTTTATGAGTGTGTAGATGTTATGTTCTTTTTGTTGTTTTCCCTACAATATCATTATTTGTGGTAAGAGGAACAACTTTCATAACTTTTGTTATTAATACCCATCATAGTTCAAATTGAAGAGTATTTAACATTGCAACATTCACGTTTTTTCTTTTCCGATGAAGGGTAAACAGCACCGTTAAGATAATTCTGCCAGACCTATATGTAAGATAAATGTTGAATCATTGTCAAATAAGATAAGCACATTTATACAAAATGTTTAAATCGTGATCCTTCTCACTGTTCGGGCTAAATGTCTCCAAACATTTTGTGTGGGAATTGTAATGGCATTGTGAAGACTTTATACTAGCGGCAGGTCTCCGGATTACCCTGTAGTAGGAGTTCCCAGCGTGATCAGTATGCAACTTTATTTAAACATGATGGATTAGAGTTTGTGTTAAGTTGCATTTTGTACCCCTGTCGCTGTCTGATTTCCACCCCAGGTCCGGAGGATGGAAAATAATAAAGAGCTGTGTGGGCAAAATTGTGAAAAAACAAAGACCTGTCAACCTTGATTTGCAGACGATTCACTTCCCGATCACTGCAATATCTTCGATCTTGCACCGTGTCTCTGGCGTCATTACTCTCATCGCAGTTGGTATTCTGCTTTGGTTGTTAGGGACATCTCTCTCCTCTCCAGAAGGTTTTCAATACGCGTCTGAAATAATGACTGGCTTTTTTGCTAAGTTCATTCTTTGGGGCATCTTGACTGCTTTGGCTTACCACATCTGTGGTGGTATTCGTCATATGCTAATGGATTTCGGTTGTGTTGATGAAACGCTTGCTGCTGGTAACTCATCTGCAAAAATTACATTTGTCATTACCGTGATTTTAGCAATTCTGGCGGGGATTTTAGTATGGTAAGTAATGCTTCAGCTTTAGGCCGTACTGGTATCCAGGACTGGCTATTAATCCGTGGTTCTGCGATTGTTATCGCACTCTACGTGCTCTACATTGTTGGTTTTGTTGCTATTAACGACATTACCTATGAAGTCTGGCGTGGCTTTTTCGCCTCTTCTGTGACGAAAGTATTCACAATCCTCACCTTGTTCTCGATTCTTGTCCATGCGTGGATTGGCATGTGGCAAGTGCTGACTGACTACGTTAAACCTTTAGCAATTCGTTTAGTATTGCAGCTGGCTATCGTTGTAGGTCTGTTGGCTTATTTAATTTACGGAACAATTGTTGTGTGGGGTGCATAAATGAATCTGCCAATCAGAGAGTTTGACGCTATCGTTATCGGTGCGGGTGGCGCAGGTATGCGTGCCGCATTACAAATTTCACAGATGGGCCTATCTTGCGCGCTTCTGTCAAAAGTCTTCCCAACCCGTTCTCATACTGTATCAGCACAAGGCGGTATTACTGTTGCTTTAGGTAATACTCACCCTGATAACTGGGAATGGCACATGTACGATACCGTGAAAGGTTCCGACTACATCGGTGACCAAGATGCTATTGAATATATGTGTAAAACAGGGCCAGAAGCTATCCTCGAATTAGAGCATATGGGGTTGCCATTCTCTCGCCTTGATGACGGAAGTATTTATCAACGTCCATTTGGTGGCCAGTCTAAAAACTTCGGTGGTGAGCAAGCTGCACGTACTGCTGCTGCGGCAGACCGTACTGGCCACGCACTGTTGCATACGTTGTATCAGCAGAACTTAAAAAACCACACAACCATTTTTTCTGAATGGTATGCCCTTGATTTAGTTAAAAACCAAGATGGCGATGTTGTAGGTTGTACTGCGATTTGTATGGAAACAGGTGAACTGGTTTATTTCAAAGCGAAAGCCACTATTTTAGCAACAGGTGGTGCGGGTCGTATTTACCAATCAACCACTAACGCACACATCAATACGGGTGATGGTGTAGGGATGGCTGCTCGTGCAGGTGTTCCACTACAAGATATGGAAATGTGGCAATTCCACCCAACAGGTATCGCAGGTGCGGGTGTTCTCGTCACTGAAGGTTGCCGTGGTGAAGGCGGTTACTTGCTGAATAAAGATGGCGAGCGCTTTATGGAACGTTATGCGCCGAATGCGAAAGACCTTGCAGGTCGTGATGTTGTCGCGCGTTCTATCATGATTGAAATTCGTGAAGGTCGTGGTTGCGATGGTCCATGGGGCCCACATGCCAAACTGAAACTGGATCACTTAGGAAAAGAAGTTCTGGAATCACGTTTACCAGGTATTCTTGAATTATCTCGCACTTTTGCTCACGTTGATCCAATCAAAGAGCCAATTCCAGTTATTCCTACTTGTCACTACATGATGGGCGGTATTCCGACTAAAGTCACTGGTCAAGCTATTCGTTATAACGAAAAAGGCGAAGATGAAGTTATTCCGGGTCTGTTTGCTGTGGGTGAGATTGCCTGTGTATCTGTACACGGCGCTAACCGTTTAGGCGGTAACTCACTCCTCGACTTAGTCGTATTTGGTCGTTCAGCGGGTCTGCATTTGAAAGAGTCCATCATGGAACAAGGTTCAATGCGTGATGCCTCTGAATCTGATATCGATGCAGCGATGACTCGCTTTAACCGTTGGGAAGGGGCGCATACTGGCGAAGACCCAACTGAAATCCGTAAGGCACTGCAAACCTGTATGCAGCACAACTTCTCGGTATTCCGTGAAGGTGATGCGATGGCGAAAGGTTTAGAAGAGCTGAAAGTGATTCGTGAACGCTTGCAAAATGCGCGTCTTGATGATACCTCGACTGAGTTTAATACTCAGCGTATCGAATGTTTAGAACTGGATAACCTGATGGAAACGGCTTATGCAACTGCACAAGCTGCAAACTTCCGTACAGAAAGTCGTGGTGCGCATAGCCGCTTTGACTACCCAGAGCGAGATGATGCGAATTGGTTATGTCACTCATTATATTTACCGCAATCTGAAACGATGACGCGTCGTGAAGTCAACATGCAGCCAAAACTGCGTGAAGCCTTCCCACCGAAAATTCGTACCTACTAATGCGTGGTGTTAATCCAGTTGCGGAGAAATAAACTATGAAATTACAATTTTCGATTTATCGCTACAATCCTGATGTGGACAACGCACCACGTATGCAAGATTACACGCTAGAAGTTCCTGAAGGGCGTGACATGATGTTGCTGGATGCGTTAATCCAAATCAAAGAGCAAGATCCAACATTATCCTTCCGTCGTTCTTGTCGTGAAGGGGTGTGCGGTTCTGATGGTCTGAACATGAACGGTAAAAACGGGTTGGCATGTATTACGCCATTATCTGCTTTAATCCGTGGTGGAAAGAAAATTGTCATTCGTCCATTGCCGGGTCTGCCTGTTGTGCGTGACCTGATTATCGACATGACACAATTCTATACCCAATACGAAAAAATTCGTCCATATCTTATTAATGATAACAAGAATCCACCGGCGCGTGAGAATTTACAAACTCCTGCACAACGTGAAAAACTCGATGGTTTATATGAGTGTATTTTGTGTGCATGTTGTTCGACTTCTTGCCCATCTTTCTGGTGGAATCCGGACAAGTTTATCGGGCCTGCAGGCTTGTTGGCAGCGTATCGCTTCTTAATTGATAGCCGTGATACTGAAACCGATTCACGATTAGATGATCTGAACGACGCTTTTAGTGTCTTCCGCTGTCATAGCATTATGAATTGTGTCAATGTATGCCCTAAAGGACTAAATCCAACGAAAGCTATCGGTCATATTAAATCTATGTTACTAAAACATAGCGCTTAATGATGAATATTTAACCCGCAGTGCTCAGGTGCTGTGGGTTAAAATGGAAATAGCACAAAATAAAAACATAAGTTAAAAGAAACGCGTAAAGTAAAAACAATGACATGATTTTAATGCGCGGAAGCTCACAAAAGCGCGAAAACGAAATACCAACAATGAGCATCAGAAAGTAACATTGTCACCCATAAAAAGTAGTATTTATTAAAACGTTGTCATTACAAAAGCGTAAAAAAGTGAAAGCAAAGAAAGTAACAGTAAAAAGTAGAAAAAATAGCCAACTGCAAAAGATGAAGACGACAGCCCAAGCATAGGGGCCTTTAAAAACCGCAGCCAGTTTTTAAAGGTTCCTTAAAAGGGAAACCCTTATTGATAAAGGGCCTCCCAAAGAGAGAACATGCATAAAGCACGTCCAAGAGAACCTTTATCGAGGTCGCTTAAATGCGGCGATTAGTTAACCACGGCGAAAACTAAAGCTTTAAAAGCTTAAGGGATCACAATGCAGAACGGCGTAATGAAGGACTGGCTGGATTCAAGCTTTCTGGCAGGCGCGAACCAGACTTATATAGAACAGCTCTATGAAGATTATCTGACTGACCTTAACTCTGTCGATGCCGAGTGGAAAGCAATTTTTGAGCAACTCCCTGGTGCAGCATTAGGCACTAGCGGTGAACAATTCCACTCCCAAGCGCGCGATTACTTCCGTCGCTTAGCAAAAGACTCTACACGTTATCACACCTCTGTTAGCGATCCAGCTATCGACGCAAAACAAGTTAAAGTTTTGCAATTAATCAATGCGTTCCGCTTCCGCGGGCACCAAAATGCGAATCTTGACCCGTTAGGTCTTTGGAAACGTGAATCTGTTCCAGATTTAGACCCAGCATTCCACAACCTGACGAAAGAAGACTTCAACGAAACCTTCAACGTGGGTTCATTTGCTATTGGCAAAGAAACCATGAAGCTTAGTGAGCTATATGAGCACTTGAAACGTATTTATTGCGGTTCTATTGGTGCTGAATATATGCATATCACGAATACAGAAGAAAAACGTTGGATCCAACAGCGTCTTGAGTCTGTTGACGTTTCTAAGGTTTTCTCTGCAGAAGATAAAAAACGTTTCTTAGCTGAATTAACGGCGGCTGAAGGGCTTGAGCGTTACATCGGGGCTAAATTCCCAGGCGCCAAGCGTTTCTCATTGGAAGGTGGTGACTCACTGATCCCAATGCTGAAAGATTTAATCCACCACGCAGGCAAGCAAGATACCCGTGAAGTTGTTTTGGGTATGGCTCACCGTGGGCGTTTAAACGTTCTAGTGAATATCTTAGGTAAAAAACCTGGCGAACTGTTTGATGAATTCGCGGGCAAACATAAAGACCACTCTAGTGCGGGTGACGTTAAATATCACCAAGGTTTCTCTTCTGACTTTGAAACCGCAGGTTCTCGTGTTCACTTGGCATTAGCATTTAACCCATCTCACCTTGAGATTGTTAGCCCTGTGGTTATTGGTTCAGTACGTGCTCGTCGTGACCGTCTGGACGAAGGCCGCAGTAACATGGTTCTGCCAATTACTATTCACGGTGACTCCGCAGTCACAGGTCAAGGTGTTGTACAAGAAACACTGAACATGTCTCAAGCTCGTGGTTACGAAGTTGGCGGTACAATGCGTATCGTGATTAATAACCAAATTGGTTTTACCACTTCTAACCCGAAAGACACCCGTTCTACAGAATACTGTACTGATATCGTGAAGATGGTACAGGCACCAATTTTCCACGTGAATGCCGATGACCCTGAAGCGGTTTCTTTTGTGACACGTTTGGCACTGGATTTCCGTAACACGTTCAAACGCGACGTGATGATTGATTTAGTATGTTATCGCCGTCATGGTCATAACGAAGCGGATGAGCCAAGTGCAACTCAGCCAGTGATGTATCAAAAAATCAAGCAGCACCCAACACCACGTAAAATTTATGCAGACCGTTTAATTGCAGAAAATGTGTTAAGTGCCAATGATGTCACTGAAATGGTCAATCTGTATCGCGATGCGCTAGATGCAGGTAACTGTGTGGTTGAAGAGTACCGTGAAATGGGGCTGAACTCATACACATGGGCTCCATATTTAAACCATGAATGGGATGCATCATATAAATCAACCGTTGATATTAAACGCTTAACTGAACTGGCAACTAAAGTCAGTACGATTCCAGAAGGCGTGGTTGCACAATCTCGTGTTGAGAAAATCTATGCTGACCGTGCCGAAATGGCGAAAGGTGAAAAACTTCTCGACTGGGGTGCAGCTGAAACTTTAGCGTACGCAACATTGGTTGACGAAGGTATTCCTGTTCGTTTATCGGGTGAAGATGCGGGCCGTGGTACATTCTTCCATCGTCATGCAGTGGTCCACAATCAAACGAATGGTTCGGTTTATGTTCCACTGCAAAATATTCATAACGGCCAAGGTGTGTTTAATGTTTGGGACTCTGTTCTGACCGAAAATGCCGTATTAGCATTCGAATATGGTTATGCAACCACAGAACCTCGTGCATTGACTATCTGGGAAGCGCAATTTGGTGACTTCGCTAACTGTGCTCAAGTGGTTATCGACCAATTCATTAGCTCTGGTGAGCAAAAATGGGGTCGTATGTGCGGTCTGGTCATGTTACTGCCTCATGGTTATGAAGGTCAGGGTCCAGAGCACTCATCTGCACGTTTAGAGCGCTACTTGCAACTGTGTGCTGACCAAAACATGCAAGTGTGTGTGCCGTCAACACCTGCTCAGGTTTACCACATGTTACGTCGCCAAGCCCTACGTGGCATGCGCCGTCCTCTGATTGTGATGTCACCAAAATCTCTGCTACGTCACCCATTAGCGGTCTCTAGCATGGAAGAATTGGCAAATGGTACATTTGAGCCAGTTATCGGTGAAATCGATGAAATCAATCCGAAAAGTGTGAAACGCGTCGTTATGTGTTCAGGGAAAGTCTATTACGATCTGTTAGAACAACGTCGTAAAAATGAACAAACTGACGTTGCTATCGTGCGTATCGAACAGCTATATCCGTTCCCACACGAAGATATCCAAAAAGCGTTGGCGCAATTTACTGATGTAAAAGACTTTGTATGGTGTCAAGAAGAGCCATTAAACCAAGGTGCTTGGTATTGCAGTCAACATAACTTCCGTGAAGCTATCCCAGCAGGGGCAACTTTACGTTATGCAGGTCGAGCTGCTTCTTCATCTCCAGCAGTTGGCTATACGTCCGTACACCAGGAACAACAAAAAGCCCTGGTTAATGACGCTTTGAACATTGAATAATTAAAGGATAGAAAATGAGTAGCGTAGAAATTCTTGTTCCCGATCTTCCTGAGTCCGTTGCAGATGCTACGGTTGCCACATGGCATAAAAAACCAGGTGACAGTGTTCAGCGTGATGAAGTACTGGTTGAGATCGAAACAGATAAAGTCGTATTAGAAGTTCCTGCAAGCGAAGCGGGTGTATTAGAAGCTATCGTTGAAGATGAAGGTGCAACGGTATTATCTAAGCAATTACTGGGGCGCATTCGTTTAGGCGATAGCACTGGTATCCCAGCTGAAGTGAAAGAAGCACAAGAATCAACACCTGCACAACGTCAAACAGCAAGTCTAGAAACAGAAAGCAACGATGCGCTGACTCCAGCTATTCGTCGTCTAATTGCAGAGCACGATTTAAACCCTGCGGATATCAAAGGGACTGGCGTTGGTGGACGCTTAACTCGCGAGGATGTTGAAAAACATTTAGCGGCAAATAAATCTGCGGCACCTGCGGCGAAAGCACCAGAAGCGCCACAAGCGCCTTTAGCGCATCGTAGCGAAAAACGTGTTCCAATGACGCGTTTACGTAAACGTATCGCAGAGCGTCTGTTAGAAGCGAAAAACACTACTGCAATGTTGACGACGTTTAACGAAGTCAATATGCAACCAATCAAAGACTTACGTAAACAATATGGCGAAGTATTCGAAAAACGTCATGGTGTTCGTTTAGGCTTTATGTCTTTCTATGTGAAAGCTGCTGTTGAAGCACTGAAACGCTACCCAGAAGTGAATGCTTCTATCGATGGCGATGATGTGGTTTACCATAACTATTTCGATATTAGTATTGCAGTTTCAACACCACGTGGTCTGGTAACACCTGTTCTACGTGATGTCGATGCAATGAGCATGGCTGATATCGAGAAGAAAATTAAAGAACTGGCTGTCAAAGGTCGTGATGGTAAATTAACTGTTGAAGACTTAAGTGGCGGTAACTTCACTATCACTAACGGTGGCGTATTCGGTTCTCTGATGTCTACACCTATCATTAACCCACCACAGAGCGCGATTTTAGGCATGCATGCGATTAAAGACCGCCCTATGGCTGTAAATGGTAAGGTAGAGATTCTTCCTATGATGTATTTAGCACTGTCTTACGACCACCGTTTAATCGATGGTAGTGAGTCAGTTGGCTTCTTAGTCGCTATCAAAGATATGCTGGAAGATCCAACTCGTTTACTGCTGGACGTATAGCAACATAACAGGGCAGGGTACAACTTGTCCGGTCTGAAGTAACCGATGCAGCCCGTTCGCGGGTTGCTAAATCAGTAACAATTGCAGGAGGCGAATAAACGCCTCTTCAGACTCAATTATGGATAGAACATCATGAATTTACACGAGTACCAGGCAAAACAGTTGTTTGCACGTTATGGGATGCCTGCACCGACAGGTTATGCCTGTTCATCAGTCGCTGAAACCGTCGATGCTGCTAAAAAAATTGGTGACGGCCCATGGGTAATTAAATGCCAAGTTCACGCAGGTGGACGTGGTAAAGCTGGCGGCGTAAAAGTCACTAGTGATATCAATGAAGTGAAAGCATTTGCAGAACACTGGTTAGGTAAAAACTTAGTTACCTATCAAACTGATGCAAACGGCCAGCCTGTTAACCAAATTCTGGTTGAAACGGCAACTGATATTGCTAAAGAACTCTATTTAGGTGCGGTTGTAGACCGTAGCACTCGTCGCGTTGTATTCATGGCATCTACCGAAGGTGGCGTGGAAATCGAGAAAGTAGCAGAAGAGACTCCAGAGTTAATTCATAAAGCGATTATCGACCCACTGACTGGCCCAATGCCTTTCCAAGGCCGTGAATTAGCATTCAAATTAGGCTTAACCGGTAAACAAGTTAGCCAATTCGCGAAAATTTTCATGGGTCTGGCAACGTTATTCCTAGAACGCGATTTAGCATTAGCTGAAATCAATCCACTGGTTATTAGTACTGCGGGTGATTTAGTTTGTTTAGATGGTAAATTAGGTATCGATAGCAACGCGTTATATCGCCAACCAGAAATTCGTGAACTGCGTGATGAATCACAAGAAGATGCACGTGAAGCACAAGCCGCTCAGTGGGAACTGAACTACGTTGCGTTAGATGGCAATATCGGCTGTATGGTTAACGGTGCGGGCCTTGCAATGGGTACCATGGATATCGTTAAGCTGCACGGTGGTGCACCAGCTAACTTCTTAGATGTTGGCGGCGGCGCGACAAAAGAGCGTGTAACTGAAGCATTTAAAATCATTCTTTCTGATGAAAACGTGAAAGCAGTTTTTGTTAACATCTTTGGTGGTATCGTTCGCTGCGACCTGATTGCAGACGGCATCATTGGTGCAGTTGAAGAAGTTGGCGTAAATGTACCAGTAGTTGTGCGTTTAGAAGGTAACAATGCAGAGTTAGGTGCTAAAAAACTGGCAGACAGCGGCTTGAATATTATAGCTGCGAACAGCCTGACAGATGCAGCTAAGAAAGCAGTAGCAGCAGCGGAGGCTAAATAATGTCTATTTTAATCGATAAAAACACCAAAGTAATTTGCCAAGGTTTCACAGGTGGCCAAGGTACATTCCACTCAGAACAAGCGATTGCTTATGGCACGCAAATGGTGGGTGGTGTGACTCCAGGTAAAGGTGGCACTGTACACTTAGGTTTACCTGTATTTAACACCGTTCGTGAAGCTGTAGAAGCTACGGGTGCAACCGCTTCTGTTATCTATGTTCCAGCACCATTTTGTAAAGATTCTATCTTAGAAGCTATCGATGCTGGCATTAAACTGATTATCACCATCACTGAAGGTATCCCAACGTTGGATATGCTGACAGTGAAAGTGAAATTAGACGAAGCAGGCGTTCGTATGATTGGCCCTAACTGCCCTGGTGTTATCACTCCGGGTGAATGTAAGATTGGTATCCAACCTGGTCATATCCATATGCCGGGTAAAGTGGGTATCGTTTCACGTTCAGGTACGTTGACTTATGAAGCGGTTAAACAAACCACTGATGCAGGTTTAGGCCAATCAACGTGTGTTGGTATCGGTGGTGACCCAATCCCCGGTTCAAACTTTATTGATATCCTAAAATTATTCCAAGCGGATCCACAAACTGAAGCTATCGTCATGATCGGTGAAATCGGTGGTAACGCAGAGGAAGAAGCAGCGGCTTATATTAAAGAGCACGTCACTAAACCTGTTGTCGGTTACATCGCAGGTGTAACTGCACCAAAAGGCAAACGTATGGGCCACGCAGGTGCAATCATCGCAGGCGGTAAAGGAACTGCTGATGAGAAATTTGCTGCATTAGAAGCGGCTGGTGTGAAAACCGTTCGTAGTCTTGCAGACATCGGCGATGCAGTAAAATCACTGTTGAACAAATAAGTGATTCGCTAGGTAACTAGCAAGAGTAAGAGACGAAAGCCCGTGCTCATGTGAGCGCGGGTTTTTTTATGCCTTGTGAAAATGTTTCAAACAATTTTTGTATGGTTATGCGGTTTTCTGAAAAGTATGTCTATACTTAAAATTGCGAACTATAGGCTTATATGAAAGAAAATTGATAATGAAATGGCAATTGGCTGAACAAAAGAGGGGGGGGGGAGCATTTTATGCAAAAAATAGCGAAATTGCGGCATATCAATTTTATAATATTGACGGTAATTCAATTAAGCCAATATAACCGTTTAGTAGAGAAATATGCCTATATTAATAAAATTCATAATAAGTTTAAAATAAGATACTATTACAAATTAAATATTCTTTTTTCGAGGATTTAATTCACAGATTATATTTTTTGTTAATCTTTGGAAAAATTAAGAACATTTATGTCATTATCAATAACAGCATTTTAACAAGTGAATAAC
The DNA here is from genome assembly GCF_028480685.1 of Providencia sp. PROV174. Taxonomy (NCBI): domain Bacteria; kingdom Pseudomonadati; phylum Pseudomonadota; class Gammaproteobacteria; order Enterobacterales; family Morganellaceae; genus Providencia; species Providencia sp. PROV174. Next base: position 95,217 of record NZ_JAMPOT010000024.1, read on the forward strand.
TATTAATTGACTGGCAGGTATAGCAATTAACAACAGGAAAAAAATTGACGTAAATCAATTCATTGCCTCTGGCTTTATTTGTTTAAATTGCTTAAATTGGTGCTCGATCAAATACTCGGTTTTCTATTAAAGGGTATAATTATTGATGTAAATTCAGAATTCAAATCTGAGTCACGTAAAAGAAGTTTATTGTGTGTGAAGATAGGCGTACTATTATTATAGTAACGTTCGTTCTTTTAATTTTGTTAATTATTTGTTGTTTTGAGGCATTTTTTGCTGGTAGTTAAGAGGCTTTCTAAGTATTAAAAACTGGAAGCTGGGTTGCCGCAAGTCGGTGTCTTCCTGCTAGGAGCAAGGAGTCAAGATGTTTGATATTGTCGAACTGTCACGATTACAGTTTGCCTTAACTGCGATGTATCACTTCCTGTTCGTACCATTAACGCTAGGTATGGCGTTTTTGCTTGCGATCATGGAAACGGTATATGTACTGTCAGGCAAGCAAATTTATAAAGATATGACTAAGTTCTGGGGTAAGTTATTCGGTATTAACTTTGCTCTGGGTGTTGCAACGGGTTTGACCATGGAGTTCCAATTCGGTACTAACTGGTCTTACTACGCTCACTACGTTGGAGATATCTTCGGTGCACCTCTTGCAATCGAAGGTTTGATGGCGTTCTTCTTAGAATCTACCTTTGTTGGTTTATTCTTCTTTGGTTGGGATCGTTTAAGCAAAAAACAACACCTTGCTGTAACATGGTTAGTTGCTTTAGGTTCTAACTTCTCTGCTCTGTGGATTTTGGTTGCGAACGGCTGGATGCAAAACCCAATCGCTGCTGATTTCAACTTTGAAACTATGCGTATGGAAATGGTTAGCTTCTCTGAGCTAGTCTTGAACCCAGTTGCACAAGTTAAGTTCGTCCACACAGTTGCTGCGGGTTATTGTACCGGTGCAATGTTTATCTTAGGTATTAGCTCTTACTACCTGCTTAAAGGTCGTGATGTTGCTTTTGCTAAGCGTTCTTTTGCAATTGCAGCAAGTTTTGGTATTGCAGCGGTTCTATCTGTTATCGTTCTTGGTGATGAATCAGGTTACGAAATGGGTGACGTGCAAAAAACGAAACTTGCAGCGGTTGAAGCTGAGTGGGAAACTCATGCTCCTCCTGCCGCGTTTAACTTAATCGCTTGGCCAGATACCGAGAAACAAGAAAATAAATTTGCGATCTCGATTCCTTGGGCGATGGGTATTATTGCAACCCGCTCGGTTGACACTCCTGTTTTAGGCCTGAAAGACCTAATGAAACAACATGAAGTTCGCATTCGTAACGGTATGATTGCGTACGGTCAGTTACAAGAACTTCTTGCTGGTAACAAAGATCCTGAATTGCGTGCAGCATTTGAAGCAAGCAAAAAAGATCTTGGGTATGGTCTTCTGTTAAAACAATATGCACCAAATGTTGTTGATGCAACTGAAGCTCAAATCCAAAAAGCAGTGAAAGATAGTATTCCTAACGTTGGGCCTCTGTTCTGGGCATTCCGTATCATGGTTGGTGTTGGCTTCCTGTTACTGTTAATTATTGGCTGGGCATTCCTGTCAGTAGTTCGTAACCGTATTGGTCAAAATAAACTGTTGCTGCGTATTGCACTACTCGGCATTCCACTACCATGGATTGCAATTGAGTCAGGTTGGTTCGTTGCAGAGTATGGTCGCCAGCCATGGGCAATTGGTGAAGTGTTACCTGTTTCGGTTGCACACTCCAACTTGACGACTCATGACCTGATCTTCTCTATGGTATTGATCTGTGGTCTGTACACACTGTTCTTAATTGCTGAAATGTTCTTAATGTTCAAATTCGCTCGTAAAGGGCCAAGTAGCCTGAAAACCGGTCGTTATCACTTTGAACAGAAAAACACTTCTGCACACGACGTTCAGTAAATAGGAGTCCACTTATGTTTGATTATGAAGTTCTTCGATTTGTGTGGTGGATCCTTATCGGTGTATTACTGATTGGGTTTGCTGTCACAGATGGCTTTGACATGGGCGTTGGCTTCTTATTACCTATTTTAGGTAAAACAGATACTGAACGCCGTATCATGATTAATGCTGTTGCACCGCACTGGGATGGTAACCAAGTTTGGTTAATCACTGCGGGTGGTGCAATGTTTGCTGCATGGCCACAAGTTTATGCTGCGGCATTCTCTGGTTTCTATGTCGCTATGATTTTGGTATTAGCTGCATTGTTCTTCCGTCCGGTTGGTTTCGACTACCGTTCAAAACTGGAGAACCCAAAATGGCGTAACATGTGGGACTGGGGTCTGTTTATCGGTGGTTTCGTTCCGCCATTAGTAATCGGTGTTGCGTTTGGTAACCTGTTATTGGGTGTTCCACTGCAAATCGATAACCAGCAGTACCTGACGTATACTGGTAACCTGTTTGGTCTACTGAACCCATATGGTCTGTTAGCGGGTGTTGTCAGCTTAATGATGATTGTGACGCAAGGTGCAACTTATTTGCAAATGCGTACCACTGGTGAACTGTACTTACGTGTTCGTAAAGCAACTTATATCTGTGCATTAGTCACTTTAGTTGCTTTCGCAGGCGCAGGTGTTTGGTTAGTGATGGGTATTGATGGTTATGTTGTTACTTCAACTATCGATACATTGAGCGTATCTAACCCACTAAACAAAACTGTTGCCGTTGAATCTGGTGCTTGGTTAACTAACTTCAATACTTACCCAATCCTGTGGGCGTTGCCTGCTCTGGGTGTAGCACTGCCGTTAGTGACAATGCTGTTTAGTAAAGCAGACAAAAATGGTTTGGCGTTTGTGAGTTCTTCATTAACCATCGCTTGTATCATTTTAACCTGTGGTGTAGCAATGTTCCCGTTCATCATGCCTTCAAGCATCATGCCAAACGCTAGTTTGACCATGTGGGATGCAACATCTAGCTTGTTCACACTGCAAGTAATGACTGTGGTTGCTATTATCTTTGTACCAATTGTACTGGCATACACCGCATGGTGTTACTACAAAATGTTCGGTCGTTTGGACAAAAACTTCATCGAAGGCAACAAGCATTCACTGTATTAAGGAGCATAACTATGTGGTATTTCGCCTGGATCCTCGGCACGCTGTTAGCTTGTAGTTTTGCAGTGATCGCAGCATTAGCGTTAGAGCACTCTGAAGACTCTAAAGCCGCTAAAGATGGTGAGTAATAAAAATGCTGGTGGATAAAACCTATCAGCTATTGGATAAGGGGCCGATAAGGGCCCTTATCCTTATTTTAGCTTTAGTTACTGCAGGTGCAGTCATGTGGGATCCAACCCTATTTGCTGCAAAAACTAGTTCATTTCAAATATGGCAAGGGCTGCTGTTAATATGGGCAACGTGTACCGCGATGATTTTTGGTGTGGGTTTTAAACCTAAAAAAGTTATCTTTCGTGCAATTTTTCATCCATTGCCTGCTGCCATCATTCTTATTTGGGGACTTTTTCAGGTCTTTAGATAATTCTAATTGCTAATTATGGGTCAATGGACCCATAATTATTTTTGATATCTTTACTTTCAAAGTGATTCCAAACTGGCACTGTCTTGCGTATAGTGGCACCGTTAATTAATTTAACCTAAGACGGAGTGATTGTTATGTTATTTCGCTGGCCTGTTCGCGTGTATTATGAAGATACAGATGCGGGCGGTGTTGTTTATCATGCACGCTATTTAGCCTTTTTTGAGCGAGCAAGAACCGAAATGTTGCGAAATAAAGGTATCAATCAACAAAGTATGCTTGCTGAGAACCTTGGTTTCGTTGTGCGAAGCATGACAATTGATTTTGTCAAAGGGGCGAAGCTGGATGACCTGCTGGAAGTTGAAACACAAATTATTGAAATGAAACGTGCTTCATTAACTTTTCAGCAAAGGTTAGTTGATTCGCAAGGTAACCTGCTTTGTGGGGCAAATGCCCTTATTGCTTGTGTGGACACATCAAAAATGAAGCCAATTGCGCTTCCTAAGTCTATTGTCGCGGAGTTTAAACAGTGACTGACATGAATATCCTGGATTTATTCCTTAAAGCGAGCCTTTTGGTTCAGCTCATTATGTTCGTTTTGATCGGTTTTTCTATCGCATCATGGGCGATCATTATTCAAAGAACGAAAATTTTAAATGCGGCAACTCGTGAGGCTGAAGCATTTGAAGATAAGTTCTGGTCAGGTATTGAGCTATCGCGCTTATATAAAGAAAGCCAAGCTCGCCGTGATGAATTGAGTGGTGCCGAACAAATTTTCCATTCTGGTTTTAAAGAGTTCGTTCGTTTACACCAAGCGAATATTCATGCGCCAGATGCAGTAGTGACGGGAGCTTCCCGTGCAATGCGCATTTCAATGAATCGTGAACTCGAATCAGTTGAAGCACATATCCCATTTTTAGGAACTGTTGGTTCAATTAGCCCATATATTGGTTTATTTGGTACTGTTTGGGGGATTATGCATGCGTTTATTGCCTTGGGAGCAGTAAAACAAGCAACATTACAAATGGTAGCACCGGGTATTGCTGAAGCGCTGATTGCAACCGCAATTGGTTTGTTTGCAGCGATCCCTGCAGTTATGGCATTTAACCGTTTGAACTTACGTGTCAGCAAATTAGAGCAAAACTACGATAACTTTATGGAAGAGTTTTTAGCCATCTTGCATCGTCAAGCCTTCTCTGCTGATAAGAAATAAGACGGGGAGATAAGCGAATGGCGCGCACAAGTCGCAGACGTGAGCTGAAATCCGAAATCAACATTGTTCCATTACTGGACGTATTGTTGGTACTGTTGCTGATATTTATGGCAACAGCACCGATTATTTCTCAAAGTGTGGAAGTTGAATTGCCGGATGCAACAGATACACAAACCGTATCATCAAGTGATAACCCACCGATTATTTTAGAAGTGTCGGGGGTAGGCCAATATAACATGCGCCTTGATGGTGAGGTTTTAGAATTGCTGCCACCAGAGCAAATTGCTGCAGAGGCAAAATCTCAACTAGAGAAAAATCCAAAAGCAGTTTTCTTGATTGGTGGTGCAAAAGAAGTCCCTTATGAAGAAGTGATTAAGGCGCTGAATATATTACACAGCGCAGGGATAAAATCGGTTGGCTTGATGACTCAGCCTATATAGGCTGGGTTATTGTCGTTTGAATAAGTCACAATTCTTTTTTTGGATACCAGAGTGGGAAAGACAAAAGAGAAAAAAGATAACTTAAATCGCTCGTTAGTGATGTCAATCGTATTGCACGTCCTATTGATTGGTTTGATTGTTATAGGCTCTTTAGTTTCCGTCGTCAAACTTGGTGGTGGCGGGGAAGAGGGAACTGTCATCGATGCGGTGATGGTTGACCCTGGCGTGGTTGTTGAGCAGTATGAAGAAATGCAAAGACAGCAAAATAACGTCAGACAAGCGGCAAAAGAGCGCAAAGAGCAAGAACAAAAGCAAGAGGCTGAGCTTAGAGAACAGCAAGAAAAGGAACAAAAGCGTCTTCAGCAGCTTGAAGAAGAGCGTATTAAAACTGAACGCGATACAGCTGAGCAACAAAAGCAAGCTGAGGAACAACAGAAAAAAGCATTAGACGCTGCTAAAAAAGCGAAGGAAGAGCAAAAAATAGCGGAAGAAGCTGCTGCAAAAGCGAAAGCTGAAAAAGAAAAGCTAATTAAAGAGCAAGCGGCTGAGAAGGCGAAGGCCGAGGCACAAGCGCAGAAAGAAGCGGAAGCGGCGAAAGCCAAAGCGGAAAAAGAAGCTAAAGAAAAAGCAGAAAAAGAAGCCAAGGAAAAAGCCGATAAAGAAGCTAAGGTAAAAGCCGAAAAAGAAGCGAAAGCTAAAGCGGATAAAGAAGCTAAAGAGAAAGCCGATAAAGAAGCGAAAGCAAAAGCGGCGAAAGCCAAAGCTGAAGCGGCTAAAAATGCGGCTTCCGTGGATGATTTGCTTGGTGATTTAACGGCATCAGGCCCAAGCAAACAAGGTGGTGAAGCCGCAGCTGGAAAAGGTGGTGGTAAAAAATCGGGCGCTTCCAATGCGGATGTGGACAGCTATGCTGGTAAAGTCAAAGCGGCTATCCAAAGTAAATTTTATGATTCAGATACTTTCCGTGGGCGTACTTGTGAACTTCAATTAAAGCTGGCGCCTGATGGGTTATTGGTGAGTATTACACCAAAAAATAGCCCAGCTAATGACGCGGCACTCTGTGATGCAGCAATCCGAGCAGCAAAACTTGCAACGATGCCTAAACCACCGAGCAGAGAAGTCTATGATACGTTTAATAAAGCGGGTAGCACAGTTGTGTTTAAGCCTTGATTTTCAATAACTCAGAGCAGTCTGTATTGATATTATTAAGGCAATAGCATAAATAGTTTGTGTGGTATCTAGTTTTGTTATTATACCTTTGTTAAAATTCAGCGAATTATTGCGGTAGTAAGTAATCCGCAGTAAGGGAGATAAGAATGAAGCAGGCTTTTAAAGTAGTTTTAGGGTTCCTAATGCTATGGGCGACAGTGGCTCAGGCTGAAATACGTATTGAGATCACTGAAGGGGTTAATTCAGCTCAACCTATTGGTGTTGTGCCGTTTAAATGGTCAGGTGCTGGTGCACCACCACAAGAGGTCGGCCAAATAGTCGGCGCTGATTTACGCAATAGCGGGAAATTTAATCCTATCGAGCCAAGCCGCATGCCTCAACAACCTGGTACAGCTTCTGAAGTGATTCCTGAAGCGTGGACAGCGTTAGGTATTAACGCCGTGGTTGTGGGTCAGGTGCAGCCTGCTGCTGATGGTAGTTTTGTTGTTAGCTATCAGTTAGTTGATGTCGCGGCTAACCCAGGTGCTGTTTTATCTCAAAACCAATATAAAGTAACCAAAGAATGGTTACGTTATGCAGCGCATACTGCAAGTGACGAAGTCTTTGAAAAATTGACGGGTATTCGTGGCGCATTCCGTACGCGTATTGCTTATATTGTTGTTAACAAAGGCGGTCAGTATCCATATGAATTACGAGTTTCTGATTATGACGGTTTTAACCAATTTACGGTTCACCGTTCACCAGAACCTCTGATGTCGCCAGCTTGGTCACCAGATGGTGAAAAACTGGCATACGTGACTTTTGAAAGCGGTAGTTCAGCACTTGTCATTCAAACGTTATCAACAGGAGCAGTTCGTCAGGTCGCATCTTTCCCACGTCATAATGGGGCACCTGCATTCTCTCCAGATGGCACAAAATTGGCATTTGCACTGTCTAAAACTGGCAGCCTGAATTTATATGTTATGGACTTAGCGAGTGGGCAAATTCGCCAGGTGACCGATGGTCGTAGTAACAATACGGAACCAAGCTGGATGCCTGATAGCCAAACTTTAGTCTATACTTCAGATCAGGCGGGACGTCCGCAGATTTATAAAATGAATATTAATGGTGGCAGCCCTGAACGTGTGTCTTGGGAAGGAACACAAAATCAGGACGCTGATGTTAGCCCGGATGGTACTTTCTTAGTGATGGTCAGCTCCGGCGGCGGTCAGCAACATGTCGCCAAACAAGATCTGGCAACGAACAACGTTGAGTTTTTAACGAAAACGTTCCTAGATGAAACGCCGAGTATCGCACCTAACGGCACTATGGTAATTTATAGCTCCTCTCAAGGCTTGGGGACTATATTGCAGCTAGTTTCGACCGACGGGCGTTTCAAAGCGCGTCTTCCGGCTACCGATGGACAGGTTAAATTCCCTGCCTGGTCGCCGTATCTGTGATGCATAATAATAATGTGTGGCAAAAAATATTAAGGATCAAAACGATGCAACTGAATAAAGTGCTTAAAGGGCTGATGATCGCGTTACCAATCATGGCAGTCGCAGCTTGTAGCTCTAACAAAAACAATGACCAAGATGGCGTAGATACTTCTACTAACCAAACTAACACTGGTCTGTCTGCGGAAGAGCTGGCACGTCAGCAAATGGAACAGCTGCAACAAAACAACACTGTTTACTTTGGCTTTGACAAATACAACGTATCTCCAGAATACGCTGAAATGTTAGATGCACACGCAGCATTCCTGCGTAGCAACCCATCTGTACGTGTTGTTGTTGAAGGTCATGCGGATGAGCGTGGTACTCCAGAATACAACATCGCGCTGGGCGAGCGTCGTGCTAATGCAGTTAAAATGTACCTGCAAAGCAAAGGTGTTTCTGGTGACCAAGTTTCACTGGTTTCTTACGGTAAAGAAAAACCAGCTGTGTTAGGTCACACTGAAGCAGACTACGCGAAAAACCGTCGTGCAGTCATTGCATACTAATAGATAAGCGAAATTATCTATTATGAACAGTAACTTCAGACACTTACTAGTCGGTCTGTCGTTATTGGTTGGCGTAGCGGCCCCTTGGGCCGCTATTGCCCAAGCGCCAATCAACAATGTCGGATCTGGTTCAACAACAGACCGCCTTACTCAACTTGAGACAGCAGTTAGCTCTCAAGGTCAAATCATGTATCAAATCCAACAACAACTCGCTGACAACCAACGCGACATCGACATGTTACGTGGTCAGATTCAAGAAAGTGAATACAAATTGAATCAAGTTATTGAGCGCCAGAAAGATTTATACATGCAATTAGACAATGCAGGCGGTGGAAACTCAGCAACTTCAGGTGATACAACAACACCTGACACTAGTGCATCAAACACATCATCTTCCTCAACGGCACCTACGGCAGCTGCTAATACAGGTGGAAATGAGAAAGATGATTACAATGCTGCAGTTAAATTAGCGATGGAAAGCAAATCCAAAGCTCAAATTGATCAGGCAATAGGGGCATTACAAGGCTTTGTTAAAGCCTACCCTAAGTCTGGGTATCAATCTAACGCCAATTATTGGTTGGGGCAGTTAAACTACAATAAAGGTAGCAAAGACGATGCTGCTTTTTATTTCGCGACTGTAGTTAAGCAATATCCTAAATCCCAAAAAAGCAGCGAAGCCTTATATAAAGTTGGGCTGATCATGCAAGATAAGGGACAAAAAGATAAAGCAAAAGCTGTTTACCAACAGGTGCTGAAACAATATCCAAACAGTGCTGGTTCAAAATTAGCCGAAAAAAAGCTGAGTACACTTTAATTTATAACCCCGAAGCCATATTACCGAATATTTCGGGGTTATCAGTATGATAAGTGTGCATTTAATCTTTTTTTGCAAAAAAATCATTGCACCCTCGTCAGAAATCAGTAATATAAGCCGCCGTTGATACGAGAATACGGTTAGCCAAAAATCTCGAAAGACAAAAAGAAATTTAGTTTTAGATGGGTCGTTAGCTCAGTTGGTAGAGCAGTTGACTTTTAATCAATTGGTCGCAGGTTCGAATCCTGCACGACCCACCATCTAAAACCGATAGTAGCAAAAAGAAGTAA